>NZ_VPDZ01000007.1:0-213444 GCF_013417465.1 Acinetobacter sp. YH12251 | reverse complement strand
TGTTCAAATGGCGATTCAGCGTTTAATTGGTTTTGGGAAAAAAGAAGAGTTTAAGGAAATTTTGGCAATTTTAAGAAAGCAGAATCCTGATAGGATAAGGGTTCTGTGAAATTTGTCGTGTACAGAGAATCATGTATTAAAGTTGGGAGTTATAACCTTTCAATTGATAACACGCTCAACAGCACATGACATTAACCGTTTTGTTAATTCATTTTAAAGTGACAATGTGACAACAGTTTTTCTCTCATTCTAAAATTTTTCAAGCAGCAATCAATCGAAGAGAAGTCATAAAACTGTAGCCGTTAAAAGCTTAAAAATCTTTATTTACTCATTGACTCTAAAGCTTTCTGTGGCTTTTGACAAATGGAAAAATAGTTTTGAATAAATGGTTAATTCGATGAATCAAGTTATTGAATTTAAATTATTTGTTTATATATTTTGTTTTAATATTTTATCGATGAATTAAACTCAAATATATCGCTATGATAGGTAGAACAGGATGAAATATTTAAACCCATATTTTTATTATGGATTTTGGCCTTAATATAGGTTTTTTTAGCTGATTCTAGTTAATGAAAGACATTTTTATGTTGTTAATATTGCAGAGTTTTTCAACATTAAAGACATTATTTAATACTTAAAATAAGCTAAAAATAGAGCTGAAGAAATATTGGCAAGTGGTCTAAGTTGTTTTAGAAAATTGTAAATAAATTCTTTATGGGGTGATGGTGGGCACACCTATCTTTATTGTTGTCAGGTCAGGTGGTGTCACTCCAGCTTGAATCGATTCCTACATCATATTAACATACTAGGCAACCTTACGTGATCGCATATCGTAGTTGAGGGGGTTAATGGCGAACCCATTTTGACCTCGGGATATATTTTACTCCCAAAAGGATAAGCACTAAAACAAGACTGGACCGTATTGGCATGAGCACATGGCACGACTATGTGGCTGATACAAGTGCTCCTTCAAGTGATTATACAATGGGCCTGTATATAGTTTGCAACTAGTCATAGATGGTGCAATCGACAGTTGTTTGAGGCATGGCTATGTAGTGGTTGCAACAGATTATAAGGACTGGGTAAGCCAAAACTGCACCCTCATATGAATGTAGTCAGTTAAGTTTATAATTTGGTGCATTCTGTGCGTGCATTGCATTCTTGGAAGCCGAGGCAATTTAGTAAAGACTGGATGCTGACGGGGCGTAGTCAAGGTGGTGCAGCTGCTATTGCGGTTGCAGCTCAGGGACAAAAAGATGCGCTTGAATTGAATCTTAAAGCTGCAATACCCTTGGCACCGGGTGGTTATCAATATGAATGTATTGCTGAATACGTAGAAACCAATCCAAATCCAGATACCAATGTAGCGGCATTTTTCCCAATCGTGTTGTTGGGAGCAGCCGCAGCAGATCCATCGATCAATGTAAATCAACTGGTTAGTCCAGATATGCGGTCTTTATTAAATCAGGCCCGTAAACGCTGTTTGTCAGAACTACAAACTGAGTTAAAACAAGCACCTCAGCCAATCTTTTAAAAAATTCAGACTTAAGGCCATCCTTAAGCTATTTAAAACGGCAGTCGATTGAATATAAGACCCTAACCGTAACACTGATGTTTGTTTAAGGCGCCGCAGACCATTTACTCGATCACCTTGGTACTCAAAGTTATTACCAGAAATTGTGCAAATAAAAATTGCCAGTAGTCTATCAGGCGATCCCAAATGGCTATCATCGGGGTGCATTAGGCCATAGTCCAAAATATACGGCTGAATTTTTAAAGAGCTTACAACTGGCCAGCATTGCAAAGGCGTATAAATGAGATAAGTAAGCTGGCAATAAAAGCTTAACTTCTAAAGCACTTTTATTGAAGGATGAACCAAGTGATGAATGATTTTCTTCTACCGTAAAAATGAATTTCCTAAATATCTAAAATAACTGGTTTAAGAGCCGGGTTTTTTTTGTAAATAACATGACTTTATTTTATTCACCGATGCATTTGAAACGTCATTAGACTTGTCCTCGAAGTCTAATCGCGCAACATATGAATTATATCTCGCTTTAATTCATCCCATTCAGTAAAGTTGGGTACGATCAACAAGCTTTGCGACACAAAGCCATAACACACTCTTTGTATATTTAAAGCCATTGGCTTGAGCTTTTCCTCGTTATTTATAAAAGGCTTAAGCATGTGTTGCCACATTTGCACCATCATGACATAACTTTTACGGTAACTTTCAATATCTGAAATCCGCCGTTCCAATAAAAACACCTGTGACCATAAAAACTGCTGCGCTTGAATTTGCTCAATTTGAAAGTGGATGATTTGCTGTAAATACTCTTGAAAATCCAAATCTGTGGATAACTTCATCAGCGATTGTGCATAAGTTTTCATCTGTTCGGCATTGTGTTTCACATGCAAATGAATGGTTAGCGCAATCAAATCTTCCTTCTTGGAAAAATATTCATAAAATGTCCCTAAGCCAACGCCTGCAAGGTCGGTAATTTCACGAATGGTAATTTTGTCGGCAGGGCGCTCATGCAAAAGCCGAACAAAACTTTCCTGTAAGGCTTCTTGGGTGAGCTTTGCACGTGATTGACGAGGCTTACGCCGTATCTGAATGGCTGAATTCTTCATATTGTTAAGCGCTGAAAACCGAACGTCTATGCTTTAAATTTTCTCTATACTGAAATGAAAAGCAAACAAGAACAAGTGGAAAATATAGACGATGAATACATTAGAACAGCCATGGATGACGCATCAAATCAGCAACCAATTTGATGAACTAGAAAACTACAATCTATTTTCAAGCGATACGGTTTTACATGAAATCTTAAAACGCTGCAGCAGCCATGATCAGCCGACTTTATGCGAAATGGGCAAAGTGGCAGGTTCGAGTGAATACTTTCAGCATGGGGCTTTAGCCAACAAACATACCCCAATTTTACATGCCTTCGATGCGCGAGGCCGCCGTACTGACTTTATCGAGTTTCATCCTTCATGGCATAAATGGATGGGACTCAACCGCCAGTTTGATACCCATGCACATCCATTTAATCAGCCAAATTCCAAGGCAAAATGGGTGGAATGGGCAGCACGTTTTTATTTAGCAGGTCAGGTCGAGTGCGGCAATTTATGTCCAAATTCAATGACACTCGGCAGTATTCCACTCATTCAGCGTGAACCTGAACTGTGGGCCAAAATTGGAGAGAAACTACTATCGACTGAATATGATGAACGCGATGTACCGATTGCGCAGAAAAAGTCGATTTGGCTCGGTATGGGCATGACTGAAAAGCAGGGCGGTTCAGATGTACGTGCTAATGAAACTATAGCTGTGCCTATGGCAGAAACAGGACGAGGCAAAGCTTATTTGCTGACAGGGCATAAATGGTTTTTCTCTGCACCAATGTGTGATGCGCATTTGGTGGTGGCAAAAACCGAACAAGATGGCTTGGCTTGTTTCTTTGTGCCACGTTGGTTGGAAGATGGCACGAAGAATAATATTCAGGTGCAACGCCTAAAAGAAAAAGTCGGTAACCGCAGTAATTCAAGCTCGGAAGTCGAATTCAAAAATGCGTGGGGCATTATGATTGGTGAGGCAGGGCGTGGCATTCCAACCATTATTGAAATGGCGAATTACACCCGTCTGACCTGTTCGGTCGGTTCGAGCGCCATGCTGCGTCAAGCTTTGGTGCAATGCATTGCCTATACCCGTCAGCGTCAGGCTTTTGGTAAACATTTGATTGAACAACCCTTAATGCGTGCAGTTTTGGCAGATTTGGCTTTAGAGAGTGAAGCAGCGACGCAGCTCAGTTTCCATTTGGCGCAGTGCTATGAATCAGATGATGCCTTGTCTGTGGCATGGAAACGCATTATGACCCCAGCAGCTAAGTTTTGGATTTGTAAACGTGCAGTCGAACTAACTGGTGAGATGATGGAAGTCTTTGGCGGCAATGGCTATGTTGATAACGGCATCATGGCGCGCATTTTTAAAGAAGCACCTGTGAATACCATTTGGGAAGGTTCAGGCAATGTTATGTGCCTAGATGTGCTGCGCGCGATTGGGCGTGATCCTAAATCTATTGAGGTGCTGTTTAAAGATTTGGCCAGTACAGCAAGTACAGATGAAAGCTTGCAAACAGAATTGCAGGACTTGTTCAGGTTGTTCCATCAATCGCCTGAAGATTTACAATTTATGGGGCGTAGCCTAGTCAGCCGTTTAACGGTACTTGCACAAGCGGTGTTATTGAAACGCTATGCGCCTGATTATGTAGCAAATGGTTTTATTCAAAGCCGTTATAGTGCGAAATACGGGCAAGTGGTGGGGATGTTGGATGCCAAAATGGTCGATGTAGAGCGTTTGTTGGAACGGGCTTTCGCAAGTTAAATACAATGTATTTCCCTCTCTTAATGGGAGAGGGTTTCGGAGATGGGAATAATGTGGGAAAACAATTTTTTATGGACATGGGACTAACTACGCTGTATCAAAAAGCCATAGGAAAGTGCTTGAAAAAATCTAAAAATAGACCAATATATGCACTACAGCACGAAGGTGCTGTATAGGCAAAAGGTGAATGCAAATGGCAAAGAAAAAAGTCCTGCCAGAAGTTGAAGTTCGCAACTTCGTGGCAAAACACATGAATGATTTTAACAAAAGCCAAACTTTTGTAGATCGAAAGAAAAATGCGAAACGTGGCTATGACAAGCATAAAAAAGGGAGATACTCAAATGACTATCTCCCTTTTTATTGGTCTGTATTTTTATAATTTAACTGACTATTCGTGTCGCTGATTTCACCATATCACCTAGACCATGAGTCTTAAAGTAATACTCCATTAAGCTTTTCACCATCAGTGGATTATTCATGCTTAAGGCACGATCCAAGAGCTCTTTTGCATCTGGCATCGGCACATGGCAGATGGCTTTACGAACTTTCAGGATATTACTCGAACTCATCGATAGGGTATTAAAGCCCATTGCCATCAATAAAATAGCGGTGAGTGGATCACCAGCCATTTCCCCACAAATACTAATCGGCTTGTCGTATTTATGACATTCTTGCACCAAACGAGTCAGCGCACGAAGTACGGCTGGGTGTGAGTGTGAATAGACATTGGCAACACGTGGGTTATTACGGTCAACCGCAAGTAAATATTGGGTTAAATCGTTTGATCCCACTGAGAAGAAGTCAACCAATTCAGCAAATTCATCGATCTGTAACAGCACACTCGGTACTTCGACCATGATGCCGATTTTGGGTTTGGTAATTTTCACCTGTTCTTCTTCTTGCACCGCTTGCCAGTCACGATCGAGCAAATACAACGCTTCTTCGACTTCGCTGACACTGGTCACCATCGGCAGCAAAATATGCAAGTTGTTCAGGCCAATACTGGCTTTGAGCATGGCACGAATTTGGGCTGAAAAAATCTCAGGATGATCGAGGGTAAAGCGAATCCCACGCCAACCCAGTGCAGAGTTTTCTTCTTCAATCGAGAAATAAGGTAGGTCTTTATCTGCACCAATATCGAGGGTACGCATCACTACGGGTTTATTGGCAAAATGACTGAGCTGTTGACGATAAATCGCGCGCTGTTCTTCTTCACCTGGGAAGCGATCACGCAGCATAAATGGAATTTCAGAACGGTATAGACCGACACCTTTGGCGCCACGTTGTACACCGCGAACTACATCGATCATCAAGCCTGTATTTACAAACAATCGAACCGCGACGCCATCAGGGGTGATGGCATCTTTGGTTTCGTATTGCTTCAGATCTTTAGCAATTTGCTCTTCTTCTTTTTGAATCTCTTTATAACGTGTGCGTAAACGACGAGGTGGATTGATGAATACACGACCTTGATGTGCATCGACAATCATTTCGACATCATCGAGGGTGTTAATTGGCAGTTCAGTCACACCGACTACAGTTGGAATGCCGAGGGCACGCGCCACAATCACCATGTGTGAGTTCATGGCACCTTCAGTGGTCACAATCGCTGCGATTTTATCGACTGGGAGTTCAACCAAAGCAGCTGTAGAAATTTCCTCACCAATTAAAATACTTTCATCGGTGATTTCACGGTGACTAGCATCTGCTTCTTGCAAAAAGGCCAAGATACGACGCCCCAGATCTTTTAAGTCTGAAACACGCTCACGGAGATAGTCATCTTCCATCTGTGCAAAGAGCGCAATGTGTTTATCAATGACAATGCGAACAGCACCTTGTGCCCAGTTACCGTCGCGAATTTCACTTTTGATTTCCGCGGGGAGGGCATTGGCATCGAGCATCCGTAAGAACACGCTAAATAATGCGCGTTCTTCAGCCATGAGGGCATCTTGCATTTTTTCATCAAGCGACTGAATTTCTTGGCGAACTGCGTCTATGGCATTGTCGAGTAATTCGAGTTCCTCACTAATGTCATCGGCTTCACGATCAGGGACTGACGCCAAGTCAGCAGGTGGATATAGGATAACTGCTCGACCTAGGGCAATACCGCCTGAACCTGAAATGCCTTGGAAGGTTTTGTACGCTGGCAGATTATTCGGCTTACGAAAGACTTCGATATTGCCGACGGCATGTGCATGAGCAATCACCCCTGAAAGTTGAGCGCATAGGGTCACGAGGAAGGATTCGGCAGCTTCGCTAAAGTCTTGAGGTTCTTTGTTTTGAACCACCAAGACACCCATAACTTTACGGCGATACATTACCGGAACACCGAGGAAGGAATTGTAAATTTCTTCTCCCGTTTCTGGCAGATACATAAAGCGTTCGTGTTTGGGAGCATTGTCTAAGTTGACGATTTCTTCACGTTGTCCAACTAAGCCGACCAAACCTTCACTGGTATGCAAAGAGACATGCCCAACGGCTTCAGGGTTTAAACCCTTAGAAGCCATCAGTAAATAACGATGGTTTCGTTCATCAAGCAAGTAGATTGAGCAGACATCCACATGCATGGCTTCTGCCACTTGATTGACCATTATGTCTAAAGATTCATGCAAACTGGCTGACGCATTAATCTCTTGGACTATGCGTCTTAATGTATCCAGCTGCATGTTCGACATCGTGTCTGCTCCAAAATTTATTCTGCTTTATTTATAACAACACTCATCCTAAAAATCTGCATCCATTCTGCAAATTTTTACGGCTTTTGTGGAAGCTGACTGCACAGTTCCACCATGGCTTTACGATATACATCGCGTTTAAAATTCACCACTTGTCCTAATGGGTACCAATAGCTGACCCATTGCCATTGATCAAACTCAGGTGGATCTGACAAATCAAGCTGAATATGCTGTGCTGAAGCTGTCAGTTTCAATAAAAACCACTTTTGCTTTTGACCAATACAAACGGGGGCTGAATCGGTACGTATATACCGATGTGGCAAACGATAGCGCAACCACCCTTGGGTTTGTGCTATCACCTGGACGTGTTCGGGCAGTAAGCCAACTTCTTCTCTCAGCTCACGGTAAAGTGCCTGTTCGGGGGTTTCTCCATGTTGGATACCTCCTTGTGGAAATTGCCAGGCATTGTGACCAATGCGCTTTGCCCATAAAACTTGTCCAATGTCGTTTGCCAAAATGATCCCGACGTTGGGTCGGAAACCTTCTGAATCGATCATTTGGCTACCTAAATATTGTGTAATTTATGACTTTGCTCGCGGGGACGTTTATTTCTGTGTCCATCTCGAAAAAGCAAAGTGTAAAAATGTTAAAATTGTTATGATCTTAACGAATTTCTATCGACTAGCGGAGATAGATTTACAATTTTTTTCTTAAATTTCAGCTTTTACGAGTATTTTCATGAAATTGGCACTGTTTGACCTTGATCACACCTTATTAAATACCGACTCAGACCATTCTTGGGGGGAGTTTTTGGTCAATGAAGGCTTGGTTGATCCAATTCGTCATCGTGCCATGAATGACAAATTTTATGATGATTATAAAAAAGGCCAGCTTGACCCGATTGCCTATAACGAATTTGTATTTGAGTTTTTAACCCAACATGACAATGCCTACTTAACTGAGTTACATCAGTTGTTTATGAAAAAAGTTATTCGTGCGCAAATGCGTCCAGAGGGCTATGCTGCCATTCAGCGCCATCAAGATGCAGGGCATCAATTGGTCGGGATCACCGCAACGTCTGATTTTATTACCGCACCGATTTTTCGTGAATTCGGCATTACTGAAATCATTGCGACCAATGCCGAAGTTGTGAATGGGAAATATACAGGTAAAGTAATTAATACTCCGTGCTATCAAAAGGGCAAATTAGTCCGTTTGAATCAATGGTTAGAAGGTCGTGATGTGACAGAATCCTGGGCCTATTCAGATTCAATCAATGATCGATTCTTATTGGAATATGCGGATCATGCAATTGCAGTCAATCCAGATGATCGCTTAGAGGTCCTAGCAAAAGAACAAGGTTGGGACATTCAAGACTGGTCAATTCAAGCCTAAAGATGAACAGGAAAAAAAGCATCTTGAGATGCTTTTTTATTTGATGTTCTTTTGATTAACCCTCGACTCACTTATTTGAACTATCGCTCCGTATGCAGACAGAAGCTTCTTTTAAACATTTAATTCAAATCTTTATTGGGCCACGTGCTCAATCTTATTTAAATTTCATTGAACAACAAGTTGGACAGAACAATGGTCTGAGTTGGGCAGGGCTAATTTTTGGACCCTATTGGTTACTCTATCGAAAGATGTACCGCTATTTCTTCTTATTCTTTGCGGTTGGTTTTTTGATTAGCATGTTGGCACTCATCATCGGTGTGCCTGAACAAGTCTTGATGGGGCTAGCCTTGATTCCTAACCTCATACTCGCAGGGATCGGAAAGCGGCTTTATAGCGATTTTGCTGTGCAAAAGACCAAAGCCTATATGCAGCAGCCGAAATATAGTGAACAGGTGTTTGCTGAAGAAGGAGGAGTGAACTGGGGGCTGCCTTTATTGTTGGTATTTATTCAATCTGTCGTGATGATTATGCTCAGTTTGCCTTTTATTCAATTTTCACCGCTATAGTATTCTGTAATTGAGTGCGTGTTCGTTCCGTGTTATATCCTTAAAACAGAATAATTTTGTATCCATAAACAATAAGTTTTAACACGGAGAATGACAATGAGTGTACGTCCACGCATGACTCATCTATTTGAACAACTGGGTTTAGATTCGAGTGAAGACGCGATTGCTTTATTTATCGTGACGCATCAACTCAGTGCCCAAACTAAAATTACCGAAGCAGATTATTGGACAGATGCTCAGCGCCAGTTCTTGGCCGAAAAAATTAAGTCAGATGGTGAGTGGGCGATTATTGTCGATCAATTGAATGAATCATTACATGAAGATTCATTGACGAAATAAAACCGACAGGTCTTCCTTGGTTTTTTTAATGGGATCGGCTGAAATAGGCGATCCCATTTTTAATGCAAAAGAAATTTAAGCGACCATTCAACATATAGAAAATTATTCGCTTTTTCTAAATGCTTAAACAGATGAATATAAAAAGCCACCATAGCGGTGGCTTGATTAATAATTGAATTTTGTAGGCAAAAAAATGAATTAGATGTGTTTCATCAATTCAACCAGCTTTTGTGCAGCAAGTGACTGAGTACGGCCTGGGTGCCATACCATGCCCAATTGACGATTCATGTTTGAAGGTAAATTCAGTTGTTTTAAATCTTGGTTCAATAAGGTTTTAGGAAGGACTGACCAACCAAGACCAATGGAAACCAACATACGAATCGACTCAAGTGAGTTATTGCTCATGGTGACTTTGGGCTTGAGTCCATACTTTTCAAACTCAGCTAAGGTAATTTGACTGGTATAGGTTTGCGCCGCAGGCAATAGACTTGGGTATTGGATCAAATCTTCTAAGGTTAAATGCTCAACTTGCGCCAAAGGATGGAAAGGTGCAACCACGAATACCAGTGGATCATTCCATGTCGTGATGTATTTTAAACGGCTGTCACCTTGTGGCGGTAAAGTTAAAAATGCCAATTCTAAGTCGCCAGCCAAAACTTGCTCATGGGCCTGTTCAGAATCAACAAAGTGTACATCTAAGGTTACTTCCGGAAACTGTTGCACATATTGACGCAAATGCGCTGGTAAATGGTGTAAGCCGATATGATGACTGGTACCAATTTTCAGTTTACCTTGAACCTGACCTTGCTCATGGCTGAGCGTATGGTGAATATCGCCCAATTCATTCAGCCAGCTTTTCACTTTTGGCAAGAGAGAGTTTGCTGCATGCGTCGCTTGAACACCACGACCCGCTGATTCAAAAAGTTTGACACCGAAGTATTCTTCTAAACTGTGAATACGCTTGGTCACAGCAGGTTGCGTAATGAAGAGCTGATCTGCTGCCAAGGAGATCGAACCAGTTTCCATAACTTTTACAAAGGCTTCAAAGGCTGCGAGATTCATCTTCATTCCTATAAAGAATTTTTATGCGCAGTCTCATTGTTATAATATTTTAAGAATAAATCAAAGGAAAAGTTGTATCTTTTGATTTAAAACTAGGCGTTCAAGCCATACTACGCGTTAAATCTGAGGGGATTTTCCGAGTTCTATAGCGTTATTCGAGTGCTTGATTGTTGCATGATTCGAGATTGAGCTGTGACGTTTTCAGCTCAAATGCGCTGTTACAAAGTTGTTTTTTAAACAGAAACCACAGTTATGCATAATATAAAAAATATAGGGCTGAAAAGTATTTTTAACCGTTTGAATTAAAGAGGAGAGATGGCTTTTCTTTTTAACTCAGCTTTAAACTAGAACAAAAAATGAGTTCAAGTTTTGATGGCTTGGAGAACATACTTTTCAGTGAATAATTATAGCAACAGGTACAGTCAGGGCAGCATCTTTTAGCTATGTTTTATCTCACAGGGAGAAGGCGATGGATATTAAACACATTAAAAATTTATTGGATATTTTTGAAGGGACAGTCGAAAAGCGCTGTGCGATATATGAAATCGCAGATGATGAAGACGACGAAAACCGTGCAGCTGCTGAGTGTAATGCGGCAAAAAATAAACTGATTCTTGCGATAGAACAATTGGTTGAGGCGCATGAACAGCTGGCCTTACAGCAAAAAACCAAGCTTTGATGAGCTGTCTACATTTGAATCTATAGGATGAAATCGATAAAAAGTTAAAGTGGATAGAGTAAAAGAACGTTTTAAGGTCATTAAAAAACCACCGTGATGGTGGTTTTTTTACAAGGAGCAGGGTTGGATTAAGCGGGGATATTTTCCTCTACAGCTTTATCTTTCTTTTCCCATGCTTTTTCGTGGAAGAAAAAGGCAACCGCTTGAACAGTTGGTTCAAGTAAACTTAAGGTAATGGCCATTGCAATACTGCCTGTCACGTAATAACCAACCAACATCGCAACCGTGATATGCATGATGTAATAGCTCAAGGTTTTTTTGAACATGCGCTGATTATTTTCGACGAAATTGTTAATGTGTGCCATGAAAATGCTCCTTGTTAAATTGATAAATCTTGGCAATGAGTTAATAATAATGATTCTTATTTGCAATGTAAAAGAGAAAATTCAATTTATGATCATTGAATTTTTAAATTACTGTTTAAAAATGGCAGAAAGTGAACAAAAAGTCGGAGAAAATTCTAAAGTCTCATCTGCTGAAAGTGTTGAAGTGAGCGTGTTTTAAACGCATTAATGGTCTTTAAAATGCAGCGGAAATCAGCAGTTAAATATCATTCCTATAAGTTTTTAAACTAATAAAAATGATAAATTAGATTTATGTGAATACGTGGTTATAATCGATTTAACGAAAGAATTTACCCAGTCCAGTGGAGCAAATCGACATGGCAGGCGAAACCCAAAAAGCGGAAACCCAAACAAAAAAAACCTTGTATGACAAATTGTGGGATGACCATCTAGTAAAACAACGAGATGATGGCTCTTCATTATTGTATATCGATCGTCATTTATTGCATGAAGTGACTTCTCCACAAGCTTTTGAAGGTCTACAACTTGCAGGTCGTAAACCATGGCGTTTAAGCGCTAACGTTGCAACGCCAGACCATAACGTACCTACTTCTACTAAGGAGCGTGCTGAAGGTATTGCGGGTATTGAAGATGATACCTCACGTATCCAAGTGCAAACTTTAGATGACAACTGTAAAACTTTTGATGTGGCCCAGTTTGACATCAACGATGTACGCCAAGGGATTGCGCATGTGGTTGGGCCAGAACAAGGTTTAACCTTGCCAGGTATGACCGTGGTGTGTGGTGACTCACATACTGCAACGCATGGTGCTTTTGGTTGCTTGGCTCATGGTATTGGCACATCTGAAGTTGAACACGTGTTGGCGACTCAATGCTTAGTTCAAAAGAAAATGAAGAACATGTTGGTGCGTGTTGACGGTCAATTGGGTCAAGGCGTAACACCGAAAGACGTGGTTTTAGCGATTATCGGTAAAATCGGTACGGCAGGTGGTACAGGTCACGCAATTGAGTTTGGTGGTCAAGTATTCCGTGATATGTCGATCGAAGGTCGTATGACGGTGTGTAACATGGCGATCGAAGGTGGCGCGCGCGTGGGTATGGTGGCTGTCGATGACAAAACCATTGCCTATGTAAAAGACCGTCCATATGCACCGAAGGGCGAACAGTGGGATGCTGCAGTAGAATATTGGAAGACTTTAGTGTCTGATGAAGGCGCGCATTTTGATACTGTTGTGGTGTTGCAAGGTGAAGAGATTGAGCCGCAAGTGTCTTGGGGGACTTCTCCTGAGATGGTGATTCCTGTATCTCAAGCAGTGCCAACTTTAGAACAAGCTAAAGATGATGTACAGCGTAATGACTGGACACGTGCATACAATTACATGGGCTTAGAAGCAGGTCAGGCATTGGCTGATATTCAATTAGACCGTGTATTTATTGGTTCATGTACCAACTCACGCATCGAAGATATTCGTGCAGCGGCTGAAGTGGCCAAAGGTAAAAAAGTGGCGGCATCGATTAAGCAAGCCATGGTGGTGCCGGGTTCAGGTTTGGTGAAAGCACAAGCAGAAGCAGAAGGCTTAGATAAAATCTTAATTGAAGCAGGCTTTGAATGGCGTGAGCCGGGTTGCTCAATGTGTTTGGCAATGAATGCCGACAAATTGCAACCGGGTGAGCATTGTGCTTCGACTTCTAACCGTAACTTTGAAGGTCGTCAAGGTAATGGTGGTCGCACGCATTTGGTGAGTCCAGCAATGGCAGCAGCTGCGGCAATTGCAGGTCACTTCGTTGACGTTCGTACCTTCTAATCAGGGCTAATAGGAGCAAATCGCATGAAAAAATATACCGTTGAACAAGGTATCGTTGCACCATTAGACCGTGCCAATGTGGATACAGATTTAATTATTCCAAAACAGTTTTTGAAATCTATTAAGCGTACAGGCTTTGGTGCCAACTTATTTGATGAGTTGCGCTATTTGGATGAAGGCTATTTAGGTCAGGACATTTCAAAACGTCCAATTAACCCAGATTTCGAATTGAACAAACCACGTTATCAAGGTGCGTCGATTTTGATCTCTCGTGCAAACTTTGGTTGTGGTTCGAGCCGTGAGCATGCGCCTTGGGCATTAGAAGAATATGGTTTCCGTACTGTCATTGCACCAAGCTATGCGGATATTTTCTTTAATAACAGCTTTAAAAATGGCATGTTGCCAGTGATCTTGTCTGAAGAGATCGTTGATCAGTTATTTAAAGAATGTGCTGCATCTGAAGGCTATCAATTAACCATTGATTTGGCTGCGCAAGAAGTGCGTACACCGAGTGGTGAAGCATTTACATTTGAAGTCGATCCATTCCGTAAACACTGCTTATTGAATGGCTTGGATGATATCGGTTTAACTTTACAAGCAGCCGATGATATCCGTGCTTATGAAGAAAAAACCAAAGCATCTCGCCCTTGGGTATTTGCAGAAATTAAAGCTTAAGTCAGTGTCACTGTAGAACTTCTTAGTAGTCAGTCGGCTTAAGTCTTGCTAATATCAGGCGAAACAAAATTTATACGTTAGCCAGAATTTATCAGGTTGGGTTCGAAAAATGAAAAAGTTCTTCGGTCAGCTGGTTGTAACGGGAGCGCTGTTCGCAACGCTCTCTGCCTGTCAAAGCTTTGACACGGCACGCATTAAAAATGTGAAAGAAACTGAAAGTACAAAAAATAATGCTCTGATTTACTGTGCAGGTACAGCGCATTGTGAATTTGAGCGTTTTGATCAAATACAGGTGGTTGATCCAAATAATCAACATGTACAACGTGCTGCGATTAAAGCAGGCATTGTACGGTTGAATGGTCGTTCATTGTCTGAGCCTAATCCTTTGTATTTGTCTGTACCTTCAGGTCAGCATGAAGTCGTGATTCGCTATTATCCAATTTCTCAGGAAAAAGCAGAGCGCTTGCATGTCATTCACAACTTTAGGTCCAAACACGAGTACACCTTTAAAATGTACCGTGAGCGTTCAAAAAACAGAGGCAGTTTACTGGATAAATCTGCGCCTGATCCGCTCTGTGTAGACTTAAAGCAAGGTGCAAAAACGATTCGACGTTTCTGCCGACCGTACAATGTCCTCACAGGACTTGGTGAGTTTGTAGAAAAGAAACTTTAAATCTGACTGGTAATCAAGCCAGCGTATAAATGGAAAGACTCATGTCAAAACATATTTTGATTTTACCAGGTGATGGTATTGGTCCTGAAATCGTGAAAGCGGCTGAACAAGTGCTGACACGTGTAAACGAGAAATTCAACTTAGGTTTGACTTGGGAACAAGGTCTTTTAGGTGGTGCAGCGATCGATGCGCACGGTTCACCTTATCCAGAAGTAACAGCAGCACAAGCGAAGACTGCTGATGCGATTTTATTGGGTGCAGTGGGTGGTCCTAAGTGGGATACCATTGAGCGTTCAATTCGTCCAGAACGTGGCCTATTAAAAATTCGTTCAGAACTAAATTTATTTGCCAATTTACGTCCAGCAATTCTTTATCCGCAGCTTGCAGATGCGTCGAGCTTAAAACCTGAAATCGTAGCAGGTTTGGATATTTTGATCGTACGTGAGTTAACTGGCGGGATCTATTTCGGTCAACCACGTGGTATTCGTGAACTCGAAAACGGCGAAAAACAAGGTTTCAATACTGACGTATATGCTGAATCTGAAATCAAGCGTATTGCCAAAGTTGCTTTTGAAATGGCGAACTTACGTGGTGGTAAGGTATGTTCAGTGGATAAAGCCAACGTACTAGAAGTGACTGAGCTTTGGAAACAAACTGTAACTGCGTTAAAAGAAGAGCAGTATCCTGAAATTAACTTGTCTCATATGTATGTTGACAATGCTGCCATGCAATTGGTCCGTGCGCCAAAACAGTTTGATGTAATCGTGACAGGTAACTTGTTCGGCGATATCTTGTCTGATGAAGCGGCGATGTTAACCGGTTCTATCGGCATGCTGCCATCGGCTTCTTTAGATGAAAATGGTAAAGGTATGTATGAACCTTGCCACGGTTCAGCGCCAGACATCGCAGGTCAAAACATTGCGAACCCATTAGCTACAATTCTGTCTGTTGCTATGATGCTACGTTATACCTTCCGTGAAGAAGCGGCGGCAAAAGCAATTGAAGATGCAGTAGGTAACGTCTTAGATCAAGGCTTACGTACAGGTGACATCATGTCAGAAGGCAGTACTCAAGTCGGTACTGTAGAAATGGGTCAAGCTGTAGTTTCTGCATTGAACTAATGGCGAATCAAAAAACGCAGCGTTTATGCTGCGTTTTTTTGTGCCTAGAAATTATCAATCTTAGAATTGATGCGCTAACAGGTGCGACCAGTTAATCGGACATCAGTTGCAATATTATGCTTTAAGCGAAATTGAATAAGGCAGTTTAACTCAACCTCATAGCGTGTATTTCCACTGGGAATCGGCACAGCAGCGCCGCTGCCCATGCTCATCGCAGGATTTTCCGCCATCGGTAAAGGAATACTGATCGGGCGTGTAACACGATAACGAAGGTAGTCTGAACTGACCTCTACGGGAGAGGTTCTTTGATAGCCGAGTTTGCTGAGGTCGAGTTCTGCTTGAATCGTTTGGCTCGATTGACCAATAAATGAGGTTAAATAGCGTTCACGTTCAACGGAGGATATCGTTGATGTCGTGCTACAGCCAGCCAAGCATACAATGCTTAGAACGCATCCCATGCTCAATATCGGACGAATAAAACGCTGATCTTTGTAAACCTGATGTTCTAAAATAAATTCCATGGGTCAGTTTCTCACGAAATAAATTCAGTTTAGTCAGATCGGTCTGTATAACGCTGTAGTCATTTGATACACGGTCATCCGAGCAAGATTAGCCTCTAGTATTCTATCGTAGGATCAACAAGCTCTGCCAACATAGTCAATGGATTCAACTATTTGATTGCGTAATTTGAACTCGATTTTACATTCCATATCGACAGTGACACCACCTTTAGACGGCGTTGGGATAGGGGCGCCCATGGCTATACTGGTGCCGATATTCGGTGTACCTATCGGAATTGGCATTGAGCGTAAAATGGTATAACTGAGTTTTTCATTGCTTTGTACAGGTGCTCCCATCACTTTGTAGCCCAATTGACTCAAGTTGAGCTCTTTACGAACTTGATCAGCTGGCTGTCCAATATAGTGTTGTAGGGATTGATTGAGTTGCTTTTGGCCTGTCGTGGCGCAAGCAACACAAAAGATAGCACCGACTAATCCTAGATATTTCATATGATTTTATGTCCTTATATTTTGAATTTTATAATCGAATTTTTTATGTTTTTAGACTGTAAAGGAAAGCAAATTTGCAGTCAATTTTTATCATTGTATTGAAATAAATACAAAAAAAGCCACTTATAAAGTGGCTTTTTCGCTTCGCTAAAACTTAGCGCGCACGGTAAGTGATACGACCCTTAGTCAAATCATAAGGTGTCATTTCTACTTTAACACTGTCGCCAGTCAAAATACGGATATAGTGTTTACGCATTTTGCCAGAGATGTGAGCAATCACTTCATGACCGTTTTCTAAACGTACACGGAACATAGTATTAGGAAGCGTCTCGGTGACAACGCCTTCGAACTCGATGAGTTCCTCTTTATTGGCCATAGCCTACCTGAATGAATAAATTAGCAAGGCGCAAATTATAGTCAATTTTTTTTCAGAATACAAGCCGTAAAAGGCTTTGAACTGATCGACTGTCAGTAAAATAAGCGAACAATTCAGTTAAATATTTTCAACAAAAAATGTGCAGTAACTGTTGTCAGTTTGGTCAATCGCAGTTAATCTAAAATCAATCTTTTTAGGTATAAATGAAGTACATACAAGGAAGGTTCTGGAGTGGGTCAGCTAACTGATGCATCTGTTGTGTTGCGTTTAGGGTATCAAGCGATTCGTCGTGCCGGATTGCCAACAGAAGAAATTTTAACAAAAGCGGGTGTGGCATTAAATCAGGTTGAAACCAATGACCGTACCCCATTGAATGCACAATTTGCATTCTGGGTGGCTGCAGAAGAAGTCAGTAAGGATCCTGATATTGGTTTGCATCTGGGAGAGCATTTGCCTTTATATCGAGGGCAGGTGATTGAACACTTATTTATTTCATCTGAGAATTTCGGTGAAGGTTTAAAGCGGGCTTTGGCCTATCAACGCCTAATTAGCGATGCCTTTCATGCGCAATTGGTGATTGAAGATGACCGCTGCTATTTGACCAATGGTCATCAGCCTTGGGCAGAAAATATCGTGAATCGTCATTTTTCTGAATGCGCGATGTCCGGTGTTTTGCGTTTCTTTAAGTTTATTACTGAAGGGCGTTTTCAGCCGATTTATATCGACTTTAACTTTAGTCAGGGCGCGCCAGATGATGAGTATTTCCGTGTTTATGAATGCCCTGTGAGCTTAGGGCAGAAAGAAACCCGATTGTATTTTGATCCGGCTATTTTAGAGTATCAATTGTGGCAGGCAGAACCTGAGTTATTACAATTGCATGAGCAGTTGGCGATTGAAAAACTTCAGGAGTTGGCGCGTTATGATTTGGTCGGTGAAGTTCGCCGTGCTATTGGTTCAACGCTAGAAAGTGGTGAAACCACGCTTGAAACGGTCGCTGCGCAGCTCAACATTACCCCGCGTCGTTTACGGACTCAGTTGTCAGAAGCCAATACCAGTTTTCAGCAAATTTTGTCAGACTATCGCTGTCGTTTGGCTAAAAAATTATTGGCCAATACCAATGAAAGTGTGGAGCGCATTGTGTACTTAACGGGTTTTTCTGAACCAAGTACGTTCTATCGTGCATTTAAACGCTGGACCAATGAAACGCCTGTGGAATATCGTAAACGAAAGCAGCGTTAACGTTGAACATTTAAAAGTATTCCCTAAACAGAATCCCCCCTTTTTCAAAGGGGGACTTTCATTTTAAAGCTTAGCAATAATGGAGAAAATGACACTCCTCCCACTGTGAAAGTGAGGTTGGGAGGGATTGTTTATTCAGGCATATTTAGCCAATGTGGTCCTAACGGAACTTGAGGAAGTTCAAACTGAGCTGGATAGTCTGCATGGATAAAATATAGTCCATCGGGTGGTGCGGTGACACCTGCTGCTTTACGATCTTCAGCAGCAAAAATATCGTCAATATGGTCAACGTCATACATACCTTGCCCAATTTCCAACAAACAGCCCATGATGTTACGCACCATATGATGTAAAAAACCATCGGCCTGAATATCTAGGACCAAGTAGCATCCGTGTTGGATCAGACGGCAATGGCTGACATGACGAACAGGCTGATTGGACTGACAGGCTGCGGCACGGAAGCTTTCGAAATTATGAGTGCCTTCAAATTTGGCCGCGGCACGTTGCATTTTTAGCACATCTAGCTTGGCATAAACATGAGTCACTTGCTTGTGCAGTAAAGCTGGACGTTGTGGATTGTTATAGACCACATAGCGATAACGGCGCGCTTGCGCCTTAAAGCGGGCATGGAAGTCCTGATCCATTTCCTTAATCCATTGGATGGAAATATCACGGGGTAATTGGCTATTACTGCCCATTAACCATCCACGAATGGGACGAATCGCCTGAGTATCGAAATGTGCCACCATATTGGTTGCATGGACGCCCGCATCTGTTCGGCCAGCGCCATGCAACATGATCGGCTCATTGGCTACTTTACTGAGGACGGTTTCAATGGTTTCTTGCACGCTTGGTACGCCCGGTTGCTGAGTTTGCCATCCCTTGTATTGCATGCCACAAAACTCAATCCCAATCGCAAAACGTTGCATAGTTACCTCAAATGACTTAATCGTTCCAATGCGCAGTCCAGTCTGCGGCACTGCCGTATTGTAAATACATTTTCAAACATTTGGCATAAAGATCTGCATGACCCAAACAATTGCTTAGTAATATTCCACTGTCTTTGACCCAGTCACTCACAGCATAGCGTTGATCTATACCGCCATGAACAACCTGTGTACTTAAAATAATTTTGCAATTTTTTTGTTGTATAGCCTTCAATACATTGAGTAACTCAGCATCAACGGCAATGTTGCCTGTGCCAAAACCTTGCAAAATTAAAACATCTGGCGTGTGTGTAAGCAGGGTGGCTAAATTTTGACTGTGTAGATCAGTTGCTATCGGTTGCCACATCCAATTCAGGCAATTGAAATGAGCTGCTTTGTCTAAATCATTGGCTTGAACAATATACGGCGATGTCAGCATTGAAAGTGGCTGTGTGGCTGGCAGCCCATCAAAGGCTTTCAGATCGGTTGTATGTACTTTTAGTGCGGATTGAGCATGCATCAGTTGATGATGAAAGGCCAAATAAACCCCAACACTCGATTGGTGTACCGATTCCAATGCAAAATTTAAATTGTCGATGGCATCGGTAAATTCACGGGTGTTGTCACCAGCCACATTAAACAGCGGATATTGGCTGCCTGTTAGCACGATATGAGCAGACTGTGCCATAAAGTGTGCAAGTACTGCGCTGGCATAGCTAAGCGTGTCTGTGCCATGAATAATTACGAAATGCTGAAATTGTTGTAATTGCAAGCTTTGGATTTGCTGAATCAGCGCCAGCCAGTCGGGTGCAGTACAAGCACTACTGTCGCGAATGACAGGTGCGACAAAACACTCAATATTTAGGTGCAGTGGCAGGACATGCTGTAATTTAGGTAAAAACGCATTCGCTGGCATGGGGCTTAACGGTTCACCGATACAACCGAATGTACCACCCATATAAATAAGAGCAATTTTTTTCATCATAAAAAAAGCAGCCTTGAAAGACTGCTTTAGTTTAAATCTCTTTTGCTTAAGATGCGATTTGATTCAGTAACTGATCTGCTTGTTGATGTTGAGCTGAAGAAAACTCAGCTTCTTTTTCAGTCAAAATTTCACGTGCAGCGTCATAAGCACCCAGTTTAATGTATTGCGCTGCCAATTCAAGATTCAATTCAATTTCATTGACTTCAACCAGTTCAGGGAAAGATTGAACCAATGGATCGTTTTGGTCTGTAGCAGATGGGGTTGACCGTGTGCCTAAACCGCTAATGTCAAAACTCACACCACTTGAAGCAGGTGCGGCAGGTTTTTCTTCAGGTGTAGACTCTAAGTTAAACTCTGTTGCAGGAGCAACAACCGCTTCTTCTGTTTTTGCTGTTTCAAAAGCACCTAAGTCAAAGTTTAAGGTTGGAGCTTCAACTTTGTTTTCTTCTACAACCGATGTTTCTGTTGTAAATGAAAAATCTAAAGGCTCGATTTTTTCTTCTACAGTTTCTGTTTTGGTTTCAGCCGCAGCTTCAGTGCTTGGGGCAAAGTCCATTACAAAATCAATCGGTTTGATTTCTTCAACGGCAGGAGATGGCTGAGCAATCTCTTCAGTTTTCGGTGTTACTTCAAGTGCAGGTTCTGGTGAAATTGAAAGCGTGTCAAATTCAAGCGTCTGTATTTTTTCAGCAGGCGCACTTTCAACTGGGGTTGAAATGTCTGCTTTTGCTGGCGTTTCAGTGGTGAAATTAAAATCTAGAGGTTTAATTTCTGCTGCTTTGGGTTCAACAGGTGCAGCAGTTGAACTTTGCATTAAAGCATCAAAATCAGAGGTATTTTGAACTTTTGATGGAGCCTCTTCAGTGATCGGTGATACAAAGTTAATGGCATCATCTTTTACATTTTGAGAATTTTCAAACTCTACTTTTTTTGCTTCAGCTTGTTCTAAAATTTCATCGAGTTCAAGTGAACGAATATGGCTCAGCAATTGGCTGATGGCAAATTCGTCTTTTTGTAAAATGTGAATATCTAATAGATATAGATATAACTCATGTTGTGAGTTATCACGTTTTAATGATTGATTGATTTGCGCTTCAGCAGAAAAGAAATTACGTTCCGCAATTAATTTTTCAATTTTGCCACGAGCATCGGTCGTTAATGGCGTCATTGATTTTTTTTCAATGACACTGCTTTCAACCACTTGAGTTTTCTTCGGAGTCGCTTTGGCCGAAACACCCGTTTTCTTGGTTTTAGTGGATGTCGGTTTGGCTTTATCTGATTCTTGACCTTTTTGGCGTTTGTTTAAAAAAACCAATACGATCACTAAGATCACTAATGGAATCACATAAATCAGCATGTTTTAACCCCTTGGAGATAGAGCGATATAAAGTTGCACTCATCCCTATAAAATCTTGATTGGTAACGTTTTAGTTTATTGGCTTCTTTTATCTGCTTGTTGAGCTTTCAACTGTTGTTGCAGTTGAGCAAGACGAGCATTTAATAATTGAATTCTGTGATCCTTTTGATTTAGCGCCAATTCTAATTGAGTTACGTTTCTCTGTAATTTAACGGTTTTTTCACGAGATGTCATAACTTTTAATGACAACTCTTTCGAAGTTTTATTCTTTTCTGCCGCACTGTTGGCAGAAGATTGTGCCGAATCTTGCGCTTTCTCTGCAACCAGACTCATTTCAGCTTGATTCAAACGGTATTTGGTTTTGCCTGACTGCTTCGAAGGCACTTTGGCAAGTTCTGCCGCAGAGACTTTTACAGGCTGTTTTGCTTGCTGCATACCATGCAGATTTAATGCCGCACCACGGCGCAGACGGTTTACGTCGCCCTGAATGAATGCATGTTCGTTGCTGTTTTTAATCTGTTGCATGACTTCAGAGACAGGGCGGTTTTGTTCTGTCGCAATACGTGAGGCAATCCCCCAAAGGCTTTCATTTGAGCGAACCACATATTTTGCCGCAGGTGTTGCTGTTGATGCAGCTGCAGTACTTGTTGGTTTTGGTGTAGATGCTGTTTGAGTTGTCGTTGTTGGATTTTCACGTTTTTGTGCTGCCTGCTCCGCAGCAAATTTTTGTGCCAATGGGTCTTGAGATCTTGCAGTTGATGCTGTTGCAGTTTGTGTGGCTTGCATTTCTGAACTGACAGAGCCGGTCGAATTGGTTTTTGTAACTTTCGAAATTGATGTTTCAGAACCTGATGAAGTACTTGCGCTATTTTGCTCCGCAGGTGCAACGCTATAATTTTGCACATGCGTGACAGGTTCAATCGCAACAGGCGTTGACGTTGCTAATTGTGCTAACTTCGGCGGTGTTTTGGTGCTGAGTAGTAAGGGTTGTTCTACAGCTACAGGTGCTTTTGCGGTGTAGAGGGTGCTAACAGGTAAATTTAAGGCAATTTCTTTTTCATTTACAATCACGACAGGTGTTAAAGCACGCTCATTGGCGGTTTGATTCGCATTCGATGTGGTTGGATTGCGTTTTAATGGGGTACGAATTTGTTGCAGGCGTGAAGCATTACCTTCTTTAATATTAACAATAAAATTAAGCTCAGCATCGGTCACTGGACGCGAAGAGGTAATGGTAATTACCCCATTGCCCGCACCATCACGACGCGTAAAGAAGTTTAAATGCCCCGGTGGTTGATGCCCTGTACCCATACTCAACAAATCCTCTGCAGTGGCTAAACTTGCATTGAGCGGCACAGATGTATTTGAGTGGCGAAAATGAATCTCAGCGTACAGCAATTCCCCGGGTGCTGACTGGACTTGTACAGGATCAATGCTGATCGCTTGAATGTTTTGAGATGCAATAACGGCTAAAATGGCGATCTTTAATTTGTTATATACGGTCATCTTAATCTTTAGCTCGAATATATGTCGCATGGCGAAAATTATAGATTAGCGAGTTGTCAAAGAATTGTAAAATATTTACACGACAGTTACATAAAAAAGCCGATCAATTGTGATCGGCTTCCTGTTCAGAGACTTAAAAATGCTTAAGCATTTTTATAATCAATGAGAATTCTTAGCATACGACGTAAAGGTTCAGCAGCACCCCAAAGCAATTGGTCACCTACAGTGAATGCACCTAGGTATTCTTTACCCATGTTGAGCTTACGTAGACGACCAACTGGAACAGACAAGGTGCCTGTTACAGCAACAGGAGTCAAATCAGTCATTGACGCTTCACGGGTATTTGGAACTACTTTAGACCAATCGTTGGCACTTGCGATGATATCTTCGATTTCATCCAGTGGAACATCTTTACGAAGTTTTAAAGTCAATGCTTGTGAGTGACAACGCATTGCACCGATACGGACACAGTGGCCATCGATTGGAACGATTTGCTGGTTGCCTAAGATCTTGTTGGTTTCAACTTGCCCTTTCCATTCTTCTTTCGACTGACCGCTTTCAAGCTGTTTGTCGATATAAGGAATGAGAGAACCCGCTAAAGGCACACCGAAGTTTGCAGATGGGAAACCTTCGCCACGTTGTAACTGTGCAATTTTAGAATCGATATCTAAAATTGGTGAACGTGGGTCATCCAGCAAGTCTTTGGTGTTGTTATACAAGTAGCCCATACCTGAAATCAGTTCACGCATGTTTTGCGCGCCTGCACCAGAAGCCGCTTGATACGTCATAGACGTTGCCCATTCCACTAAATTATTTTGGAATAGACCGCCTAAACCCATCAGCATAAGTGAAACGGTACAGTTACCGCCCACGAATGTTTTTGTACCTTTTACTAAGCCGTCTTTGATTACATTCATGTTTACTGGGTCAAGTACGATGATTGCTTCATCGTCCATACGTAAAGTCGATGCAGCATCGATCCAGTAACCATTCCAGTTTTCAGCTTTAAGCTTAGGGAAAACTTCAGTCGTATAATCGCCACCTTGGCAGGTGATAATGACATCCATTTGCTTCAGACTATCAATGTCCGTTGCATCCATAAGTGCTGGGGCAGTCTTACCACCAAACGCAGGGGCTTCACCACCTGCATTACTGGTAGAAAAGTAAAACGGTTCGAAATGAGCGAAATCGTTTTCTTCAACCATACGTTGCATAAGGACGGAACCAACCATCCCGCGCCAACCGACCAGACCTACTTTCATGTCACTTTGCCTCGGTGCGTTAAAAAAATAAAAAGGGGGTTCGAGTGTACCAAAAGGGCGCATAACTGCAAGCGCTACATAATGAAAACACCAATAATATTGTGCAATATATCTTGTTTATGTTACATGCAAAACTGATATAAATTTATGAATCAATAAAAAATAAAGAATATAAGGGAGGCGTAATGGTTTGGATTGAAATACTGGCTGGCTTCGTCATTTGGTTGACATTTTGGTCACTCATACCACGAGATGAATGGTGGTTTCGTGGTGCAGATTTTCCGCGTCTGCAAATCTTGGCTTTGGGCATATTTGCCTTCATAGGCTTAATTTTATGGAATGCTGAATGGGACTTGGCGCGTGAAATCATTTTAATTGGGTTGATTGCTGCCTTGGCATATCAATTAAAAATGGTTTTGCCTTATACCTTTATTTGGAAAAAACAAGTCAAAAAAGTTCGTTCAGACCAGTTAGATAAACAGAAACAAATTTCAATCATTGTCTCAAATGTACTTACGCCGAATACTCAATATCACTTATTATTGGCACAAATACAAAAGCATCAACCTGACTTAGTACTCACGCTAGAAACCGATCAAACTTGGCAAAATGAATTGGCAGTGATTGAAGCTGATTATCCTTATCGCGTACCCGTACCTTTGGATAATTTGTATGGGATGCATTTGTATAGCAAGTTAGAACTTAGTGAAACTGAAGTCAAATTTATTCTCAGTGATGAAATTCCTTCGATCCATACCCGAGTCACCTTAGCATCAGGAAATCAGGTTCAACTGTATTGTTTACATCCCAAACCGCCAAGTCCAACAGAAGCCAAAGATTCAACTTTACGCGATGCAGAATTGCTGATTGTGGGCGATCAGATTAAAGATTTAGATGAAAGTTGCATCGTTATGGGGGACCTGAATGATGTGGCATGGTCACGTACTACACGACTCTTTCAACGAATCAGTGGGCTTTTAGACCCGCGTGTTGGACGTCATTTCGTAAATACCTTTCATGCCAATTATCCACTGCTGCGTTGGTCGCTCGACCATATTTTTCATAGTACAGATTTTGCATTGGTACATATGGAACGCTTGCCCAATATCGGTTCAGACCATTTTCCAGTCTATGTGGTGCTGCAAACAGGCAGGGTATTTGAGCAAATCCAAGAAGAATTAGAGCAAACAGATGAAGATGAACAAGAAGCGCAAGAGGCAATTCAGGAGGGTATAGAAAAAGCTGAGGAAGAGGAGAAGATTGTGACTGATGAAATCGCCCGTGATTATAAGGATGGTACGAAGGCACCTTGATTTTGTTTGATTTAAGAGAAAAGTGTAAGAAATAGCTTACACAGCTTTCGGCTTCTGACGAATGGTCAGGTCAAGTGTATTGACTTATTCTTTGTTCATCGGCACATGGAACTGGGAACGGAACATCCCACTAAGGAAGACGAAGCCGATGGAAGCATCACGGAACGGATGCAGGAAAGGAAAGCCAATAAAAAATAAAAAGAATACTTGTGAAAGCACAACCTCATAGACCCGAGTTTTGCAGGATGCAGAACTCGGGTTTTGCTTTTGTGATATAGATTTTTTTGCTTTTCTTCTGATCAATTTCTTTATACAGTGTGCCAAGAAAAAACGATGAATTTCCAATAAAAATATAGGTATGAGACGTTCTATGCTGTCCGAATGGCACCAAAAAATATTGCAGATTACACACTTATCCACCGATGCACTTTCCATTTACCTTGGCTTAATACTGTTCTTTTTTGTGGCCTTTTGCCATCACCGCCAATTGAAATCACCTTATGCGATTTGGACGGTTGTGGTCGTCGCAATGGGATTGGAATTGTTTAATGCACGCCATGATATTTTAGATAGAGGCTTTTGGCGTATAGGGCAAAGTTTGAAACATATTCTAAATGTCATGTTGTTGCCGCTGATCCTTTGGTTGATGGCCCGATACCGTGTATGGAAGGGTTGAATCACCATTGAGTCATTCATAATAACCATTGAGTCGTTCATAATAAAAAAGGATATTGTGCATTTCACAATATCCTTTCTAGATGCTGATCTAGTTGCCGAATTAAAAAGATTTCCAGAGCGTTATCCTGCACAGCAAAGATCTATGGCGTGTAGTCAATCAAGCTGAATGCTGAGAGACCACTTGCGTATACAACTCCAAAGTCTGATCACACATCTCTTTTAAACTAAACATGCTGATAGGCTGCACGTGTTGTGGTTGGTCTAAATGCAACTTTAAGGTGTCGAGTAATTGTGTTTCATCATCGACAGTGACTAAACCTTGCGGATAGACATTGGATAAAATTTCAGCTACACCACCACGGTTCCAACCAATCACAGGTGTACCTACAGACAGTGCTTCAAGTACAGTCCGTCCAAAGGTTTCCGCTTGGCTCGACAAAGATAAAACCAAATCGCTAAAAGCTAACCATTCACGGATATCTGAACGATGACCGACAAAAGTAATCCGATCACTCAGCCCTTTAGCCGCAATACTGTCTTGCATTTCTTGTAAATAAGCCGCTTTTTTCGGATCTGCACCACCGACCACCACCGCATGTACGTCGGGATACTGTGTTTGTAGCTGTTCCATTAAATGGATCAGGGTTTCATGACCTTTCAAACGGGTGATACGGCCTGGTAAGCAAATCAGACGCTTATTTTCTAGTTCAGGGAAATCTTTTAGGGTTTGATTGAGCCACTGTGCTGAGGGTTGATAACCATGTGGAAAAGCAGCGGGGTCAATGCCACGATAAATACGCACAATGTCCTTGGTAGGACAGTTTTTGTAGTTGTCCGTGATGTATTTGACAACACTATCCGAGACCGCAATGACTTTTTCAGCCTGCGTCATGATTTGACTATAGCGATTAATCGAATAAAAACCATGTACAGTTGAAATCAGGTGAGGTCGCTTGTTTGCAGGAATCCCTTTGAGGGCAAAATGCGTGAGCCACGCAGGGACACGTGAGCGCACATGCACTATGTCTGGTTGATGTTGCTCAATCAGTTTACGTAGAGGACGAATTTGCCATAAGCTTGATAAGGCTTTTTTATGGATTGCGAGCGTGAGGTGAGTTGAACCTTCAGCTTCCAATTGAGTTACCATGCGACCACCATTTGAAACCACTAAGGACTCATGACCGGCGGTCACTAAAGCACGAGCTATTTCTAAGGTTCCTCGCTCGACACCACCACTGTTCAATTCAGGTAAAAGCTGCATTACTTTCATAGCATTTCTCTTTTTTATGTGCTGAGTTGAACTCAATAGATTTTGTCATAGCCTTGTGGGCGGGTTTTAAAGCGGCGATGGAACCACATGTATTGTGTCGGTGCGATTCGTAGCTGATTTTCAATAATTTTATTGGTTCGAACAGCATCCGAAACTTCATCTTCACTCGGAAAATTATCCAAAGCAGGTTCAATCAGCACATGATATTGAGGGTTGCTGATGTCGCCATCGCGATAAAAATACAACGGGATCGCCTCGGCTTTAGCAATTTTTAATAAGCGACGATGTGCAGTAACAGTGGCTGCTGGAGTACCAAAAAATGGTGCCATGACCCCTTGTTTTAAACCAAAGTCTTGATCGGGACTGTACCAAATGGCATGGCCATTTTTCAGATTGCGAATCAAGCCACGCATATCGTCATGGTCGATTTGGTTGGCATAGATGGTGGCACGGCAACGCACAATCAACATATCCAACAGCGGATTATTTTGCGGACGATAAACCACATCCGGCTCAAAGAACTGTGCGCATAAGTAGCCACCAGCATCGAGCAGGGTAGAATGTGTGCCGAGGAGTAAAATACCTTTGCCTTCAGCTTGTGCATTTTGAATATGTTCTAAGCCTTCAATTTGCACCCGATTTTTGAACCACTGCGGACTGTACCATGCATTTAAAGTTTCAAAAATGCCAATCATTTGGTCGATAAAAACCTGTCGTGCATTGGCCTCAACCTGTTCTGCTGTCCATTCAGGAAAGCAAACTTCCAAGTTGCGAATCGTGGTTTTACGACGTGATTTGAGATTTTTAAATGCGACAGAACCGAGGAATTGCCCAAGTCGATACTGAATTGCCCACGGAAGAATCGCCAAAATCATAAGAAATACAATCCCTATCCAAATTCCCCAATACTGAGGAAGTAAGAAAGACCATTGGAATTTTCCGGGTTGATATGTTGGCTTTTGACTCATAGGGCTAAATCAAAGATTAAAAAATAGGGTTCAGTTTAGCATGAAGCTGAATTGAAAGAGAAAGTTCAACCTCATGCTGCATCAGACTTAACCTTTGACTAAACCGCCATCGACAATCAAATTCTGCCCGGTGACCGCACGTGAGTAAGGGGACAAGAACATCATGATGGCCGCAGCAAATTCTTCAGGCGTGGTCACTGTGCGTAAAGGTGTCGATGCCGCAATTAAATCAAACACGGCATCGGGTGTGGCTTTACTGGCATCGGTGCTTTGTAATAAGCCACCTGAAAGCATATTGATGTTAATCCCAAACTCACCTAGCTCATGCGCCGCTGTGCGGGTGAAGGCCAACAGAGCTGCCTTTGCTGCAGTGTAGTCGTGGTAAGGCACGACAGGGTTTTGTACCAGGTTGGTACCAATATTGACAATGCGACCAAAACCCTGTGCTTTCATCTTGGGAAGCGCCGCTTGCGTGGTGTTGAGTGCAGCGACGACTGCGCCATCAAACTGTTGCTGTAAGTGCTGTGCAGTCAGTTCTTCCATTTTAGGACGGGCATCGCCATTAAATTGAAAATGGATGAGGGCATTATTTACGACAGAGGTGATCGCGGTACCAAAATGTGCTTCTGCTGCGGCAAAAAGCTGTTCTACTTGAGCTTTATCTGTGACATCTGCTTGATAGGCAAACACTTGCTGAGGAAATGCGGTCGCCAACTGTTCTGCCGCAGTTTGACTGGATAGATAGTTCACGACCACGCGTGCGCCTTCAGCTATTAAAGTTTGGCTAATTGCCAAACCGAGGCCACGTGCGCCTCCTGTAACCAAGACAATTTGATCTGAAATTTGCATACTCGTGACTCAATCTTATATTGAACGTCACCATAGCAAGCTTTTCACATTTGCGGAATCGTCTTTACAGACGCTGTATGCTCCAATTTGAAACAGCGTCATTTAGGTTAGCCATCCAGTCGAGTCATATGACATAAAAAAAGCCGTATCGAAATACGGCTTTTTCTGTGTGGAATATTTGTAGATTTAGCCTTTAGCGAGCGTTTCTAGCTCATCTAAACGTTCCATTTTTTCTAGCATTTCGTCATCAATTTCAGCAAGACGCTGTGATGCTTTGGTCGCAGCATCAGCATCAGTCATGAACCAAGAACCGTCAGCTAATTTTTCAGACAATTCAGCTTGCTCTTGTTCCAATGCTTCAATTTCAGTCGGCAGTTGTTCTAGGGCACGTTGGTCTTTATAGCTAAGCTTCACTTTTTTAGGCACCGCAGCGGCAGCCGCTGCTTCGGCTTTAGCCATGGCTTTTTTCACATCGCTTTTTTGATCCACGACAGTTTGGTCAGGACGCTGTTCCAAATAGTCTTGGTAACCACCGATGTATTCATCGATTTGACCTTTACCATCAAATACCCAAGTCGAAGTCACCACGTTGTCCATAAAGGCACGGTCATGCGAAATCAGTAACAGTGTGCCTTTGTAAGCGCTGAGCATTTCTTCCAACAGTTCAAGCGTCACCATATCCAAGTCGTTGGTCGGTTCGTCCATCACGATAAGGTTCGATGGTTTTAGTAGAAGCTTAGCCAACAGAATACGGTTACGCTCACCTCCAGACAGTGCTTTAACCGGTGTACGTGCGCGTTCTGGAGAGAATAAAAAATCTTGTAAATAACTGTAGATGTGACGACGGCTACCATTGACATCGACATGGTCTGAGCCTTCAGAGACGTTATCTTTCACTGATTTTTCAAGATCAAGTGCATTTCGAAGCTGATCAAAGTAAGCAATTTCAAGCTGTGTACCTGTTTTTACTGTACCAGTATGTTCTTGCTCACCCAAAATAGCTTTGATAAGAGTGGTTTTACCCACACCGTTGTCACCGACTAAGCCGATACGGTCACCACGTAATACCAGTGCCGAGAAGTCTTTGATGATTGGTGAGCTGTTGCCAAATTGCACAGCTAAGTTTTCAATTTCAAAGACCACTTTACCTGAGCGCTGCGCATCTTGCGTTGCCATGCTCACTTTACCTTGTTGTGAACGGCGTGCTTTAGACTCTTCACGCAATGCTTTTAGGGCACGAACACGACCTTCGTTACGGGTACGACGCGCTTTAATACCCTGACGAATCCACACTTCTTCTTCAGCGAGTTTTTTATCGAATAGTGCATTTTGCTTTTCTTCCGCTTCCATTTGCTGAGCTTTGAGTTCGAGGTAACGTGAATAGTTACCTTCATAGCTACGCAAAATACCGCGGTCAAGTTCCACAATACGGGTTGCGATGTTGTCGACAAATGAACGGTCATGCGAAATAAACAACAGGGTTAAGTTGTTTTGATCAAGCAGGAATTTTTCGAGCCATTCAATACTTTCAACGTCCAAATGGTTAGTTGGTTCGTCGAGTAGCAATACATCGGGCTGCGTTAAGAGAGCACGTGCCAACAAAACACGACGCTTACGACCACCAGACAAATCTGCAAGGTCAGCTTCTGGGTCTAGGCCCATTTTGCTGAGGATGGCATTCACTTTGGTTTCAAGTGACCAGCCATCCATTTGATCCATCTGATGTTGTAGGTTACCCATGCGCTCACAGGCGTCCATATCACCAAGTACGCAGGCTTCGCTGGCTTCATGATAAGCACGTAGAACAGTTGCAGCTTCACCTGCACCATCGGCAACAATATCAGCAACTTTGCCCGAATCCATGGGTACATCTTGAGCAAGCATTGAAATCGTAATGCCATTTTGCAATGAAACTTCACCGCCATCTGGCAATAAAGTTCCCTCAATCAGTTTAAGTAAAGTAGACTTACCTTCACCATTACGACCGATTAGACATACTCGCTCGCCACGTTCTAAACTGAAGTTCGCGCCGTCGAGTAGGGAAGGTCCGCCAAACGCAAGCTGGACGTCCCTTAAAGTAATATAGGCCATAATGTTTCCTGAAATCTTATATGAGGAGTGTAAATTGACTACACAACAAAATCTTGATGAACAGGCGTCATTTTCCGCACCCATTGAAGATTTGCAAGTCCGAATTGCATTTTTAGATGATTTAGTTGACCAACTGAATGATCAAGTTGCGCGTCAAAACGCCGAAATCGCTGATTTAAAGAAACAAATGCAGATGTTGTATCGTCGTATTGAATCGGCAGATTTATCTGAAGGCATCGTGGCATTTGACCCGATGACCAACCGCCCACCGCATTATTAATGTCGATTTTGAATGACAGGCAGATGACGAATCAGCGCCAAAGCTGTGGATTGGTGTAAATTTATTTGACCTTTTGCAGCGTGACAGGTCTAATGCACCGCATCTGCTGATCGAAACCCATTATTTCATCTCATGAGTCAAAAAGTTGTCCTGCTAGATTTGGAAAATAACCCGCCCACAGCAAATCTATTGCGCAATATCATTGAGCATTACAGTACTTTGTATGTGTTTAGCTGCAGCGGAAAATTTGAATATGCACTTGAAGATTTGACTGAAATTGCAGGGTGGATTGCGAGTGGTCAATTGGTGGTTTTGGATATTCCAGAAACGCCGCAAAAAGAATTTGAATATGCGGTGATTGTGGGGCAACTGATGGCCTTGATGGATCTAGATGCGCATATTGAAGTCATTTCAGCTATGCCTGATATTGAATTACTGATGGAACAATTGGATGGCTCTGGACTCAGTGCACATCTCATTCAAATTCAGTCAGAACAAGAAGTTTCACATAAAGTGAAGTATAAGATTCCTGACCTAGAAACCATTCGGAATAAACCTGATTTATTACTGATTAAACACTATTGTGATGGTCTGGAAAAACTCAGTGGCAAACCCAACAGTTTAGATAAACTGAAAAACTCATTGATGAATATTTTGCAAGTCTCTAGCGAAAAAGCTCAGCATTTGGTCGGTATGTTGATCAATCTAAAAATCGTCAAACGCTTTGATAAGCAGATTTCGATTCGAAAAAAAGTACTCAAACAATGGGTGCAGCTAGATTTAAATACGACTGCTGAAACAGCATTGCCCATAAAAACAGACCTGAATGCATTTACTGCTTCACTCGAAGAACAAACCTCAAATACTGATGATACGGCGTCGATGATTCAGGCTGCACAGCAAGGCTTATTTAAAAATTTCAATAAAATTGACCCGGTGCAAATGGAAGTGATCCGAAAATTGCATGAATTAAAATCAGATAAACCAAAAGATATCTACGCCTTACGTGATTTATTGGAGCAAATGTTCCCGCAATCTGACGTTCGATTATTACTTAAAGAGTTGATCGAAAAAGGATATATCTACTGGAATGGTCACGAAGTGCTGTATAGCCACGAGATGTTCCTGAATTAATTTTATCGAGTGAACTTGCGTTTTATATTGCGCTTATGCAACTCTAATAAAGGAATATAAAGGTTGTGCTATGGAAAATACTGGAATCTGGGTTACCGTTTTTATTGTGGTCTTTGTACTTGGGTCGATTTTTGGACTTCGAGTAAATCCTAGAGAAAAAGCCTTGGGCATTATGCGCGAGAAGGCGCGTAAGATGGGGCTGCACCCACGTTTAGTGGCTGCACCTGCTTGGACCAAGATTCCAATGGCTTCTGAAAAACGTGCCAGTATGGTGGCGTATTACAGTGTGCTGATTCCAGATGCGCGTTTGCCTTTAATGCGTGCTTTAGTGGTCGATGACAAACTTGAACTGGTGCATGGTGATGACAAGTTCAAGGATTTAGCCATTACATTAAAGGGCATTTATGCTATTGATATGCAGGCAAACTGTGTAGGACTCTATTGGAACGAAGAATCTGACTTAAGAGCCACACAGCTTGAAGATATGAAAGCATTTTTACATTCATTGGCTGAACTTTAAATTTTAAAAAACCTATTAAACAGGAATGATGGTTAACTATGGCGAACGCTCCTCGGTCCACATCTAAAAGTACCACAGCAAAATCTGCCGATGCTGGGAAAAAGCGTGCGTTAGTGATTGTGGAATCGCCTGCAAAAGCGAAAACAATCAATAAATATTTGGGCTCTGATTACATCGTAAAATCATCGGTGGGTCATGTCCGTGATTTACCTACAGGCGGCTCGAGTAAAACAGCAGATAAAAAGCCAGTAACTCGTGCAAAATTAACTGAAGCTGAAAAAGCCAAAAAAGCACAAAAAGCTTTGGTTAATCGTATGGGTGTAGACCCTGAAAATGACTGGAAGGCACAGTACGAAGTCCTACCGGGTAAAGAACATGTTGTTGCGGAACTGAAAAAGCTTGCATCGCAAGTTGACGAGGTCTATCTCGCAACGGATATGGATAGGGAAGGAGAAGCAATTGCTTGGCATTTAAAAGAAGTGATTGGCGGTGACGACTCACGTTATCAACGTGTGGTGTTCAACGAAATTACCAAAAATGCCATCCAAGAAGCGTTTAAACATCCTTCTCGCCTCGATACAGATAAAGTCAATGCTCAGCAAGCCCGTCGTTTCCTCGACCGTATTGTGGGCTTTATGATCTCGCCACTCTTATGGGAAAAAATCGCCCGTGGTCTATCGGCAGGTCGTGTGCAATCAGTGGCTGTTAAACTTGTGGTTGAGCGTGAACGTGAAATTCGTGCCTTCATTCCAGAAGAATTTTGGCAAGTTTTTGCAGATACCAAGTCGAAGAAAGACGATATCCGCTTAGAAGCGGTGAAGCAAAATGGCAAGACTTTAAAACTGCACAATAAAGCTGAAACGGATGCTTTACTGAACCTGATTAAAGATGCCGACTACACAGTTTCAGCACGTGAAGACAAACCAACCAAGGTTAATCCAAGCGCGCCTTACATCACGTCTACATTGCAACAAGCAGCAAGTACACGTTTAGGTTTTTCTGTGAAGAAAACCATGATGTTGGCACAGCGGTTATATGAAGCCGGCTTTATTACTTATATGCGTACAGACTCAACATTCTTGAGTGATGACGCAGTCAATATGGTACGTGGTCATATTGAGTCTGAATTTGGTCAAAAATATCTGCCGGCGAAGCCAAATCGCTACGGCAATAAAGCTGGTGCGCAAGAAGCCCATGAAGCGATTCGTCCATCAAATGTAGCGCTAAAAGGCGATAGTTTGGTGGGTGTAGAGCGTGATGCGCAGCGTCTTTATGACCTGATCTGGCGTCAGTTCGTTGCATGTCAAATGACCCCAGCAGAATATTTATCATCAACGATTTTAGTCAATGCCAATGGTGTTGAACTCAAAGCCAAAGGCCGTACATTGGTCTTTGATGGTTTCACTAAAGTGCGTGGCCAAAACAAATCGGATGATGATGTACTGCTACCTGCCGTAAAAGTTGGGGAAGTACTGAAGCTAGAAAAATTAGATCCATCTCAACACTTTACTAAACCACCTGCGCGCTTCACTGAAGCATCTTTGGTCAAAGAGCTTGAGAAAAAAGGGATTGGTCGTCCATCGACGTATGCGGCAATTATCTCAACCATTCAAGACCGTGGTTATGTGAAGCTCGATAACCGTCGTTTGTTCGCCGAGAAAATGGGTGAAATCGTGACAGACCGTCTCGATGAAAACTTTAATAACTTGATGAACTATGCATTCACGGCAGATCTTGAAGGTCAGTTGGATAAAGTCGCGGATGGTGATCGTAATTGGAAAGAGTTACTCAATAGCTTCTACGGTGATTTTAAAACACGCTTAACCACAGCTCAGGGTGAAAATGGCATGCGCCGTAATTTACCTGTAGAAGTGGATGCTGTGCACTGTAAAGAATGTGATCGTCCGATGCAGATTCGTACAGGGACTACAGGCGTGTTCTTGGGTTGTTCAGGTTATAACTTACCGCCAAAAGAGCGTTGTAAGGGGACTTTGAACCTGACACCTGTAGAATCATTGGCTGCACTGTCTGACGATGACTCGGCAGAAACAGCAGATTTAATGTCGAAAAAACGCTGTCCAATCTGTGAAACAGCCATGGATAGCTATGTGATTGATGGTGGGCGTAAGTTGCATATCTGTGGTAATAACCCAGACTGCGCTGGTTTTGAGCTTGAAGAAGGTGAGTTCAAAATCAAAGGTTATGATGGTCCAACCATTCCGTGCGACAAATGTGATGGCGAAATGCAATTGAAGACAGGCCGTTTCGGTCCTTACTTTGCATGTAATAGCTGTGACAATACACGTAAAGTGTTGAAGAGCGGTCAGCCTGCACCTCCACGTGTAGATCCAATTAAAATGGAGCACTTACGTTCAACAAAACATGATGACTTCTTTGTCCTTCGTGATGGCGCAGCAGGTTTATTCTTAGCTGCAAGTAAGTTCCCGAAAGTACGTGAAACTCGTGCACCGAAAGTGGCTGAACTACGTTCTGTCGCAGATCAGTTGGATGCAAAATATCAGTTCATCTTGCAAGCGCCGGATGTCGATCCTGAAGGAAACCCAACATTGGTGAAATTCAGCCGTAAGAACCAAGCGCAATATATTGGTTCTGAAAATGCTGAAGGAAAACAAACCAAATGGTCTTTGGTGTACCAAGACGGTAAGTGGGTTGAGGCTTAAGCTTTAAAATCAATAAAATGCTGACTTCGGTCGGCATTTTTTATGTCAGAATTAATCAAAATTTAAATGATAAAAATGATTGGGGGAATAGTGGAAATTCAAACGAAAAAGTTTGCTGTACTCATAGATGCGGATAACTCATCGACCAATGCTATTCCATCTGTGTTGGAAGAGGTTGCAAAATATGGAATCGCAAGTGTTAAACGAGTTTATGGAGATTGGAGCAGCGAAACCTTAAAAAATTGGCGTGAAGTCTTACTTCCTCATGCAATCACACCTGTTCAGCAGTTTGCTTACACAAAGGGCAAAGATGCAACGGATATGATTTTGATCATTGATGCGATGGATTTGCTGTACGCAGGTGCATTGGATGGCTTTTGTATTGTTTCAAGCGACAGTGATTTTACCCCTTTAGCATCTAGAATTCGTGAAAATGGGCTAAGTGTTTACGGTTTTGGAAAAAAGTCGACGCCAGAGGCATTTAAAAAAGCATGTGATAAATTTATTTATGTTGAAAACTTACTGCAAGATAATGAGCTAAAAAATACTGAAGAAGATCTTATTAATTCACCAATTAAAGAAGTCATTGAAAATACAAAAGTAAGTGAACCAAAGCCATCTGTGCAGATTAAAGAGAATACAATCACTGAAATCATTGATAAACCCACTTTAAATTTGATTTATAAAGCTGTGAAAGATAATGCGGATGAAAATGGATGGGCCAATTTAAGTATGGTTGGGCAATATATCAGCGCAGTCAAACCTGACTTTGATTCTAGAAACTACGGTCGAGCAAAATTATCTGGACTAATTAAAACGCTAAATTTATTTGAAACAAAAATAGAAATGAGTCAAATGTATTTAAGAAAGATAAAAAAGCAGAGTACGATTTAAAATGTGGAAAAAAATTCGGGTACTGTGTTTACTGCTGATTCTACTAGTGGTCGCAGTCAATGCCTATAAAGACAAAAACCAAGACTGGAGTAAACCGATCTTTGTATTGTTACATCCAATTAATGCCGATGGTCGAGAGAGCACTCAAGCTTATATACAGCAGCTCTCTGTCAATGATTTAAATGATGTTCAACAATATTTACAAGCGACAGCACAGAAATACCGAGGGCAACCGACTTATGTGTATTTTAAGTTAGGTCGTGAGCTGAAAGTTTTACCTCCCAAAGTACCCAATGACGCCGGTATGTTGGACGTTATCTTATGGAGTTTGAAATTCCGCTACTATGCTTGGCAGCAGCATGAAAATGTAGATGGTGTTTCGAGTGTCACGCTATTTTTAAATTATTACGATCCGACCCAAACCAAAGAACTTAAACATTCCACAGCTTTGGAAAATGGTCGAATTGGATCGGTGAATTTATTTGCATCGAGTAAACAGACAGCGCAGAATAAAATCGTTTTAGCCCATGAGTTATTACACGCTTTTGGTGCAACTGATAAATATGATTTGGCCACAGGTCAGCCAATCTTCCCTGTCGGTTATGCAGATCCCCAGCGGCAGCCTTTGTTTCCACAAAGCAAAGCTGAATTAATGGCGGGGCATATTCCTACCTCACAGACGCAAAGTAAAATGCCTGAAGATTTAGCTGATACTGTGGTGAATGACGTCACAGCGATTGAAGTAGGATGGAAAAAATAATGTGGATAAAACGTATCTTATCCACAGTTTCAATTGGTAGTGTGGATAAGATTTGGACTTTTCTTTCATTTTTCTTCATCATGAAGTTGCATAATCCATTGAATAACGAATAACTTGAGAAAAAACATGAGAACAGTAGGCAACGATTTAATTCGCAGTCAGCTCCATGAAAACCGTAAGTGGTATCTCGGTTTAGGTGCTTTATTGGTGGTCTTCGGATTGGTCCTTTTGGCAGCTTTGCCATTTGCGACACTTACGGTAATTTATATTTTTGGTGTGCTGATGATGTTAGGTGGCGTAATTCACTTCATCGCAGCATTTAAAATTTTTGAAGGCGGTTACCGCTGGTTCTGGGCACTATTTGGTGTGCTGTATTTGGTTGCAGGCTATTATGCATTTACAACGCCTGTCAAAACAGCCATTGTCCTGACCAATTTATTGGCGATTATCTTGATCATTGCAGGGGTCATTCGTATCTTTAATGCTGTGCTATTTAGAGCATTTCAAGGTTGGGGATGGACGCTATTTTCAGGTCTATTGACCTTGATTACGGGTGTGATCATTTTGATGTCGCCTGATGCGCCATTTTGGGTATTAGGATTATTCTTGGCGGTTGATATTTTATTCCAAGGGGTCAACTACCTTACTTTGGCTTCTTATATTCGACGTGAAGTGCCGAAAAGCTCAGCAGAGCAGTAAACTGCTTGCGGATCTGATAAATAAAAAAAGAGTGCTGAGGTACTCTTTTTTTATTCACTTTTAATGTGTACAACCCGTTAAGGTTTCACGCTATAGCGGCTACTAATTGCAATTCGGTTCCATGTGTTGATCACAATAGCCAGCCATTCCACGGCACTGATTTGCTCATCTGTTAAAAAGGGCAAAGCATCTTCATAAACTGCATCGGGAACTTGGCCTTCAGCAATTAACGTGATCGCTTCGATCAAGCTCAAAGCTGCACGTTCTTTTTCATCGTAGTACGCAGTTTCACGCCATGCATTGAGTAGGCTAATACGTTCAATGCTTTCACCAGTTTTCAGTGCATCGTGTGCATGCATACGAATATAGAAGGCACATTCGTTGATTTGGGATGCACGTAATTTGAGTAAATGAGCTAATCCTTCACTTAGGCCAGCTTCATTTATTTTTTGCATTGCCAGTGCATCAAGTTCTGCAACTTTTTTATATAGCTCAGGTGCAGACTGACCTAGGTTGATTCGTGACATTTCGAACCTTTCAGATGTTTTTAGATATACCTGCTATTTTAAAACCGTTATGGTTGAGGATAAATTTTATTTTGAGCATTTAGATGACCACTTTTGTTCTTGCGCCCGATTCATTTAAAGAAAGTATGAGTGCTCAACAAGCCTGTGACGCGATGCAGCGTGCAATTTTAAAGCTCATACCAGATGCAAATGTCATCGCTGTGCCAATGGCAGATGGTGGTGAGGGAACTGTAGATGCGTTACTCAGTGCTTGCGACGGCCAAAAAGTGACGATAGCGCTTACAGGTCCTTTGCCCAATCAACGTGTGACGACGTATTTCGGTTTGATCGACGGTGGAAAAACTGCGGTAATTGAAATGGCAAAAGCCAATGGTATTCATCTTGTCGATATGGCTCAGCGAAATCCTTTACTGACGTCAACTTATGGTACGGGCGAAATGATTCAGGCTGCTCTAGACTTCGGAGTAAGTAAAATTATCATTGGCTTGGGCGGGAGTGTGACCAATGATGGCGGTGCAGGTATGGCACAGGCATTGGGGGCGCAATTTTTAGATGAAAATGGCTTGGAAATAGCAGTTTGTGGTGGTTGTCTTGATCAAATTAACAATATTGATTTGACGCAGCTCGACTCACGTTTAGCGCATACAGAAATTATCATTGCCAGCGACGTCATGAATCCATTATGTGGTGAAAATGGTGCATCCCATATTTTTGGCCCGCAAAAAGGCGCAACGCAGGAGATGGTGCGTCAGTTAGATCAGAACCTCAATCATTATGCCAATGTCGTTGAAGCGACACTGGGTTGTACTTTACGTGATGTCGCAGGTGCAGGTGCTGCAGGTGGATTAGGTTTTGGGTTGATGGCTTTTGCAGGTGCATCGATGCAATCAGGTGTGGAATTGGTCATTGAACAAAGTCAGTTGAAGGAAAAAATAGCTCAGGCAGATTATGTGCTGACAGGTGAAGGGAAAATTGATCATCAAACCAAGTTAGGTAAAACACCATTTGGTGTGGCGCAGGTTGCAAAAAAGTTTAATAAACCCGTGATCGCCTTTGCTGGTCTAGTGGGTGAGGGGATAGCAGAACTCTATGATTTAGGTTTCACACAGATTGTTGGGATTAATCCACCAGATTGTAAGTTGGAAGATGCATTAAAAAATGCGGAACTAAATTTGGAGCATTGCTGTCGAAATGTGATGAGATGTTTGAAATAAAAATCAAGGTAAAACTTATGAATGCATCTAGCGAGTTTTAAGATAATCATAGTTGGAAAATAAGATTAATTTGGTTGAGAATCTTTGCAATATTTTTCCATTGGTTTTTGATTTTTTGGAATTATATTTTCAATGTTTTTTATATTTTCTATTGCATTTTCTTTTGCCCGTTTCGCTTTTAATAATTCAGAATTCTCTGAAGCAATTTCATATTGTGCTTTACTCATTTTATAAGTTGCACATAAATTATCGGATATAAGTTTATGATTGCCAGAAATTAGAGCTACAGCTAGCTCATCATGGAGTTGAAATCCTTTCTGATTATTTTTATTTATCAACTGATCAAATTCAGTTTGAGTCAATTTTTTTGCGTAAGATGGATGATTTGTAAATATTATGAGTAATAAAATTGGCTGAAGGACATGGTTAATTAGCTTAAAATTTTTCATAAACTTATCTTTTTCTAGTTTTAATTTTGATCCTACATTAGCATGTATTTTTTTTCAATCTGCTAAACTATACCTATCCATGAAATGATGAGTACATATGAGTTTAGCCAACCTGATTGATGAATTAAATCCTCAACAAAAACAAGCCGCAACAACAGAAGCACAGCATAGCTTGGTTTTGGCAGGAGCAGGTTGTGGTAAAACCAAAACCATCGTGGCGCGTGCAGCTTATTTAATTGATCAAGGCGTGCCTGCTAATCAAATTCAAATTTTGACTTTTACTCGCCGTGCGGCCAGTGAAATTGTCGCTCGTGTGGAGTTGGCTCTGGGGGAGCAAGCCAAAGGGTTACGTGCATCAACCTTTCATACCTTTTGTATGTACCTCTTGCGCCGCATTCCAAAAGCTTTTGGTCTAGAACAGTTTTCGATTATTGATCGTGATGATCAACTCATGATGTTCCGTCTGATTCGTGGCCGTGATGATAAGAAAAACCCCAATCACTTACCCAAGCCAAAAGAACTCTGTGACCTATATTCTTTTGCGCGGAATACGCGTCAAAAACTTAGCATTGCCATGGAAAAGCAAATGCCTGAGTACTTTGCTTTAAAAGATCAAATCGCGGATATCATGAAAGAATACGAAGCTCGTAAACGTGCGCGTAGTTTTCTCGATTATGACGATATCTTGGCGATTGTGGCGAAAGCCTTGGCGGAATCAGATGGACTGGTCGATTATGTGGCTTCGATTTGTCGCCACATGTTGGTCGATGAAATGCAGGATACCAATCCTCTGCAATGGGCGTTACTTGAGCCATTAAAAGAACGTGTCAGCTTGTTCTGTGTTGGCGATGATGCACAGTCCATTTACGGTTTCCGTGGTGCAGATTTTGAAAATATTCATCATTTCAAAGAGCGTGTACCCGACGCACAGATTTTCAAACTCGAAAAAAATTATCGTTCAACCCAAGAAATTTTAGATCTGTCAAATTGGTTGTTGGATGAAAGTGAAATTAAATATGACAAACGCCTAGATGCCTATCGTGGTGAAGGGATTAAGCCGAAAATGCATATTTTCCCGAATGAGTTTGATGAAGCCAAATGGATTGCCATCGACATCAAAGAGCGTCATTACCTCGAAGGCAGCAAATGGTCGGATCATATGGTGCTTGTGCGTTCAAGCTTTGCTGCTCGTCATATTGAAGCGGCTTGTATTGCCGCAAATGTGCCGTATCGCTTTATCGGCGGCATGAAATTACTTGAAACAGCCCATGTAAAAGACTTACTGAGTGTACTGCGTGTGGTGGCGAATCCATTAGATGATATTGCATGGATGCGTTTTTTAACCTTGTGGAATGGTGTGGGTGATGTCGGTGCGAGTAAGTTATCGCAGCAGATTTTACTCGAGCCAGAAATGCAAGCCATTGCAACCAAGTTGGAAAAGTTTGGCAAAGTACCTGACCAAGCGATTCTGATGATGAAGCAAATGTCGGTGTTGAAAGATCAGGTCAAAGAATGTGTAAGCTTGGCTGTTCAAGCGATTTCTGAGCAGCTAGAAGAAAACTATAAAAAAGATTGGAACCGCCGTGTCGGGGATTTTGATCTGGTGAAACAACTGGCATCAAAGCATACACAGCTCAGTGAATTTCTTGAAGAGTATGTGCTCGATCCTGTGTCCATTTCTGAAATTGAACGGCAATCAGATAGTGATGTCGTGACGTTAATTACCATTCATTCGGCAAAAGGAACGGAGCAAAAAGTCTGTTATGTGGCGAATGTCACGCCAGGGCAATACCCGCATGCACGTGCCCAAGGCAATTTCGATGAAGTGGAAGAAGAGCGCCGCGTGTTATATGTGGCGCTGACACGTGCGCAAAATGAATTGATTTTGACTAAGCAAAACTTGAACCACTGGGCGCGTGAAACTGTCGATGAGCAAGGGCGTAAAGTAGAAAGTTACTTTATGAATGATTTAACTCGAAACCTATGTAGTTTGGAAACACATTATAAAACCCGTCAACAAACCGTAAAAAGTGCGTTAATCGAAAGAAAATCGATTAATTTAGATTTTGGTATCGATCTCGATTAAAATAGATTTTTGACGTGATTTACACGCAAGTTAAAAAGCAAAATAGACAAATGCTTTTTGATGATGCTGTCTATTTGGAAGATTGAATGAAAATTTTAGTACGTAACTTAGAGCGTTCAGTTACTGAAGCAGAATTGGTTGAACTGTTTAAACCATTTGGCGCAGTAGAGTCTGCTGTTGTTGTTATGGATGCAAGCACAGGTAAATCGAAAGGGTTTGGTTTTGTCGAAATGCCAAATGGTCGTGAAGCTGTAAAAGCGATTAAAGGCCTGAATACTTTGAAAGTCAAAGGTGCAGGTATTCGCGTAAAAGCGGCTGAAGATAAGCCTAAAGCATAAATTTAAAAAGGAGCGTTACGCTCCTTTTTTTATCGGTGATCTATGAAAAAATGCTACTCGGCTTTGTCTATTGTTGCGCCATCTGGTTCGAACATTGCGTGCGGGCTTAAAACGCTTGAAGTCCGCTCATGGCGGCCTGAGCATTTGCCTTTAAAAGATTTAGTGATTGTGGAAAATCAACGCTACTTACATGAAAGTGGAGATGAAGATATTGGACGTGCGGTGGCGATGGTCGATGTATATGACGTTCATGCATGGACTGAAAATGAGGTAGAGCTAGCGCAGGCGACATATTGGGCAGCAGGGTACTGGGCTTGGCGTTTGGAAAATATCAGGATGATCCATTGGGATATGTCTGTTCCTGCAAAGCGTGACATTTATTTAATTGAAATCGATCATCCATAATATTTATTGTGAATTTCCTAAAAATCCGTTTAAGCTTATTCATGTAGAAAAACGCCAAAATTTAGGGAATTGTTCATGTCTCGTGTTGCTCGCTTTCATGCTGATCGTACCAATCAAAAGTTATATTTTAGCCGTCTTGCATGTCAGCAAGCCGAGCAGACCGATCATGTTCAACAAGCTCAGGCTTATCGCGAAGCAGCGGTTTTTCATTTGCATGGTGCAGTACTTGCGTTTTTACAAGAGTTGGTGCGTTACTATCGTTTAAATGAGCCTGCGCCCACGTTAAAGTCGATTGAAACGCTGATGGCTGAAAAAGGTCAGGTATCACCTGAAGTGACTGTTATGCAGCAATTGGCCAAGCAAGGTTTTATTGCAGAGCTGAAACGCGCACATCGTATGTGTCAGTATGCACCTGAACCGTCTGCACCAGAGCCAGAAGATGAAACGTCTTCAAATTTAATTATTAAAGTTACCCAAACACCGCAAGCATGGTTGCCAGATACCGCTATTTTGCGTGAATGGCATCGTGATCTAACTCAATTAATTGATGGATTTCGTAACGAGATGGTGGAGTTCTAATTGGACTATTGCTACTTGAAATAAATTTATTTAACCCGATATAAGATTATCTAAGTAATACAAAGTGCAGATGCCTTTATCACCATGTTGCGCATGGAGGGATATATGTCTATAGAACAGTTGAAAGAACTCTTTGGGAACCAGGAAGCAATTTTAGAGCTGGTTCAATTGGAAGGTGGTGAGTTGGCATTGCGTAATGCAGGCTCAGAAAAAGAGCCTTTGGTGACTATCCAATTTAATGAAGAATTACGCAATATTTTGGGCGATCAAATGAGTGTGATCGCTCAGCAAATGATTCAGGCTGCATTGTTTGGTTTGTTAGAAAAACAAGTGGATGAATGGCATGCCGAAGTGGTCGATGAAAAGCCTAAATATATGAGCTAATCATATAGGCACTGATTTTTAGATCATGATGAAAACGCACCTTTCGGTGCGTTTTTTTATGCCCAAAATGACACTTAGACTGTGCCCAGTTCAGTAGGTGAGATCAGTATCGAACCTAAAAATACAATAAAGACCCCGATGAGCTGTAAGAAAAAAAGGATTTTTGGCATCTTGCCAATACAGAATCAGAAAGACGATGGAAATGGGATAAAACAATAGACAGCCCAGTCCCCATAAAATACTGGTTTTAAATGCAGCGATGAGAAAGCCCAGACCGCCAATTAAAATAATGGCAAAGCCTAAATAGAGAATGAACATGTTTATCTTTTTTGAAGTTTTTATAATGATGCTTTGTTTGGTGCTCATTTTATCAATATGTTTTTTAAATTCAATTATTTGTGATTTTAATATTACTGAATTATATCAGTTTAAAAAAAGGCGATGCTTTAATGCATCGCCTTTTGGGTATTGCCCCCTAAGCGTTTTATTTAGGCATTTAGTGTGTCGGTGTTTGGTGATGCGCAATTTGGATTTGATTTAAAATATGATTGCTCATATTTTTCGCCATTTCCTCTTTGGCATAATAAACCTCACCGATATTGTCACGACGAATGACTTCAGCTTCTTCTTTACTTTCCGCACACACCAATACTTGGATAGAAGGATTCAGCATTTTGGCAATATCGACAATTTTATGAATATCTAAAATATCCATAGGTGAAATGACCAAAAGGCGTGCGTGTTGAATATGGGCTTGAATTAAAACCCCAGGTTCTGTTGCTACACCGGATACCGCAGCGATGCCTTTTTCCCGCAAGTTTTCCACGATTTCACGGTTTTCTTCAGCAATAACCACTTTAATGTTTTCATTCATTAATTCGCGGGTAATACGACGACCGACTTCACCATGACCAATCAGCACCACCTGATCACGCAGATAATCCTGTGAGACCTCATCCGGCAACATGGCCAATGGGTCACTACTACGTTCCAGTAAACGGGCCAAATTCGAGCGCTCACGGATGAGTCGCTGCATAGGCTCGATTGCAGAGAATATAAATGAATTCAGCGTAATCGAGATTAAAGCGCCTGCCAGTATCAGATTTTGACCTTCCATTGAAAGGAGATTTAGAGATGCACCTAAGGTCGCTAAAATAAATGAGAACTCACCAATCTGCGCCAAACTCGCACCAACGGTTAATGCTGTATTGATGGGGTAACGGAAGAACAACACCAACGCCATTGCAGCGATGGTCTTACCAATCATGATAATGCCGACCACAGCTAAGACGTGAAGCGGTTGTTCAATCAAGATCCGTGGATCAAACAGCATGCCGACGGAGACGAAAAACAAAATTGAAAAAATTTCACGAAGCGGAAGGGTTTCTTCTTCTGCACGGTGACTAAAGTCAGACTCTTTGACCACCATACCGGCAAAAAATGCGCCCAGCGCCATGGATACACCAAATACCTTGTAGGCACCAAAGGCAATAGACACAGCTGCTGCAACCACGGTAAGCGTGAATAATTCACGTGAGCCTAAGCGTGCAACCACTTGCATAATCATTGGCACTAAGCGTTTACCAATGATTAGCATAAAGGCAATAAAACCTGCCACTTTGAGTAAGGTAATACCAAGGGTGAGCCAGATATTTTCATCTGCACTACTTTCTGTGAGTGGCTGTCCACCAAGCAATACTGCTGTGGCAGGGAGTAAGACCAGAACCAAGACCATGACCAGATCTTCAACCAAGAGCCAGCCTACAGCAATTTTACCATTCACGGAGTTAAGTAAGCCTCGGTCACCTAGAGCCTTGAGGAGAACCACCGTACTTGCACACGACAAACTTAAGCCAAACACTAAGGCTGAGCCCATGCTCCAGCCCCAAAGCATGGAAATTCCCATACCCAGTAAGGTCGCCACTGCAATTTGTAAAATGGCACCGGGCAAAGCAATACGACGGACTTGCATCAAATCATTGAGTGAAAAGTGCATACCCACGCCAAACATCAGGAACATGACACCGAGTTCGGCCAACTGGTTAGCGAGATGGATGTCACCAACTACTCCAGGCGTATTTGGGCTAATAATAATACCGGCAATCAGATAGCCGATGAGGGGAGGAAGTCGCAGGCGCGCAGCTATATAGCCAAAAATTAAGGCAAAACCAAAGCCAACAGCAAGTAATATTATGAGTTCTACATCATGAGGCACTAAAAACTCCTTAAGCCTAAGTTAAGGGTAAAAAAGACAAGCACAAAAAGTGCCAAAAGCATTCTGAAAGTTTAGCAATTCGAATAAAAAAAATGCAAAAAAAAACGACCTAAGCAGGTCGTTTTTTTCAAAAAACTAAAATTATTTGATTTTAGCTTCTTTGAAAATTACGTGTTGACGGATTTTTGGATCAAATTTTTTGATTTCCATTTTTTCCGGCATAGTACGTTTGTTCTTAGTGGTAGTGTAGAAATAACCTGTACCAGCAGAAGAAACTAGGCGAATTTTATCACGCATGTTCGTAGCTCCTTAGATCTTTTGACCTTGAGCACGTAGGTCAGCAACAACCTTTTCGATGCCCAATTTGTCGATAATACGCATACCTTTAGTAGTTAGACGAAGACGTACGAAACGTTTTTCGCTTTCTAACCAAAAACGGTGGTGATGCAGGTTCGGCTCGAACCGGCGTTTAGTTTTGTTGTTGGCGTGTGAGACGTTGTTACCAACGACTGGACGCTTGCCGGTAACTTGGCAAACCTTAGACATGGTGTAACTCCATTGATTTAGCCAACAGCAAATCTGTATGGCCAGTCAAAAAAAACATTGAATTCATTCAAGGGGCGTTTTATATCAAAAATGCGCTTAAAAGACAAGCGATTTTGCATAAAACGAACGATCACCTAGTGTGATCGTTCATGCCTTGATCGTTTATCGAAGAAGTGTCTTCGAAATCAGTTTGTGGATCGGCTTATTGAACGGTGGAAGAATGAATTTCAAACTATAGAGTTTTGGATTCGACATCACCGAGCGTTCATGCGACAAACTGAAGAAACCTTCTGGACCATGATATTTACCCATACCCGAAGCCCCCACACCGCCAAACGGCAGGTCATCTTGAGCAACATGGGTTAATACCGTGTTTTGTCCGAAATGTCCTGAATGGGTACGTGTTGCGACATAGTCGGCACGTGCCTGATCAAAGTCGAAATAGTATAAAGCAAGTGGACGAGGACGGCTATTAATAAAAGCAATAACCTCGTCAATTTGATCATATTCCATGATCGGAAGGATCGGACCGAATATTTCATGCTGCATAATTTGCATGTCTGGAGTGACACCTGTTAACACAGTCGGTGCAATTTTACGTACAGCGTCCACATCTTCATTTTGTGGGTTAAAACTGATGATTTGTGCGCCTTGATCACGTGCATCTTCTAAATAACCTTGTAGGCGCTTGTACTGCTTGTCATTAATAATCGAGGTGTAGTCCTGATTATGAGCAATACTTGGGTACATGGCTTCAACGCACACTTTATAGTGATCTAAAAATTCAGCCGTTTTACCACGAGGTAAGAACACATAGTCAGGTGCAACACAAGTTTGACCTGCATTCCAAAGTTTACCAACCGCAAGACGCTGTGCGACATCTGCTAGGTCAATAGACGGATGAACCAATACAGGTGACTTTCCGCCTAATTCTAAAATCACCGGAACTAAGTTTTCAGACGCAGCAGCCATGACAGTTTTACCGACATTGGTCGAGCCAGTAAAAATCATTTTATCGAAGGCAAGGTGACTAAACGCATCTGAAATTGGGCCACCACCGTTGACGACTGCGACCAATTCTTGAGGAAATGCTTCTGCGAGGGCTTTTTCTAATACATCACCGAATGCCGCAGAGGCACTCGAGATTTTGATCATGGCATGGTTGCCCGCAGCCAAAGCACAAATCAGTGGGCCTATAGAAAGAAGCAGTGGGTAGTTCCATGGCGTAATAATGCCGACGACACCAAGCGGTTGATATTGCACCCATGCTTTTGCAGGTTGATGAATAATTCCGACATGGCGTTTGGATGGTTTCATCCAGTCTGTCAAATGCTTGCTATAATATTTGATGTGTTCAAGACATGTGAGCAACTCACCAATCTTGGTTTCACCAATAGAACGGTTACCATAGTCTTGATTAATTGCATCAGCAAATTGATCTTGATACTTAACTAAGATACGCTTAAGCCGAGCCAAACGGTCAATACGTTCCTTCGCTGTAGGCAATGGGTAACGTAAATACGATTGTTTCTGCTGTTCCAACATATTGTTGAGATGCTGGTGATCAAAAGAATGTGGTGTCATTGAAGTTGTTTTTGTTTGACTATTCATGTCGCACGACCATATCCAAATTAGCGATTAATTAATTTTTAGAGCAAATACTCTAAATAGTCAAGTTACTTTATGTGTTAGTGTTCTAATGCTTTGAAATAAATGGTTGTTTTAGGATGTCTCACACCAAAACCTTAAAAACGAAAGAACGTATTTTGCAGCTGAGTTTGCAGTTGTTTAATGAGCGTGGCGAGCGTTCAGTGACAACCAATCATATTGCTGCTGAACTGGGAATGAGCCCAGGTAACTTGTATTACCATTTCCGAAATAAAAGTGAAATTATTAAGGAATTAATGGAGCAATATCAGCAAGAAACGCTAGAAATGTTAGCGCTTCCTGATGATCGTCAATTAGATGCCAATGATAAAATTCGCTATTTTCAAGTATTAAGTAGCCAATTATGGGCTTATCGCTTTTTACATCGTGATGTTTATCACTTGGTCGAAAATAATGAAGATTTCCGTAAAATGTATCCACGTTTTGCTGGTCAAGTCATGCAACAAGGCCAGAAAATTTATCGTGCCTTTGTCGATGCAGGTTTAATGCAGATGACTGATTCTGAAATTGAGGCCTTAACCATTAATTTGTGGATCGTGCTGACCAACTGGACCAACTTCCTTTATATGTCGGGCCATATTACCGACTCCAACACTTTGGAAGAAAAGTGGGTGTGGCAAGCACTGCGACAAATGGTGTTCTTAGAAGGCGCATATCTACGTGGTGAAAGCCGTGAAACCTATGAGCGATTGCTCGAAACTTTAGGGCCGTCGGACTTATTTGCAAGTCTTTCAAACGTAAAGCATCAGGTTACTGAATAAGACTATTTAGTCTGGCTTTAAAAAGCGTTAGAATACTCGGCTCTTTTTTCAATTTAACTGATTAGTGATATAAACCAACATGAATATGTCGACCGCTAACACAGCACGCTTACTCATTACCTGTGAAGATAAACCAGGGATTGTGCAAGCTGTATCGAGCTTTTTGTATCATCAGGGAGCAAATATTACCGCACTTGATCAATACGCGACTGAAGCTCAAGGGGGGCGATACTTCATGCGTGTTGAGTTCGAATTGGACAATTTACAAAGCCGTAAAGAAAGTCTAACTCAAACATTTGCGAGCAATGTTGCTGAGCGTTACAACATGCACTGGCGTTTAGCTTTAGTCAGTGATGTGAAGAAAGTCGGTATCTTGGTGTCAAAAGTTGACCATGCTTTGCTTGAGCTGTTGTGGCGTCATGCACGTGGTGGTTTGCCATGTGAAATCACCAAAGTCGTGTCTAACCACGATGCTTTACGTGAATCTGTAGAAAATTTCGGTATTCCGTTTGAAGTTGTTCCTGTGAATAAAGAAAACAAACGTGAAGCTTATGAGCAAATTGATCAGTTGATGCAAGGCAATGATTTACTCGTTCTTGCTCGTTATATGCAAATTTTAGACGAAGAATTTGTTCAAAAATGGGAAATGAAAGTGATCAACATTCACCATTCATTCCTCCCAGCCTTTGTTGGTGCGAACCCATATAAGCAAGCGCATGAAAAAGGCGTGAAACTGATTGGTGCAACAGCGCACTATGTAACTGCTGATCTTGACCAAGGTCCGATTATTGAGCAAGACGTAGAGCGTGTAAGTCACGACTTTACCGTTGAACAATTGCGCGAGTTAGGTCAGGACGTAGAGCGTAATGTGCTCGCACGTGCAGTCAAATGGCATCTTGAAGATCGTATTATTGTCGATGGTAATAAAACTGTTGTATTTCAATAAAACGAGATGAATTTTTGAATAAAAGGGCATACTTTAGGTATGCCTTTTTTATATTATGATTAAAAAAAGTCATTAAATCTGACGAATTAATAGTTGCAAATGAAAACACTTCTCATTTATTATTGCCGTACTTTAATTGTGCTAACCGATGAGCATGATTGTATTTTTGACAAAATAAATGCAATCGCTTCTTCAAGGTAACTGAGTTTAATGAGTCAATCTCCCGCTCCAATGATGCAATCACCTAACCCGATGAAAAAGAAAATCATTACTGCGCTTCTCGCTGTTGTGGTAGGGCATATGGGGGTATTGTGGGCGGTCAGCAATATGAAAGCACCAGAATTTAAACCGATCGAAAAAGATCCGATTAAAGTTCGCTTTGTGAAGATTGTTGAAGAGAAAAAACCAGAACCTCCGAAGCCAAAACCAGAACCGAAGAAAGAGCCACCAAAGCCAAAAGAAGTTAAAATTGTAGATAAGCCTTTACCACCTCCACCGAAGAAAGTGGAAAAAGTGGAACAGGTGAAAAAGAAAGATGCGCCGAAACCAACTGTTGAAGCGGTCAAAAACGTACCACCAACACCTGTTGTTTCAACTGTGGTTTCTGAAACGAAAGTCGTTCGTGTTGAACCAACACCTCCGGCACCTGTTGCACCACCACCTGCGCCTCCAGCACCACCTGCGCCACCGACACCTAAAACAGTCAGCATTGGTAATGGTGTCAGTTGGATTAAGAAACCGAATGTTCAATTTGAAGATGGTGAATTAAAAGCGTCGTGTACAGTTGAAGTTGCGATTGCTGCAAGTGCTGAAGGTAAAGTCGAATCAGCAACGATTAAAAACTCGACTTGTGGTGCTGCTGTGAACCGTAAAGTGACTGCAGCAGTGAAGCGTGCGCGTTTATCCAAATATATTGATAATGGTGTCGCAACTCCGACGCGAGTTGATCAACCATTTAACTTTAAACTTAATTAAGATTCCGGCTAACCCATTAGGAGTTCGAATATGAACTTTTCAGTTTATTGGCAACATGCAGATGCAGTCAGCAAAACACTGTATTTCGTGTTACTTGCAATGTCGATTGCGACTTGGACGATCTTCGTTCTTCGTATTATGGGCACACGTCAGCTCAAACAAGTGGCGTATAACCACCTTGCAGATGCACTAAGCAAACTGAAAGCGAAATTTGCTCCTTTGGCTTTTGAACAACGTAAGGCTGTGGCTGAACAAGCATTACTACGTCAAATTTCGGTAGAAAAAGCTAATGCTGAAAAAGGCGTATCTGTATTGGGTACGATTGCTTCAATTGCACCGTTCGTAGGTTTGTTCGGTACAGTATGGGGTATTTTCCATGCCCTTGTAGCAGTGGGTAAAAGCGGTCAAGCGGGTTTAGCGCAAGTGGCAACTCCAGTCGGTGAAGCTTTGATCATGACCGGTCTTGGTTTGGCTGTGGCGATTCCTGCGGTATTGGCTTATAACATTTGTGTTCGTTTTAACCGTACACTGTCGAATGAATTGCAAGATCAAGCGCATGGTTTATTGATTGATACTATGTTGCAACAAGAATCTGCAGCGAAGAAAGAAGACGTGAAAACTGCACAGCAAAGTTTAGCTGGAGGTCAAGCTTAATGGCTTTTCAATTGGGTGAAGACAACGATGCTGGCATGAATGAGATGAACCTCATTCCGCTCATCGATATTATGTTGGTATTGATGATCATCTTCTTGGTGACTGCGACTGTTGCCAACCCATCAATTCCATTAACCTTGCCACAAACGACTGCAGAAGTGATTGATCTGCCAACTGAAAGCGTCACCATCAGCATTAACTCAGCGGGTGATATCGCTTGGAATGGTGATATTGTCACGCTCGAAGATTTAGAAAGTCGTCTAAATACAGCTGGTCAGCAAGAACGTAAGCCTGCATTGGTATTAAAAGCCGATAAAGAATCACGTTATGACACAGTTGCACAAGTGATGTCGCGTGCGAGTGGAGCCGGACTCAGCGATATCGCCTTTGCCAGTGATAACTAAGCACTGAGCAAAGATAACTAAAAAAAGCGACTGAAATGTCGCTTTTTTTATGTCTCTATTTTGAAAATAGATGCCGTTTAATTAGATCACTCAGATTTGAGTAGGTCTTGAAATTTGCTACGTAATTTCATGAGTTTAGGTGGTATTGAAAAATTACAATAACCTTGGTTTGGGTTACGTGCAAAGAAGTTCTGATGATATTCTTCGGCAGGGTAGAAGGTCGGCATTGGACTCAGTTCAGTCACAATATTGATGCCTTCAGCTTTTAATTCTTCAATACGTTGTTCAGCCAGCTGCTTTTGTGATTCGTCCTGATAGAAAATCACTGAGCGATACTGTGTACCGACATCATTGCCTTGACGGTTCAGCGTGGTTGGATCGTGAGTTGCGAAAAATACATCCAGCAATTGGCTAAAACTGATTTGGCTGTCATCAAAATTGATCTGAATGACTTCTGCATGTTGGGTGTTTCCCTCACAGATTTGCTCATAGCTCGGATGCTGAGTAACTCCCCCTGCATAACCACTGACGACTGTTTGCACGCCCTTTAGTTGTAGAAAAACTGCTTCTACACACCAAAAGCACCCACCACCAAATACCGCTTGTTGCATAGTGAAATCCTATCTTGTTCCCTGATGTTTAATATGGGGTTATAGCTAAAAACTGCAATGTACGTCTGTATACTAATCACTAGTTTATGTGCATTAAATGTCTCTGGCATGACTGAACAGTGAATAAAAAAGTCTGCCGAAGCAGACTTTTTTAATGATTTAACGCGGTTGAACAGCGCTTTCATATTGAATTAATAAATTGCCGTGACGGTCTAGCAATTTCAAGGTTTTTCCAAAAACTTGATAATGCGTTACCTTTTCGAGTGCTGCATGGTACTGTCGCTCTAGCCCATTGTTATTGAGACAAGCCATTTGTGTCGCAACAATCGGGCCAAACGTTATGGTGTCTTTGCCAGCATTATAGCCACCCATTATACGATTACAGCCGTCTGCACCTGAGACACGTTTTGAAGCCGCATCGAATTGAATGCTTGGAATATTATGCGCATTGGGTGCTGTTTTGATTGGAGTGTTGCCAATCTGAGTGGCAATCCAAGTACGATTCTGTAATAGGTTTAAATTTTCAGTTATGGTGTTGTCTTGTGCAGGCATGCTTTCACAGCCTGTCACCACTAAAGTTGAAACCAAAGTTGCAGCAACAAATATTTGTTTTAGCATCGGAATTTCCCCGTGGAAGCATTTCAACTATCTAAGCAAATATCGCACAGATAAGCTAGCCATATTTGTATCATTATTTAAGAATTACAATTGATTGGCGCTTGGATTTGAATGTGAATGCGGCAAACCTTGTCGAATTAATTTGGAATATTGTTCACTGCTCAGTTGCTTGATTTGAGAGACACGAGGGTTAACATGGGCTTTTTGATACCATGTTTTCATATCCCAATTTTGGTCTATGGCATGGAGGTCATATAAATAATTCGGCAAATAACCGGATGCAAATAAGCGGTAATCGGTTGGAAGTTGATGTTTGGAAACGGCTTGAATCATGTCAAAAACCAGTGTTGTACAATTACTAGTGAGCGTGTTGTACCATTTGGGCTGAGTCTGCAGTTCATCGGCTTTATGTAGATATTCAATAAACAGCGCCTGCATTTCAGATTTTGGCATGTTTACGGGGAAGAAATAAACCTGTTCTCCGCGTGTATTGCTGCGGGTATAGATGATATCTTTTTCATCAGATGCAATAAGGCTCAGTTCATATTTACGGAAAAAACCACCAATCGCAGAGAATTCTTCGTTTTTCTCTTTGCGAATTTCAATCGAAAATGTCAGCGGTGGTCGGTCAGCAAAATCAAAACTGACCAGTGTATGGGCAATTTGCGGCCCCATCCAATACGAGGTAATGATGTTGACGCCATTGATTTGACTCAGGTCATATTGGCGGGTTTCCCAACGCGGGGTATAGCTGCCATCGGCATGCCAGTCGAAATTACGCACATTGTGCAAGGTGACGAGATTGTCTTGCTTTTCATAATGTAGAATTTCTGCTACTTCAGGATTCCATTCACGATCTTGGCGTGCTTCCATGCCAAAATACCAAAATAGACCACAGATAAAGCCCACAATATAAATCAAGACATCTTTACGACGGCTAAAAAAGTGTTGGGTAATATAGAAGCCTAAAATGCTCAGGGCGAAAGCAATCCAGATCCCAATGATAATGCGGCTGCCTAACCAGCCTGCCGGTTGCTGTATCCACAGGGCGGCACAGAGCCAAATCGAAGAACAGAGGACAAACACACTAAATAGAGCATGAAGAATACTTCGCCCTATTTTTTTGAACATTGCTCGTTGGTCACTCTGTTGCATATTTTTCTTTTAGCTTAAGATTTTTCTTTATTTTCGGTAAGTTGCGAACTCAAAAGCAATCCCAGTTTTGTCGTCGATGTGTTGTTCTGATGCCACTTTTTGAAAGTCCGCAGGAATTTCAGGATAGAAAATGTCTCCATCAACATTTAAATCGATGTGTGTTAATTCTAGACGATCGGTGATATTAATGGTTTGTTGAAAAATTTCTCCACCGCCAATAATAAAAATAGTATTTGGCTTTTCTGAAGATTTAACATCGTCCATAGAGTTTTTTAAGGCTTCTTCAATTGAATGAGCTACTTTAACACCTTCAAAAGACCAATCGAGATTACGCGTTACAACCCAATTGACACGCTTAGGAAGTGGGCGACCAATTGAGTCAAAATTCTTACGACCTAATATAATCACTCCACCTTGAGTGATTTCTTTAAAGTGCTTTAAATCGGCAGAAATATGCCAAGGAAGATCGTTATCTTTCCCAATACAACGTTGGTTATCCATTGCAACAACATGCACAACCTCTAAATTTTGGAAAGTCATAACGTTAAAATCCAAACCATAAAAAAAGCAATATCCAAATTCGGCTTATTAAAAAGCTGAATTTGGATATTGTAACTATAAAATCTTAAATTAAATAGCTTCTGTCTTTTTTAAGGTAAAATCAATTGTTAATATTGGTTTTAACTATTTGAAATTTAATATAAAAATTAAACCGCAACAGGGGCTTTAATTGCAGGATGTGATTCATAACCTACGATTTCAATATCTTCAAATTTAAAATCGAAAAGATCGGTAATTTCAGGATTGAGTTTTAATTGGCACAGACCCATTGGTTCACGTGTCAGTTGCAACTGCGCTTGTTCGAAATGGTTGGCATACAAATGTGTATCCCCACCGGTCCAAACGAAGTCGCCCACACCAAGACCACAAACTTGTGCAATCATGTGTGTTAACAGGGCATAGCTGGCAATGTTAAACGGCACACCTAGGAAAACGTCAGCACTACGTTGATATAATTGGCAAGATAATTTTCCGTTTTGAACAAAAAATTGAAACAAGGTATGGCATGGTGGCAATGCAACATTACCTGCCTCATTTGGGTTCCAACCAGACACGATTAGACGACGAGAGTTAGGATTGGTTTTGATTTCATTGACCAACCATTTGATTTGGTCGAAACCATCTTGTTCATATAGGCCATCGGCTTTTTTGGTTGCACCGAAATTACGCCATTGATGACCATAAACAGGACCTAATTCACCGGCAGGACGACCAAAGCGTGCAGTTTGTTCTGCGGTAGACCATTCATCCCAAATCGATACTTTATTGTCTTGCAAATATTGAACATTGGTATCGCCTTTAAGGAACCACAACAGTTCAATCACGATAGAGCGGAAATGAACTTTCTTGGTGGTGAGTAAAGGGAAACCTTGAGAAAGATCGAAGCGCATTTGATGACCAAATACAGAACGTGTTCCCGTACCCGTACGGTCGCCCTTGTCGCCGCCGTTGTCGAGAATGTGTTGTAAAAGGTCTAAATACTGGCGCATGTCTCTCTCATAATTTGCTAAATTTCTTGTAGCACATATTAGCTTGTTTTGCGTGAGGAAGGAACTGCGATGGGTGCTTGAATATGGTCAGGTTTAAAAAATCAAAAACATACGGTGTTTATTGGGTGATGACCAAATTTTGCAGGCAACAAGAGCTGAGTTGCCTGAGCTGAAGACGTCTATTTATAACAACTACATCAAGTGTTAACGAGACAATATGTCTGTTAAATCAAGCATGAGCTTAGAAAATGAAGCTCTATTTTTTACATATTGAGAGATGCTTCTTTCGCAGTGTTGAAAAAAGTACAGATAAGTTTGATTAAAAAATAAACGTGATTTTTCTCATTATGAAGAGGTGATATTGAACAGCTATTTTTGATTAAGAGTTTGATATCAAAAATAAATCTATTTGAATTAAAAATAGACGGTCGTATTTAAATGTGAAGATTTGTTTAAGAAATCTTACATTTTTTACATGAAAAAACATGATTTACGCGGTACTATCACCCTCGTTAAAATTTTTGAATGCCTAAATATAGGCGGGAGTGTGGGTTAAAGAATGGCTTATGATCACAATGTAAACTTGAGTGAAGTGCATGCTCCAGTTCAGGCAAATATCATAATTCGTTCTCAGGCGAGTAAAAATACGGGCAAGTCCAATACCACTCAAAAAGCAGCGACTAAAAATGTGGTATCCCGAAATGGTCAGCGTATCGATATCGATCGTTTGACTGGATTTTTACAAGGCATTACCCGCCAAAGCAGTACTCAGAAATGTGCCCGCAGTGTTCGTCTAGCACTTGAGTCCGCAGGGGCACGTTTTAACGGTCACCCCGTTGCCGCAGCAGACTGGGGCAGCACATTACAAAAAATTGGTTATCAAAAAATTAATTTAGCGTTTGATCGACCAAAGAAAGGCGATATTTATATTATCGACCGCAATCAAAGTAGCCGTTATGGTCATATCGCAGCATATTCAGGTAAGGATTGGGTGTCTGATTATCGTCAAGCGGGTTATGCGGTCTATCGAACTCCAAATGTGAAATATAGCTATTATCGCTTAGCAGATTGATAATCCTTCAGTGAAAAAAGGTTAGTCTTCAAACCTTTTTGCACGCTGACTGTAGATCGAGACGATAAATAATCCAATTGCAGCAAAGCCCACACATTGCAGCGCTAAAATCCAGCGTTGCTCATTGGGTAGAAAATAAATTAAGCACACTAAACATAAAATTGGCAAACCAGCCAAACCGCATTTTAATGACTGAGACAGTGTTTTTAGTTTGTCTTGTCTGAGCTTATAAAGCAGATCAATCATCAAACCAATGGCTAAACTTATGCCCGCAAAGCGGGGATCTAGTTGTTTTTGTTCAGCGCATAGAAAAATAAGCACGCAGGTACTAATACAAATGATGAGCTTGATTTGTCGGTTACAGCGCTCAGAGTACCAAAACGTCAGCATTTAAATTTTACCTTGGGGTGAAGTTTTCTCGTTTTTATTCAGTAGAGAAATCGGGGAGAGTAGGCAGATCGCCAAAGCCATAAAGCCAATGCCTTGAGCACCCGGAATCAAAATTTCACCCTTATTCATGTTGATAAAAACCAATGCTAACAGCAGTGCAATCGGTATCCAGGTCAATAAACGATAGAGCAAACCTGTTGGATTTTTTGCTGCAAAATGAATCTTGCAATAACGACAAATCAGGAAAATGACGCCTGTACCCATGAACATTAGAATGGCTTGAAGTGTTAGGGGTTCCATCCAATACAGAACACCGGTCAGTACGGCCATCGCAATAAAAAAAAAGATTTTTTTAAGTACAGAAACGCTGGGGTTAAACCAAAATTCAAGCATGGATCGATAGTTTAAAAATAAGCTGAATAAACTTTAGCACAGATCAGTTGTCTAATTCAGTCACTTCATGTGGAGTAAATGCGTATGAAGGAATAAATTTCAGCGCATAAAAAAGCGAGGCTTGGACCTCGCTTGCTTAAAGATATTTAGAAAATATTAATGATTCTTTTGTGGACCCCAGTCATAGATTTTTTTCTGGTAGGCATACCACATCATCCATAGGCCAATCAGAATCATCGGAACCGTCAGGAATTGACCTTTACTCATCCATCCAATGAACAGTTGACCATTGTCCGGCTCACGGAAGAATTCAACGGTGAAGCGTGCGATACCATATCCGATGAGGAACAAGGCTGAAACGGCATAACGTGGACGAGGTTTTGAACTAAACCACCACAGCACGATAAACAGAATTAAACCTTCACAGAGGGCTTGATAGAGCTGCGACGGATGGCGCACCAACTGAAGTGGATCGGTCGGGAAGATCATGCCGAAAGCAAAATTTGGGTCAGTCACTGCACGACCATATAGCTCGCCACCAATAAAGTTCCCAATACGACCAAACATTAAGCCTGTTGGAACGCAGGGTGCGATAAAGTCGAGGGTCTGGAACCAAGTCATTTTATATTTCTTGCACCACAGTAACATGGCAATCATGACCCCAAGGAAACCGCCATGGAAGCTCATACCGCCTGTCCAAACTTGGAATAGCCACAATGGGTTGGCAAGGAACTGATCGAAACCATAAAAGAAGACATAGCCAAAGCGTCCACCAATCACGACACCCAATGCACCGTAGAAAATCAGGTCTGAGACCATTTCTGCGTTCCAGCCGTCACGTTGTTTTGCACGGTAGGTTGCCAAGCCCCATGCAAATAAAAAGGCCAATAAATACATCAGACCATACCAGTGAACTTGTAGTGGCCCCAGTGATATCGCCACAGGGTCGATATTTGGATATGTCAGCATTGCTGTTCCTTGTCATTATGTTTTGCACAGATTTTAGCTGAATGTGCTGAAAAATGTTGTACATTCAATGTGTAAAGATATTGAGAGTTGAATATGTGCATTGTGGCTTTTGCTTGGCAGGTCTTGGATGACATGCCACTCTGCCTGATTTCGAATCGTGATGAGTTTTATCATCGACCGACGGCAGGCCTAAAGCAATGGGTAGATAGTCCGATTATTGCAGGGCAGGACTTACAGTCTGGTGGAACATGGATGGGGATAACCGCTCAAGGGCGTTGGGCGATTGTGACCAATTTTCGTGATGGTCGTGATCAGACCACATATCCCACTTCACGTGGCGCTTTGATTCAGCAATTTTTAGAATCTGAGCAAACGCCCATTCGGTTTGCGCAAGCACTGGAACAAATCCAATGTAATTATGCTGGCTTTAATTTATTCGTTGGCGATGCCACTCAAGCCGTTTATATGAGTAATCGCGGTGAAGCGCCACAAGTCTTAGCCAAAGGGGTGTATGTCACATCCAATGGTTTAATGACTGAACATTGGGAAAAGACCCGACATTTACGCAAACGTTTCACGCAAGAATTTTTACCGATGCTACAAAGCCAGCAACCACAGGCGGACATAGATGCCGCTGCGTGGGATATTTTGGAAGATGAACGTAAAATCATTCCAGCGCTGCTACCCAATACTGGGATTCAGACAGAGATGGAACATTTGCTGTCTTCAACCTTTATTCAAAGTCCAGTGTATGGCACCCGCTGTTCAAATTTGTTGTGTATGCGGGATTCACAGTGGCATTGGCAAGAAAAACAGCAGCAGGGTGAGCAACAAGGACAGATCACCCAGATAGAAGTGCATTTAAAGCCATAAAAAAAGCCGACGATTCGTCGGCTTTTTTTTAAAAGGTGTTTTATGCGGTTTTTTGTGTTGGCTGAGCTTGTTCTACCGCTTCACCAGCAATCACTCCACCATCTTTACGGGTGATGACAACGGTCGCTGAGCGAGGACGTGAGGTCGCTGCAGCATTGGTTTGTGATGCCGGCCAGTGGCTGGTCGGTTCAGCATAGGATGCTGAATCTTCACCGGGATGTTGCACATTGATAAAAATCGCTTTGTAGTCAGGTGTCATCGTCACACCTGTGATTTCACATTCTTTAGGTCCAGTCAGGAAGCGACGTAAGTTTTCATCATTCAGTTTTGCACCCACAATGGTTTCTTGACCCGATGATGTCGTGGCTTTTGTACCATCACCGACTTGACCCGGAAGCGCAGCAAGCATCATACAGTTGGTGGTATCAGTATAAGCACCGTCATCGGTTTGAATCCATAACACACCACGTGGGTCGAACCACATCCCATCAGGTGATGACAAGTCGTTATTGTCATTTAAACCGGATAAGTTAATGTTGCTCGCCATTTTTGCTTCAGCACCAAACAGGTAAATATCCCAAGTAAAGCTGAGCGCTGTGGTTGTATCCCCATCTTCACGGAAACGGATAATATGACCGTTGACGTTGCCTTTACCACCTTCAGGGTCGGTGTAGTTACGAGGGTTGGCAGCATCTAGTGCATGCGTCGTACCACGGTTCGAGTTATTGGTGAGGGTCACATAGACTTCACCATTGTCTGGATGCACAGCGACCCATTCAGGACGGTCCATTTTGGTAGCACCGACAGCATCTGCGGCAAGACGTGCGAAGGTCAGAACATCTGCTTGTGAGCTAAAAGGATACACGCTGTTGCTTTGGTTTAAACCATTGACGTTATAGCTCAATTCAATCCATTGACCTTTGCCGTCATTGTTAAATTTGGCGACGTATAACTTACCGTTGTTCATGTATTTGTCGCCCGCGGCATAGCCACCGTTGACATCTTTTTTATTCCATTTTTGGTCGGATACAAATTTATAGATGTATTCACCGCGTGAATCATCGCCCATGTAAAACGCGAGGTTGTCATCTTCACGTAAGCGACTTGCACGGCAGTCTTCATGTGCAAAGCGACCAAGTGCAGTACGTTTTACTGGGTTTTCACGGCGGTCAAATGGATCAATTTCGACAATCCAACCAAAGGTGTTTGGACCATTACGGTAATCTTCCGCTGCCTGAGTACCGGTAACATTCGCTGACCAACGGTCATATAAATCTTGAGACTCATTACTTCCAATCGCTGTTTCCCAACCATAGCGCGAGTTCGCACCCGCTTTTAGGCCATAACGGTTGAGTGCCACAATTTCAGCCGGACTACGTTTGGCATCATCGTCTTTTGCACGAGCAAAGTAACCAATGAAGTTTTCTTCTGTTGTCAGGTAAGTGCCCCAAGGGGTATAGCCATTACCGCAGTTGTTGTGTGTACCACGGGTTTGCTGGCCATTGGTTGAAAATTTCGTGCAAACTAAGCTTGAGCCTGCAACTGGGCCTTTAAAGTCCATTACGGTCGATGCTGTGATACGACGGTTAAATGGAGAGTTTTGTACCAGTTTAACGGCTTGAGTCTTGCTGTCTTTTTCAATTTGAATCACAGAAACACCGTGTGCATTGACTTCACGGATGACTTCATCTTCAGGGCGACGGCCATCTACTTTGGTTGGGCCTTGTGGGTGTAAGAAGGTTGGATTGATGTATTCATGGTTCATCACCAACAAACCTTGGTCAGACTGTTTGGCATCATAACGTCCAGAGGTGATATTTAAACCAAAGAAGCTCATACCGTCATGGCAGTCACCAGAGCGGAATTGGAAGCTCGGGCCAGAAGGAACATTGTTATCATCCCACGCTGGGTATGCAGGGTTAATCGAGTCACCCATCGCATATAGCACATGCGCTTGATAGCCTTCAGGAACAGTCACAATATCGTCTAAATTTTTTTTCACCGGTGTGAAATTGAACTTGGTCGGTTTTTGATTTGGATCGGTAACTGGTGGTTTGGTATTGCTATTTGAATCTGAGTCATTGTCATCATTACACCCCGTTAATGAAGATACCAATGCAAGTGCGACTGCACCACTCGCAGTCTTGGTAATCAAGCTACGACGGCTGATGCGTTGTTCTAAAATGTCACGAAAATGAAGGTTATCCGAAGTGTTGTTATCAAGTTCTTGATCTTCGTTATATGGCATGTTTGTCATGAATTTAAATCCTGGCAAAGGTGTGCTGGGTAAAAGTTGATCACATAAAACTATCGATAAAATATGACAATGCTTTGAAGCTAATGTTGCAAACTGATGAAATAGGCGTTTAGATTTCGCTGCATGTAAATTGCAAAACATTAAATGGGTGCATAAAAAAAAGAGGCTATCTCAGCCTCTTAGGTGTAAAACTCACCAAAATTGTCGAAAATTAAGTTTGTTTAAGGTGCAGATGCACGTCGTTTTTCAATCAGCTTGCCAAAGAACAAACCCAGCTCAAAGAGCATCCACATGGGAATGGCCAGCATGATCATCGAAAGCGCATCGGGTGGCGTGGCAAACATGGCGACAAAAAAACAGCCGACGATAATAAAACGACGCTTCTCCACCAAGGTTTGAGTAGATACCACCCCGATCAAAATCAAAATTAACGTGATGATTGGAATTTCAAAGGTCAGTCCAAACACCAAAAAAAGCTTTAAGCAGAAACTTAAATAACTATTGATATCCGTCATTGGCGCGACTGTTTCAGGGGAAACACTCATAAAAAAATGCAGGATGGATGGTAGGGCAACCCAATAGGCAAATGCAATTCCGGCATAGAAGAGGACGATGCTGCCGAATAATAAGGGCATCGCCAAATGCCGCTCTTTTTCATACAGTGCAGGTTTGATGAAGGCCCAAAGTTGATAAATCACGAAGGGCATCGCGAGCATTAGCGCGACAAAGAAATTTAGCTTAAACGGCGCCATAAAGGTGGCGGTCACATCCGTTGCGATCATGGATGAGTTCATCGGCAACTGCGCACGCAGAGGCTCTGACATCAATTGATAGCTTTGATTGGCAAAGGGCAATAAACAAAAGAACAGAATCAAAATGAGCCCTGTAATTTTGATCAAATGCCGACGCAAAATCACCAAATGTTTGGTGATCGGCATTTCTTCCAAATCAGGCACAGTGTTCTGTGAATTATTTAGTGAAAGATCTGTCATACGGCCACCTGATATTCTGCTAATGCATCGGTCGAACTTAATACAGGAGCTTGATCTGTTTTAATTTCGTGCTTTATTTTCATTTGGGGTGTAACCACGGCAAATATCGTGCTCTGACCACGTTCGATGTACTGATAACGTGGGGATAAATTTTTATTGTCAGGTAGGACTGCTTCTTGTTGTTTTTGCGCAGTCTGTTCTATGGGGTGTTGCGTTTGTTGCAATTCATTCATCTGAGCCTGCATACGCGCTTCGAGCTGTTGAATACGTTGCATTTCTTTTTGCATTTCTTCACGAAGTTCGGACATGCGAAGCTCACGATCAATATCTGTTTGCACGTTACTGATCAGTCGTTTAACTTTCCCGTACCATTTACCTGCAAAGCGGATACCTTCAGGCAGTTTTTCCGGGCCGAGTACGATCAGCGCAATAATGCTGAACACCAGTAATTCGCTAATACCAATATTAAGCATTATGACAACTCCTTAGCTTTGAACTGAGGAATTGGTTTTATTTTGAGCTTCATGCTCTAGCGTGCGAGGCTCATTAAGCTGTGTATTTGCTGCGTCTTCATCACGCATCGATTTTTTGAAATCTTTGACTGCGCCTCCGACATCTTTGCCCAAGTTTTTTAGTTTTGATGTACCAAAGAGTAAAATCACCACAATTGCAAAAATCAGTACATGCCAAATCGATAGTCCAGCCATCTTGTTATCCTCTTGTTGGTCTGCACAACATTTCAGCAGTTGTAGATGACAGTGAAGTGACCAAGATGTTGCAGTTTAAAGACAGCCGCGAAGCTTATGTTCAGTGTTACTATGCATGGATTGAGCAGTGAGGGTGGTGTAGTGGCGTTTCTTCTTCCGATATTGGGTTTTTTAAGTGGCCTCGGATTGGCATCATTATCAGGAACATCATCGCTCAAATCGATTTTCTCTAGCTTACTTGCACGCTGTTTTATTCCAGCCGTGATCATCTACAACATGGTGTTCTATCAAGCAGGAAGTTTAGCACTCATGCTTTTTAGCTTTAGTGTTGCCGTGCTGATGTTTTATTTATTTCGCTGGCTGTTAAAAGATAGTTTACGTGCCTTGTGTGTCAGTTATTTGAACTTAGCTTGGCTGGGTTTTCCTTTTGCATTAGCACTGTTTGGCCCTGAAATTAGTGCAGCGATGGTGGCTCTGTATGTCGGTGGCTCTATCTTTGGCAATATGTGGGCCGTGACAGCCGTCAGTTCAGCCCAACTCCCATGGTCGAGCGTGATTCAAAAAGTGGCGATGTCACCGCCTGTATTTGCCTTGATGATTGCAGGTGTCTGTCGAATAGTTGGATTACAGCATATAGAAGAACATCAGCTCTTAGATTGGCTCTATCAGGCTGCAAAAATTGGAATGAGTTTCACAGGGATGTGCGTCTTAGGCATGTGGCTGCGCCAAACTAAGGTACAGTGGCGTGATCTGATGAACAGTAGTTGTATTTATGCGATGAAACTCACCGTTGGCGCGGTGATCTGTAGTTTGAGTTATGCCTTTCTTCCGATTCCCCAGATCGAGAAATATATTGGGGTGATGTTCATGCTGTTCTGCTTACCCCCTGCAGCCAATATTGTGGCTTTAGAAACGCATTATCAAGGAACAGGCACTTCGGCACGTTATATTGCTTCAGGCACGATTATGAGCTGTATCGTCGTCAGTTTTTATGGGTTAATTTTGCATCTTTTTTCGCTTTAAAATGAAAAGTGAATTATAGATGCCCGCAAAGGGCGACTACTTGAGCTGTTTTCGAATCTGCCAATCACGCACGAGGGCGTATATCATTGCGATACCTATCAGGCCTGGAAATCCAATTTGACCTTGCGACAGATTAAGCATGATCGACAGCACGATCACCACTGCAAAAATAACGTAAGTGGTACGAAAGCCTGAGGTGAGCGGGTAGGTTAGTTGCGCATGGCAATGAGGGCAGCTTATTTTTTGAAAACCAAGAAATGAGCGTGTTGGGATTTCAGTTGAAGTGTGATGGCAAGCGTTGCATATGATCTGTATCGGTTGAAGTGCCATAATTATTCTATTTTTATTCAGGGATTGGAGTTAATCTTTGGCATTAAGATTAACTCCAATTCAAATTATTTCAAACTTGCTTTAAATAATTTCATCGCCTGACCACGATGGCTGATTTTATTTTTTTCTTCTTTTGATAATTCAGCGCTAGAAACGTTTAGTTCAGGCAGCCAAAACAGTGGGTCATAGCCAAAGCCATTTTCACCACGTGCTGCTTCCATCACTTCACCGCGCCAAATCCCTTGGAAAATTTGTGGGAGTGGGTCTTCTGCATGTTGGACCAAAGCCAAGACACATACAAACATCCCTTCGATGGCTTCACCCTCTTTACGGAGTGGTTTGAGGTCAGCAAGCAACTTGGCATTGTTAGCGGCATCATTGCCATGTTCACCTGCATAGCGCGCAGAGTAAATTCCTGGTGCGCCACCAAGCACAGGTACGCAAATGCCAGAATCATCTGCAATGGCTGGCTTGCCTGAAATTTTCGATGCGTGACGCGCTTTGATAATGGCATTTTCAACAAAGCTTAGACCGTCTTCGATGGCATCTTCAATGTTTAATTGACCTTGTGGAATCACTTCAACAGGAAGATTAAGCTCGGCAAACATTTTTTCAAATTCTGCAATTTTGCCTTTGTTATTACTTGCAAGCACCAAAGTGCCTTGAGATAACCAATCAGTTGAAGCCATGTGAATATTCACCATAAAACAAGATTTGAGGCTATTTTAACAAGATGCTGTGGTTGACAGGCAATAAAAAAGCACCCGAAGGCGCTTTTTAAGATTCAAAAACTTATTGCGCTTGAATCCATTTGTCTGCACGGTCACGTGCTTGACGAATTTGGTCTTGGCTTAAGTTGGCTGCCAAAGCAGTTTTCTTACCTTCAGACAAGCTAATCACTTTGTTGTCGAGCATGCCATCACGGGTAGAAAGCTCATACCATTGGTATGCACCCATGTAGTTTTTCTTTTGCTCTTCCATCATGGCTAAGTTAAAGCTTGCGCGGTTATCACCACGGCTGGCTGCTTTTTCGAAATATTGACGAGCAAGCGCTTCATCTTTTTTAGTCCCAATGCCATCTGCAAGCATACGACCTACATTAAGCTGTGCTGCAGATAAACCTTGATCAGCAGCAGCCTTATACCATGCAAAAGCTTGACGTTCATCTTTGGCAACGTCTTTACCTTGTTGATATTTAGTGCCTAAGTAAAACTGAGCACCGGGCTGACCTGCTTTAGCAGCTTTACTTAAGCTGTGAATATCCATAATTGAATATTGAGCAGCTTGGCTAGAAACTGAAGATGATGGAGCAACATAATCCGCATGGGCTTGTATGCTAAAAAGTCCAATCAGTAGCGTCGTGCTTAATAATAATTTTTTCATAGAGCGCTCACTCGATAAATTGCGACTTCACCAAATAGATTTGGGAGACGTTTACTGAGTAAACTGTCTTGTTGATCCCCATTCACGGCAAGTCGGTTAATAATCCGGATGTTATTTTCAGCACACAGCGCTTCAAAATCACGGAAAGTACATAAATGAATATTGGGCGTGTTATACCACATATAGGGTAACGCGTCTGAAACGGGCATCATTCCTTTTAATGCAAGGAAAGAACGAGTCTTCCAATGTGCAAAGTTTGGAAAGGTAATAATAGCCTGTTTCCCCACACGCACCATGTCTCTTAAGAGAACGTCTGGTGCATCTACAGCTTGCAAGGCTTGTGCCATAACCACATAGTCAAAAGACTGGTCGGCAAAGCGACTTAAACCTAAGTTCAAGTCCTGTTGGATGATATTTAACCCGCGACTGACTGCAATTGCAATCTTTTCTTGATCAATTTCTAAGCCATATGCACGAATATTGTGCTTTTTGCTCATATGTGCAAGCAGTTCACCGTCACCACACCCTAAATCGAGTACGCTTGAATCTGGTTTAATCCAACGTTCAGCCAGTTGATGATCAATACGCATTAGTTGGTCTCCTTCGGTGTTTCTTGCAGGTGTTTTACACCGCCTAGGAATGCACGTAAGCTTTTCACATATAACGGAATCGGGAACAAGAAAGAGTCATGGCCTTGTTCAGCATCAATATCCACATAGCTCACAGGCTTATGATTGCTAATTAATGCATCTACAATTTCTTGCGAACGAGCAGGGGCAAAACGCCAGTCCGTTGTAAACGAAACAACTAAAAATTGACACTTGGTTTTAGACATCGCGGTTTTTAATGATTGCTCATATTCACGTGATGGATCGAAATAATCTAAAGCCTTGGTCATGATCAAATAGGTATTGGCATCAAAGTTACGGCTAAATTGCTCACCTTGATAACGCAAATAACTTTCGACTTGGAATTCGACGTCAAAGCCATACATAAATTTACCTGACTTTAAGTCACGGCCAAATTTTTGTTTCATGGCTTCTTCAGAGAGGTAAGTGATATGACCGACCATACGGGCCAAGATCAAACCACGCTTAGGATAACTGTCATTTTCTAAATATCGACCATCATGGAAATCTGGGTCAGACAAAATCGACTGACGTGCCACTTCGTTAAAGGCAATGTTTTGCGCAGACAGTTTTGGTGTGCTGGCAATAATCACGCACTTTTGTAAACGATCTGGATAGTCCACAGACCATTGTAATGCTTGCATACCGCCTAAAGAGCCGCCAATCACCGCATACCACTGCTGAATCTCTAAACGGTCAGACAACATGGCTTGGGTTTTGACCCAGTCACGTACAGTCACTAATGGGAAATCAGGACCATAAGGGCGATTGTCATTTTCAGGGTTTGGAGAGGTCGGTCCAGTAGAACCGCTACAGCCGCCAATATTATTTAGTGCTACGACAAAGAATTTTGACGTATCAATGGCTTTGCCTGGTCCAATACATGCGTCCCACCAACCCGGCTTACGGTCATCTTCATGATGATAACCTGCAGCATGGTGATGGCCTGACAGTGCATGACAAATCAAAATTGCATTGGATTTGTCTGCATTCAGTTCGCCATAAGTTTCAACCATGAGCTCAAAACGAGGGAGTATGCGATCGCATTCGAGCTCTAACGGCTCTTCAAAAATAAACTTTTGTGGGGTAACTAAGCCCACTGAGTCAGCTGGAAAAGACACAGGAATAATTCGCCTTAAATCTTTAGTATGAATAATAAAAGGATACCACTTGAGGGTATCCTTCAAAAGTCATTTTATTGCTATTTGATATTTAAAGCATTGAATTAGACTGCAGCAGCAATCACTTGTTCAGTACTTAAAACACCTTGTTCAATTAAACGGTTAGTGCTGGCAATAATCGCCTCAATAGATGCGGTCACGATATTGTCATGCACACCTGCGCCGAATGCAGACTTACCTGTACCTTTCACTTGAAGTTCAATTAATGCCAAGGCTTTAGCATGTGCGCCTGAACTGATGCTACGTTCTTCATAGTTCAAGACATCAATCGGTAACTGCAAGGCATTTAAGATAGCAGAGATTGGGCCGTTGCCTTCACCACGTAATTGCTGAATCTCACCGTTCACTTCGACATCAAGCTCAATGACTTGTTTGCCATTTTCATCATGTAAGCGGTAGTTTTTCGCAGCATAATGCGTATCTTTGGCAGCAACATAGGTGTCTTTAAATAATGACCAGATTGCTTGCGCAGAAATCTCGGTACCGTCTTCATCTGTTTTTTGCTGTACGATTTGCGAGAATTCAATTTGAATACGGCGAGGCAACACCACGTTGTAATTTGATTCTAACAAGTACGCAATACCGCCTTTACCAGACTGTGAGTTGACACGAATCACGGCATCATAGTCGCGGCCCAAATCTTTCGGGTCGATTGGCAAATAAGGCATATCCCACATTTCTTCGTTCTTTTGGAACTCGAAACCTTTTTTAATGGCATCTTGGTGTGAACCAGAGAACGCGGTGAAGACCAAATCACCAGCATACGGATGACGAGGGTGTACCGGCAAGCCTGTGCATTCTTCAATGATTGAAATGATTTCATTAATGTTTGAGAAATCTAAGTTTGGCGCAACACCTTGGGTATACATGTTCAATGCAATCGCTGCAACGTCCACGTTACCTGTACGTTCACCATTACCAAACACACAACCTTCGACGCGGTCAGCACCAGCCATGATCGCCAACTCAGAAGCGGCAATACCACAGCCACGGTCGTTATGACAGTGTACAGAAATGATCACACCGTCACGGCGCTCAATATTACGGTGCATCCATTCCACTTGGTCGGCATAGACGTTTGGACCTGAAACTTCAACCGTTGCAGGCAAGTTTAAAATCACTTTGTTCTCTGGAGATGCTTCCCAAATTTCAGTGACCGCATCACAGACATCTTTAGCAACTTCTAATTCTGTTGCAGTAAAACACTCTGGACTGTATTGGAATACAAATTCAGTTTCAGGCTGTTTTGCAGCGTATTCTTTGACTTTCGTTGCGGCATTAATCGCTAATTGTTTTGCACCAGCAACATCAACATTCAACACTTTATTGCGGAAGGTTGGAGAGTTTGAGTTGTAGATATGCACGATGGCACGTTTTGCACCTTGTAAAGATTCAAATGTACGTTGAATCAAATGATCACGTGCTTGAACCAAAACTTCGATGTACACATCATCAGGAATATGACCGCCTTCGATCAACAAACGCGTGAAATCAAAGTCGATTTGTGATGCAGAAGGGAAGCCGATTTCAATGTGTTTGAAACCAATTTTCACAAGCATTTGGAACATTTTAAACTTTTGTTCAATGTTCATTGGCTCGAAGATCGCTTGGTTACCGTCACGAAGGTCGGTACTCATCCAGATCGGCGCTTTATTGATTTCGTTATTTGGCCATTGACGGTCTGGTAAGTCTACACGTTGGTACATGCGACGGTATTTTTTGCTTGGATCTGCCAACATCATGTGAAAACTCCTTATAGCACCGTGGATAAATGTCGTGGATAAACGGCAAGGTACTACTTATATAGATTGTGTCTATTCTAGCAATTTACAAGTTTAATATCGGAGTCTTTAGTCGAAAGTCGAAATAAATCTGTAAAGATTCACATGACTTAGCTTTACCGTAAGCTCGTAAATGTATAACTAAATATTAGTCCATATATTCCGGAAATAATTTCCTATTTTTGCGTCAAGATGCCATTACTGGAAAATATTTTTCTATAAAATTAGCTTTTTTGAAAAATATAATCTTTATTGATCTCATCGACGGTGGCTGTTCCCATCAATGCCATCGTAATCTCAAATTCTTCTTTCAGTATTTTGAGTACATGGGCAACGCCTAAAGCCCCCGCAGTCGCTAAACCATAAATGCAAGGACGTCCAACTAATACGGCAGATGCACCCAAGGCTATCGCTTTAAACACATCTGAACCTCGACGAATACCACCATCATATAAAACTGGAAAATCCGTAGGCACAACTTTTTTAATCAGTTCTAAAGCGGTGAGAGGGGAAATGCAACCATCCAGTACTCGACCACCATGATTCGACACAATAATGCCTTGTACACCGTGTTGCAGGGCAAGTTCAGCATCATGTGGACTGACAATGCCCTTTAAAATAATCGGTAATGATGTGTTCTGACTGAGCCAAAGGATATCGGCCCATGTCGGTGCGATTTTCATCAGACCGTTAAATACGGGATGGTCGCCATCATTGAGCTCAGGCAATGGGATATGTGCAGGGGTATGCGGATGTTGCATGCCTTCAGGCAAATGAAAAAACACTCGACGTTCACGGTCACGAATCCCTGTATGCGGGGAATCAATGGTTACTACAATTGCTGTATAAGCATGTTCTTCTGCCATCTTGACCAGTGATAATGACTTTTCGCGCTCACCTTGCCAATACAATTGGAACCATTTGTACGGATTGTCCTGCTTTAACTCACGCATATCTGTATTGGTAAATGTACTGAGGATCATATTGCTGCCAAGGACTTCGGCAGCGAGGGCTGTTGCAGCTTCAGCATCAGGATGAAATTGTTGTTGATGACCAATGGGCGCTACAAAAATTGGATGCGGGAAACGTTGCCCTAAGATTTCGATTTGAGTATGACCTTGGGTTAGATCTTTCAGCATACGTGGTAGCAGTTGTATCTGTTTAAACTGAGACAAATTGCCACGTACACTGTGTTCATCCATAGAACCACCTTGAAGATATTGCCACACCATATGAGAAAGGTGCAGTTCAGCCTGTTTTTCGTAATCTGCAATGGTTTGTAAATGAGCTGGAATCTGAGTGAGTGGCGCTAAAATGTTGTGATCAGTCATTGTCAGTTTGTCCATGTCTATTGACCTTAAGCTTTAAATTTCGGCCCATTTGCGGATAAGGTTGTGATACAGACTAGTCAACTTGACGACTTCACTATGTGCATCACCCAATTGCATACGCAAATTTTGAATGCTTTGATCGAGATTAAATAACATGTGACGCTCAGCATCTTCACGGATCATGCTTTGCAACCAAAAAAATGACGCAATACGACAGCCTGCAGTCACAGGAGTAACTTCATGCACACTGGTAGATGGATACAAAATCAAATCTCCGGCAGGCAATTTCACTTCGTGGTAGCCATAGGTGTCTTCTACCACAAGTTCACCGCCTTCATATTCTTCGGGTTCACTTAGAAAAATCGTGCAGGACAAATCGGTACGAATTTTTTGATTGCTGTCGGGCATCCAGCGAATGGCATTGTCGACATGGAAACCAAACGTTTCACCATTTTCATAGCGGTTAAAATAGGGCGGCAAAATATTGAGGGGTAGGGCTGCCGATGTAAAAAGCGTGTGTTGTGACAATTCATGCAGAATAATGTCACCTAAATGCTGTGTTAATGGATGGTCTATATCTAGCTGTTGGTTATTTTTAACATTTTTAGACAGTGAGCCCGTAGTTTTTTGACCATTAATCCATTCTACTTTTTGCATTTCTGTGCGGAAGTAGTTGACCTGTTCTTTACTCAATACATTTGGAATATGGTGAATCACGGTCTGACCTTTTGAAATGTAATGTTTGTGTTTCGATCATATACAAAAATAGCCTCGAAGCGAGGCTATTTGAGTCAATACCATAAATTATTTATGGTATTTATTTCTTCTTAGTATTTAAAGTTAACAGATAGAACTGCGCTGCGGCCTTCTGCTTCAGTGGCATAGTGAGATGTGTAGGCTTTAGTGAAATAACGTTTGTCAGAAAGGTTGTTTACGTTAAGTTGTAAATCAACATTTTTGTTGACATTATAACGCGCCATGGCATCGTAGCGTACGTAGCTTGGAACCCATTTCGTATTGGTAGCATTACCAAATACTTTATCCATGTAGGTAGCGCCACCACCAATTGTGAACTGTGGAAGGACTTGGTAAGTTGTCCAAAGTGTTGCTGAGTTTTTCGCAACGTTTTGAACTTGGTTACCATTGCTTGGATTTGCAACATAGTCGTCACCGACTTTCGTGAAACCACCGTCAACTAATTCGCTGTCTAAGTAGGTATAACCTGCCATTACAGCCCATTTATCAGTTACATTACCAGTAACACCAAGTTCGATACCATCAACACGTGTTTCACCAATGTTGCTTGTAGTACCCTCTGTTGTTGTTGCACGTGTATTGGTTTTTTCTGTACGGAAAATTGCAGCAGTTAAATTTAAACGGTCGTTTAATACATCCCATTTCGTTCCTAACTCGTAAGTTTTAACCTCTTCAGGTTTAAGATTTTCGATTGCTGCAGTAATACCTTCTGAGCCATCCCCACCATCAACACCGACTGGATTTGAGGATGTCGCATAGCTTGCATAGATGCTGCTATTTTCAGTTGGTTTAAACGTTAAACCAGCTTGCCAGTTAATAAAGTCTTTTTCATTTTTGATTGATACTTTATCGCCAGCTTGAGCTTTAGCAGGATTTGAGGTCACATTGCTGTTGAGCGCACCATAAGTCATCGTTTGCTCTGTTGAGTAATCATCCCAACGTACACCCAAATCTAAGATCCATTGTGGGTGTAATTCAATGCTATCAAGGAAATATACTGAAGTATTTTTAGTTTCGATATTATAAAGATCTGCGCCAGCAGTACTTAAAGAGCCTGTCCAATTACCACGGTCAGGGTTTTGCACTGATGTACACCAACCATTTGCGATCGAATCTGCCGGACAAGATTGATGTGCAGAGCCGGTCGAATTTTTACCATCAATAATATATTGAGTACGATCCGTTTCTTGATCTGAATATTCAGCACCTAAGTTAAAACGGTGTTTTAAAAAGCCAGTGTTGAACTTACCTGCTAAAGAAAGTTGATCGGTAAAGCCATCTGTATCCGCAATTCGTGAATTTGCACGTGCCCATACATTTCCCGTTAATTGACCGGTTGATTTATCAAAAAAATTACCTTTTGAGTCATCAGGGTTCGTCCAAAGGTAATCATTTTTAGATTTGCTATAAACTGCAGTATTGGTCAATGTCAAATCGTCAGTTAAGTCATGTTCTAGCTTGATAGTACCAATGTGATTTTCTTGTTTTTGGAAATCACGATCTTTCCAGCCGTAATACATACCTTGTTTTACATCTATTGGCTTACCGTTACCGTTTAATGGGCGGTAGTCCATTTCACCAGTTTTAGGTGCGCCAAATGGATTGTTATATGGCACACCAGAATCAGGTGTATCATCCGATTTTAGATAGTAATAGCCAACAGTTGCACGAGTAGGTGTGTCTAAGCCGAAAGTAATACTAGGGGCAATACCAGCACGTTTGTATTCAGCACCATCAGCTTGACCAGCTTTCTCATTCATGTGGCCCATAACGGCAACACGTGCAGCAATCCCATTGCCAAAATCTTTGTTGCCATCAAGCGTCACACGTGCATAAGCATCTGTTCCACCAGCAACTGAACCTTCTAAAAAGTCACCTTTTTTCGCAACTTTCGAAATCATGTTGATACTGCCGCCAGAAGTACCTGCACCACCCATAGCAGAAGCTGAACCTTTGGTAACTTCTACTTGCTCTACAGCAAACATCTCACGGTTTTGAGAAGTTGAGTTACGTACACCGTCAACATACATTGAGCTTTCAGAGTTATAACCACGAATAAATGGACGGTCGCCATTTGGATTGCCACCTTCACCAGCACCGAGGGTAATTCCAGGTACTGTACGTAAAGCATCACTTAAAGTTGTGACTTGCGTGTCTTCAATCAGTTGCTTAGAAATCACTGATACTGATTTTGGTGTATCAAGAAGGGGAGCAACAAATTTAGCATTCGTAGATTTATCAACTTTTAAGCTTGGTGCTTTTTCAGCAGCAACTTCTTGGTTAATCGTTGGAAGTTGAGTAACTTGCTCTTGTGCGATTGCATTAACAGCAATAACAGAAAGTGAAGAAGCAATTGCTGAAGAAACAATTTTCTTACGTGTTTTAATGAAGGCCATTTCGAACCCGTTTTGGAATAGTGAATTTGTATGCGAATAATAATGATTCTTATTTTTTCTTACATCTTTGTGTAATTGTAAATCACGATAAATAATCATATTGTGATAGTCCTATTTAATGTAATGATATAACAAGTATTAATTAAGACTATGTTTTATTTAAATATTGATAAAATGTATTGTTTTTTTATGTTTAATTGAGATTATAAATATAGACATGATTGTGAATTAAATAAGAAGTAATCGTAAATTATTTATGCAAAAAAACCTGCCGAAGCAGGTTTTTTATTATGCGGTTATTTAGAATTTAAAGGTTGTACTTAATTGTACACGGCGGCCTTCCTGAGTATTGCTATAACGGTTGTAATAGCTATCTGCGACTTTCTCGTAATCGTTAAAGTTTTTATCAAATATATTGTACAGAGCAACACCTATATCCCAGTTTGGCGTTACATTAAAGTTTGAACCGACGTGTAATAATGCGTATTCCTTGTAGTCACCTAGGGCGTCATAAACCTGTTGATTCGCTACAGTTAGATTGTCATAGGTTGAGGTGAAACGTGCACGTTCACTTCGATACTCACCACGCGCCCATAAATTCACAAAGTCAGCAGCTTGCCATTTAAGTGAAGCATTGACCATATGTTCTGGTGTGTCATTAAGTACAGGATTACCTAAACTACTATCTTTAATTTCAGTTTCAGTCCAAGTGTAGTTCAGACCAAATTTCCAATTGTCGGCAAATGCCCAGTTTAAACCAGCTTCAATACCATAAACTTCAGCTTCTTCGGCATTCACAGGACGAGTCACATTCCATGAATCTGGTTTGCCACGGTTATAATCCATCACCCACGGCGTTCCCACCGATGCCATGAATGCTTCACAGTCCGCTTTAGACCAATTAATACCCGAAGTTGTTGTGTTATCAGTATTACAGCTAATTTCTTTATTGCCCGTCATAATTTTATCTTCAATTTGGCTAAAGAAAGCTGTTACGTTGAAGTCAAAATTATTATTGGTAGAAAAGTATGTACCAAACTCAAAGTTCTTGCTGGTTTCAGGTTTTAGATTTGGGTTGCCAAAAGTTGGTGTACGACCCTGACCACTGATATTGACCACACCATCAGTTAAACGTTCTAAACGTGGGGCTTTATAACCTTCACTATATCCGCCTTTGAAGGTCCAGTTTTCATTTGCATTCCATACCAAATATGCACGTGGTGTCCAAAAGTCACCAAACGTATCGTGGTCGTCATAACGAAGACCAAGTGTTAATGCAAGATTGTCGTTCAGCGACCAAGTATCTTCGGCGAATAGACCCAATTGCTCAAAAGAAACTTCTTTTTTTACACGTAAACCATCACTGATACTGGCTTCCCACCATTGACCGCCTAGAGTAATACGGTGGTCTTCAAAATGTTGAGTGGTAAATTTAGTATCAAAAATCGTATCTTCACTTTCTAACACACGAGGAGTGATGGCTGTTGACATTCCTTGTGCACGTGCAGGAATTAAACGTCCAACCGTTTCTGTTTGAGTATTGATAATACTTGACTCAAGTTTGCCAATAGCATTATTCCAAGTATGTGCGAGGATCATTTTCTCACGGTTATACTCTTGAGCATCACCATAACCACCGTTTGCGCCAAGCGTCCCTAATTGACCTTTGCTATTGTCATACCATTGTTCAGTTTTTTCATATTCAACTGAAATATCATGGTCGCTGTGCGGTGTCAGGGTTAAGCGAGCACCGATAGTTTCTAGATCTGATTTAGTTGGGCTATTTCCGCCACTAAGTTCAGCACCAGTATCATCGTCATCACTACGTATTAAATCTGATTGATCACGTTCCGCTTTACGTGCACGGATTTGTAAGCCCAATAAATCTTGAATGATTGGCCCTGTTAAAAATGCATCGACAGCGCGTTGGTTACCAAAGTCTGAGTGATTTGGCAGTACTGTCCCTTCTAACGTGACCGAACCAGTCCATTCAGGTGAAACTTTTTTGGTAATGATATTGACTACACCACCAATTGCATCAGAACCATATAAAGTAGAAGCTGGTCCGCGGATGACTTCGATGCGTTGGATAGCCGAAACAGGGGGGATAAAACTATTATTCGACTCACCAAATCCATTAGGGGCAATGTCACCTGTACTATTTTGTCGGCGGCCATCAATTAAAACCAAGGTATATTCGGCGTCCATACCACGAATACGAATATTTAATCCGCCGGTTTTCCCTGCTGTAGGGCTAATATCGACACCTTCTACATCACTTAATGCATCTGCAACGGATGTAATTCGTTTATTTTTTAAGTCTTCAGCCGTAATCACGGTAATTGAAGCAGGAGCATTCTTGATCTTTTGTTCAAAGCCCGCTGCAGAAACAACAATGGTTTCCATCTGTTGAGCTTGAGATTCAGTCGTTTCAGCATGTGCGAAACTCGTAGTAGTTACAATTGCCCCAAATAAAGCAGCGGAAAGAGGGTTGAGATTAAATTTACTCATAAAAGAATACCAAATATGGACAAGATAAATATATGAAAATAAATTAAAAAAATATCATTAAGAATAATAGTGAGAAAGTTTCTCATTTTCAATGGTGAATTAAAAAATAATCAATATTTCTTCGAAAAAAGCTGAAAAATTCTAAAAATAAGAAGGGCATCCATGCCTGAATTTATAGTGTTATAATCCATTTTTGTATATCTTTAATTGTTGTCATATAATGTGGCACTTTTTTTTAAAACTGTTTTAACTAACAAATTATCGAGGAAGCCATGCAAGTAACTTCTGAAGCGGTTTCGGGCGTTGCCCGTCGTTTAAATGTATCTGTACCGACGAGCCGTATTAACGAGCAGTTTGAAGCTCGCTTGAAACGCACTGCCAAAACTGTGAAGATCAACGGCTTCCGTCCAGGTAAAGTACCTGTAAACGTTGTTCGTCGTGAATACGGTGCTGGTATCTATCAAGAAGTTGTAAACGACATCATTCGTGACACAGTATTCGAAGCGATCCAACAAGAAAAAATCAATGCTGTTGGTATGCCAAACATTGAAAAAACTGAAATGAAAGATGATGCTTTAGTTTATGAAGCAACTGTAGAAGTTTATCCAGAAGTTGAAGTTAAGTTCGAAGGTCTAGAAGTTGAACGTAAAACAACTTCAGTTGACGACAAAGACGTTGAGAAGATGATTGAAAATCTTCAAAAACAACGCGCTTCATGGGTTGAAACTAAAGGCATGGCTAAAAAAGACATGCAAGTAACTTTCGACTTTGAAGGTACTGTTGATGGCGAGAAGTTTGAAGGCGGCGCTGCTGAAGACTTTAAACTCGTTCTTGGTTCTGGTCGTATGATCCCTGGCTTCGAAGACGGCATCGTTGGTATGAAGAAAGGCGAAGAGAAAGTTATCGATGTAACTTTCCCTGAAGACTACCAAGCTGAAAACCTTGCTGGTAAAGCTGCTCAATTCAAAATCACTGTTAAGCTTGTTGAAAAACAAAAACTTCCAGAAGTTGATGCTGAATTCTTAAAAATCTTCGGTCTAACTGAAGAAGAAGGCGTTGAAAAACTGAAAGCTGACGTTCGTAAAAACATGGAACGTGAAGTGAAAAATGGTCTTCGTAACCAAGTGAAAGGTGCAACTTTTGATGCGCTTGTAGCTGCAAACGAAGTAGAACTTCCAGAAGCAATGGTTGCTCAAGAAATTGACCGTCAACGTCAACAAATGATCCAACAATTCACTCAACAGTTTGGTGCTCAAGGCGCTAAAGCGTTTGATTCAAGCATGCTTCCAGATGACCTATTCAAAGAGCAAGCTGAAAAATCAGTTAAACTTGGCGTATTAGTCAGCAAAGTATTAGCTGATGCTAAAATTGAAGTTGATGCTGCACGTGTTGATGCTTACATCGAAGACATGGCTTCTTCTTACGAAGATCCTAAAGAAGTAATTGAATACTTCAACAACGATAAACAGCAACGTGCTCAAATCGAAGCTGTTATTCTAGAAGACCAAGTTGTAGATCACATCTTAGCTTCTGCTAAAGTAACTGATACAACTGTGAGCTATGAAGACTTATTGAAAGAGCAACAAGCTCGTCAACAAGGCTAATTTCTAGCTTTCAAAAAAAGGCGCATTAAGCGCCTTTTTTTATCGAAATTTGCCCCCAAATAAGTTGTCCTGATTTCACAATGCTTATGAAAAAAATATCTGTTATTTAATTGGGAATCTTTTGCAATTTCGACAAATATCCCTCATATTGTGAATTATGGGTTGAGTCAGAAAAATTTAGGAATAAATAACGTATGTATGTTCCAACAATTGAAAACGCACTAGTGCCAATGGTGGTAGAACAGTCATCTCGTGGCGAGCGTTCTTTTGATATTTATTCACGCCTTTTGCGTGAACGTGTGATTTTTTTAACCGGTGAAGTTGAAGACAACATGGCAAATTTGATTGTTGCCCAAATGTTGTTCTTAGAAGCAGAAAACCCAGATAAAGATATTCATTTATATATCAACTCACCAGGCGGTTCGGTTACTGCAGGTATGGCGATTTACGATACCATGCAATTTATTAAACCTGATGTTGTGACTTACTGCATGGGGCAAGCAGCATCAATGGGTGCATTCCTGCTTAACGCCGGTGCTAAAGGCAAACGTTACTGTCTTGAAAATGCCCGTGTCATGATTCACCAACCACTCGGTGGTTTCCGAGGTCAGGCATCTGATATTGAAATTCATGCACGTGAAATTCTATTCATCAAAGAACGTTTAAATCGTTTAATGGCAGAGCATAGTGGTCAAGACTACGAAACTGTTGCTCGAGATACTGACCGTGACAATTTTATGACAGCGCAAGCTGCGAAAGAATACGGTCTTGTGGACGAAGTTTTATCTAAACGCCCATAAGTTTTAAAGAATTAATTATTGGAGTGAATATGTCCGAACATCCTCAAGGACAAAAGCATTGTTCATTTTGCGGTAAAACGCAGTCTGAAGTCGGGAAACTGATTGCAGGTGAGGACGCGTACATCTGTAATGAGTGTGTGGACGTATGTCTTGACCTAGTTCAGACCAGTCAGCAAGTTGAATCAAATGACTGGGCAACTCGTCCTTTACCAAAACCGCATGAAATCCGTGCTGCGCTTGACCAATATGTGATTGGGCAAGATGTTGCGAAAAAGACCCTCTCTGTTGCGGTATACAACCATTATAAACGCCTAAAAGTTGGCACTAGTGGTAAAAAACCAGAAGACGGTGTAGAGATTTCGAAAAGTAACATTATGTTGGTTGGACCAACAGGTTCAGGTAAAACGCTGCTTGCTCAGACACTTGCGCGTCTTTTAGATGTGCCATTTGCGATGGCAGATGCAACGACTTTAACTGAAGCAGGTTATGTGGGTGAAGACGTTGAGAACATTGTTCAAAAACTCCTTCAAAAAGCCGATTACGATGTAGAAAAAGCGCAAAAGGGCATTATCTATATCGATGAAATCGACAAAATTACCCGTAAGTCTGAAAATCCATCAATCACTCGTGATGTATCGGGTGAGGGTGTTCAGCAAGCGTTATTGAAAATGATCGAAGGTACGGTTGCGTCGATTCCGCCTCAAGGTGGTCGTAAGCATCCGCAGCAAGAATTTATCCAAATTGATACTTCAAACATCCTGTTTATCTGTGGTGGCGCATTCTCTGGTTTAGAGAAAATCGTACAGCAGCGTCAGGAAAAAGGTGGTATTGGCTTTACAGCTGAAGTGCGTAAGAAAGATGAAACTAAAAAATTATCTGACTTATTCCGCCAAGTTGAAGCGACAGATTTGGTTAAATTTGGTCTGATTCCTGAATTTATTGGTCGTTTACCTGTGATTGCTACCTTGGAAGAACTCGACGAAGAAGCATTGATGCAGATTCTGACAGAACCAAAAAATGCATTGACACGTCAGTACCAATATTTATTTGAAATGGAAAATGTTGACCTTGTATTTGAAGACTCAGCATTACGTGCCGTGGCTAAAAAAGCCCTTGACCGTAATACGGGTGCGCGTGGTCTACGTTCGATTTTAGAAAATTCATTGCTTGAAACGATGTATGAGCTACCAAGTCGTTCAGATGTGGGGACGGTTGTCATCAATGAAGCGGTGATTAATGGTGAAGCGGAACCTGAATTTAAATCAGAACGTCAACCAAAGAAAACTGAAGAAGCTGCACCGAAGTCAGATTTAAAAGTTGTGAACTCTAAATCTGCTTAAGCGCTATTCGTCTGAAACGTGTGTAAATCCAAGATTTGCACACGTTTTTTATTTCCAAAAATAAAGGCAGAATGTTAATCTCAGCAGGATGGCGTGGATGCCTGAATGTAAAAAACTGAAAACAAAAGTGTAAAAATAAAAAAAGACGCAGTGAGGGATAATCATGCGTGGAGTTGCAATTCTACTTTTAAGCAGTGTAGCGCTGCTGGGTTGTCATGGAAAATCAGCCATTGAGCAAACGTCATTGGCTTCAACATTAAAGCCCGTGGATCCTGAAAGTAAACCGGGTCATATTGAGCAATATCGATTGGGTATGTTTACCATTGGTGGTTGGGTAAATCAGAAACAAGGTCGACATTTTCAAGAAGTGAAAGCTCAACATGATCAAGCAGCGATTGTGTATTTATATCGTCCAGACAGTAAATGGAATCGTCAAGAAATTGTGGCCAGCAGCTTATTTCTGAACAATGAGCGTATTCCAAGTTTATTGAATAATCATTATTACTGGGTGGAGTTACCTGCGGGGAATTACCGCTTATCGTCGAGTCGCCCTTTGGGGGTGAATCATTTTCAAAAACCTAAATATTTAGACTTTGATGTTGAAGCAGGTCAAACTTACTTCATTAAATATGATGAAGAGAATTTATCCAGTAAAAGAACGGTTTCAGGGCCATTGCTGCTCATGCCTGAAAAAATTGGTCGAAATGAAATCGCATTTACAGAGTTGAAATCCAACAGTTTTAACTTTGTGGCAGAAGATCAAAACACTGGAAAAGTGCGGAAAAGTGCGCAGAAGTTGAAAGCACCTCATTATGATCCTGCGGAAGATGTGCAGTTGACCAAGCCTTTTAAACTGTGGAATCCATTAACTTGGTAATGTAATTAGCTCGTGTTTTTGAGTGTGTGAAAATATTAAATAGCGAATGTCATTCGACAAACAGCCTAAATATTGACATTAAAAAAAGCACCCGATGGGGTGCTTTTTTAGATCTTGAATGTGGCGAAATTAGTTCGCAGCAGCATCAACTACTGGGATTTTACCAATTTTTGCTTGCCAGATTTTTGGTGCAGTTGCGTGAACAGAAGTACCATTTACGTCAACAGCTACAGATACAGGCATGTCTTTTACAACAAATTTGTAGATCGCTTCCATACCTAAGTCTGCGAAAGCAACCACTTCAGCTTCACGAATCGCTTTCGATACTAAGTACGCAGCACCACCGACAGCCATGAGGTAAGTTGCTTTGTTGTCTTTGATTGCTTCAACAGCAGCAGGACCACGATCAGCTTTACCAATCATACCGAACATGCCAGTTGCTTCAAGCACTTGACGTGTGAACTTATCCATACGTGTTGCAGTTGTTGGGCCAGCAGGACCAACGACTTCGTCACCGACTGGATCAACAGGGCCAACGTAGTAAATAAATTTACCTTTTAGGTCAACTGGAAGTTCTTCACCTTTGTTTAACATGTCAACCATACGTTTGTGCGCAGCGTCACGACCTGTATAGATTGTACCGTTAAGAAGTAGTGTGTCACCAGGTTGCCAAGAGTTCATTTCTTCTTGAGTGATGTTATCTAAGTCAACACGTTTAGACGTTGATGAATCCCAAGTTACTGCAGGATAGTCTTCAAGGCTAGGCGCTTGAATATGCGCTACACCTGAACCGTCTAATTGGAAATGCGCATGACGAGTTGCAGCGCAGTTAGGAATCATACCCACTGGTTTACCCGCAGCGTGACATGGGTAGTCTTTGATTTTGATATCAAGAACAGTCGTTAAACCGCCAAGACCTTGAGCACCAATACCTAAAGCATTTACTTTTTCGAAGATTTCGATACGAAGTTCTTCGATTTGGTTTTGTGGGCCACGACGAAGTAATTCGTCCATGTTGATTTCTTCCATCAATGCTTCTTTTGCAAGCATCATGGCTTTTTCAGCAGTACCACCAATACCGATACCGAGCATACCAGGAGGACACCAACCTGCACCCATTGTTGGAACAGTTTTAAGTACCCAATCTACGATAGAGTCAGAAGGGTTAAGCATTGCAAGTTTAGATTTGTTTTCTGAACCACCACCTTTAGCAGCAACAGTAATATCAACTTTATTACCCGGAACGAGTTTGTAGTGAATTACAGCAGGGGTGTTGTCTTTGGTATTTTTACGACCAAAAGCAGGATCAGCTAATACTGATGCACGAAGAATGTTTGAGTTTTCAAGATAACCTTGACGTACACCTTCGTTAATTGCATCGTCTAGGCTCATGGTTAAATCAAATTTAACGTCTAAGCCCACTTCAAGAAATACGTTCACAATACCCGTATCTTGACAGATAGGACGATGGCCTTCTGCACACATACGAGAGTTAATTAAAATTTGTGCAATCGCGTCTTTTGCGGCTTTGTTTTCTTCACGGTCATACGCACGGCTCATCGCTTGGATGAAGTCCTGTGGGTGATAGTAAGAAATGAACTGAAGCGCATCTTTTACCGATGTGATCAAGTCATCTTGCTTGATAATAGTTGTCATACAAATATCTCTTGAGCGGGCTGATAGCTAGCGGGCTAAATTATAAGACAAAAACACAGTTGTGTGGGTATTTCGCTTAATCTTTGGCCGAAAGTTTAATAGGGTTTAACAGTGCCATGTCTCGCTGTCATAAATGGCCTGAAAATGACGTTTTCACTGTCATATTTCATGAAATATTTGTCACAAAACTAGAGAGGGAGATATGTTTTTATTTTTAAATTGTTGAAAATAAATGATATTTATTATTTTTGAATATTTCGTATTTGTCATATAACTGTCATAAAACTTTTACATAATGACCTCATCAAAGTTAGAGTGTGAAATATATGGTTACTCCAGTGTTGTCAGTTATTGGTTTTTCTCTGTTTATCGCAGCAACTTGGTTCTACGGTCAACAAGAAGATCAAGCCTAAAGCTTTATCTTCTTTTTTTTGCTTTAAATTTGATAAAAATAATATTCTTCTTCAAATCTTCAAATCTTCAAATCTTCAAATCTTCAAATCTTCAAATCTTCAAATCTTCAAATCTTCAAATCTTCAAATCTTCAAATCTTCAAATCTTCAAATCTTCAAATCTTCAAATCTTCAAATCTAATCATGAGTAATAGCTAATTTTTAGTCTTGGCATTAGTTTGCCTCAGAGTGATAATCATCGTTGATCGCTAGAGCTTTCAATTTTTTACTAAACTTTAATTATAAACGCTAAATTTTGAAGTAATTACTTGAGAGATAAAATAAAAATGAGCTCTATTACTATACCTTCAACTGTTGAATCAGATTGGGAGATACTGAAAAATTTACGGCTAGAAGCATTACAAGACAGTCCCGATGCATTTACAGCAACTTTTGAAAAAACTAAAACTCATAGTGATTCTGAATGGCGTGATAGAGTTGCGCAAAAAAGACCATGCCAGTTTCTATTGGCATTTGACGGAATGAGAGCTGTAGGCATGGTTGGAGGTACTATTGATAAACAGCATGAATTTACTGTAGTTGCAATGTGGTTGTATGAGAATTATCGGGGAAACAGTGTTGCTGATCTTTTAATATCTAGTCTACAAAATATGCAGCAAACCAAGGTTATACAAAAATTGTACTTCGTGTTGAATTAACTAATTTACGAGCTACTCAATTTTATTCTAAACAAGGTTTTATAAAAGTTCTTGAGCAATCTTCTTTAATATCAGGCTCGAAGCTTAGCAGTCAAAAAATGGAGTGCTTGCAATTCTTTTAATGGTCAACTTTTTTCGTATTTAAGTGCTTAAAAACAAAAAAATAAAAAATAACTTTAATTTTTATATTATCAAATATTTATATTTAACATTTGTTTTATTTTTTCATGTAATTGTCATGGGATTGCAAGTGTATTGTCATACAGAGTCTTTAGGTTATTGCAGTATTTCTCAAGGACCAAAGAGGTTAGACGTTGAATTACAAAGCACTCATCTGCTGTATGGTTTTCACCCCCATGCTGACAATGCAGGCAGCACAAGCAGAATTTATTAAAGATAGTAAAGCAGAAATAGATTTTAAAAATTATTATTTTGATCAAGATCAAGAGCCTAACGATAAAGATTCGACAGTTTGGGGACAAGGTATTGAATTGAGTTATCAATCTGGCTTTACCGAAGGTCAAGTCGGTTTTGGTTTAGATGCTACTGCGGCAGCAGGTATACGTTTAGACGGCAGTAAAGATAAAGCCAAAAATTCGTTGATGTTTCCTTTAGAGGGTGATGGTAGTCCAACAAATTATTGGACACGTGCATATCCCACTTTAAAAGCGCGCTATCAGAAAACTGATGTAAAAGTCGGGGAGTTACGCCCTAATTTACCTATTTTAAGTCGAAGCTTTGCTCGCTTGCTCGAATCTGCCTATTTAGGTGGTCAAGTCACTTCTAAAGATGTAAAGGGATTGACTTTAACGGGTGGTTACGTCACTAAAGCAATTCCACGTGCATCACGAGATGCGTCAAAGCTTTCTATTAAAGGCGCGACCGAAACCAGTGATGGGTTTATGTTTGGCGGTGCGGACTGGAAGCCCAATAAAAATTTAACGCTACAGTACTATGCAGGTGAGCTAGATGATTTTTATGTACAGCAATTTATCGGCGTGAAACACAAATTTCCATTCAGTGAAAACCAGAGTTTTAATACGGACTTACGTTTATTTGATACTCAAGCGACTGGAGCTAATGAGCGTGGTGAAAAAGGCTATGGTGCCAAAGTAGATAATCAGACAGCCAGTGTAGACTTCAAATACAAATTTAAAAATCATCAGCTGCAATTTGGCGCGCAAAAAATTGGTGATGATGGCGATTTTCTGCATATGAATCAGGGCAGTTTAGATAATGGTGCGGATGGTACGTTCATTTATTTGCCAACAAATCGTTTGTTGCAGAACTTTACTAATGCAGGCGAAAAGTCCACATGGTATGGCTATCGATATGACTTCAATAATCAATACTTAAAAGGCTTAAATGTATCGTTCCTGAAAGTACAAGGACGTGACTTTGGTAAATGTGGTTGTGCAACTGAGTCCGAAATTGACTATACCTTGCGTTATAAAGTGCCGGAAGGCAAATTCAAAAATTTAGGTTTTACCGCTCAATACGGAAAATTCAAAAAAAGTACAGGAACAAAGCAGGAACAAAGCCGTATCTACTTGACCTATACCATGCCAATTTTCTAATCCAAAACTGATCAGATTAATTTATTAATAAGTTTATAGAGAAATAAAAATGAATCATATTAATTCGAATCGTCGTCAATTCTTAAAGGGTTTGATGGGAGTCGGGTCTTTAGCGTTATTTTCTGGACTGAGTCCAGTAAGCACGTGGGCAAATGCCAAATTTCCGATTAGCCCATTTCAATTAGGTGTTGCCTCAGGTGAACCTTGGCCAGATGGCTTTGTGATTTGGACGCGTGTTGCACCATATCCACTTTCTGTAGATGGTGGGATGCCGAAGGAAGCTGTTGAAGTGGATTGGGACATTGCTACAGATATTGAATTTAAGAAAATTGTGCAAACTGGGAAGGCGCAGGCACATCCTGACTTACATCACACAGTACATGTAGAGATAAGTGGTTTAGCACCGATGACACGCTATTATTATCGATTTAGATTGGCTGGTTATGAAAGTTCTGTAGGTACAGCAAAATCGGCGCCAGCAGCACATCAAATGCCAGAACGAGTTCGTGTTGCTGTAGTAGGTTGTCAGCATTATGAAACAGGCTATTACACGGCTTATGATTACTTGAGCAAAGAGAAAGAGATAGATTTAGTTTTCCACTATGGTGACTATATTTATGAAGGACCAGAGGGTAAAGGCGGGGGACGTGCAATTGGAGATCTAAGAGTTTCAATTCCTGCACGTCAACATATTGGTCCTGAAATTCAAACTTTACTGCAATATCGTATTCGTTATGCGCAGTACCGTGCGGATCCTGATTTACAAGCTGCACATGCCTCTGCACCTTTTGCAATGACCTTTGATGATCATGAAGTGGATAACAACTGGGCTGCAGATATTGAAGAAAAAGGCGAGAAGAAAGACATATTTTTACTGCGCCGCGCAGCAGCGTTTCAAGCGTGGTACGAATATATGCCTGTACGCTTAAAACAGAAGCCGAATGGTCCAGATATCCTTGCTTACCGTACTTTAGATTATGGCAAAATGCTACGGATGAATATTTTAGATACACGCCAATACCGTTCTCCAATTTTATGCACCAAAGCTCAGTTAGAAGATGGGTTTGATAAAGTAGATTACTGCCGTACGGAAAATAGCCGAAATGAGCAGATTCTTGGTAAAGTGCAAGAGCAATGGTTGGCGAAGCAAATGCGCCATGATAAGCGTTGGAATGTCTTGGCACAGCAAATTCAGGTTATGCCTTGGGTACGTTATAACAAATCAGGCAAAGCTTATTTTGGGAAAGATACGTGGAATGGCTATCCATACGCACGCGAGCGCTTGATTGAATCTATCAAAAAAAATGCACCTCATGGTAATACGGTAATTTTATCAGGAGATTTGCATCAATATTTTGCAGCGAATATTCCAAGTGATTTGAATGATTTTAAGAGTCCATCGATTGCGACCGAATTTTTAACTACATCGATAACCTCTACCGGCAATGGTCAACCAATCCGTCCAGGGCAGGAAGATGTGCTGAAGTTAAATCCACACATTAAATTTATCAATGATCAACGCGGTTATCAGACTTTAGACTTTTTTAAAGACTATATGCGTACAGACTTGAAGGTTCTAGACTTTGTTGAAAAACCAGGTGGAAAAATGACGACCGTCGCCAGTTTTGAAGTAGCTTATGGCAAGCCAGAACTGAAGCAGATTGAATCAAAATAAAAAGGGATTACTACTCCTGCTAAATTAAATAAAGCGCTTAGATGGTTCTAAGCGCTTTATTTTTATATTGGACATGCACATCTATTAAAAACCACTGCCCATGCATGTGATCTACTATCCATGCAATGGGACAAGATGCTGATTTTTTTAATCAGATTTTGTATGTGTGGCAGAAATGAGATGGTTAATTTCAGTTTTGGCTTTGATCATATCGGCTTTAAATTGTGGATCTGCCTGTAGGCGTGAAAATTGCGCTGCTCCCATAATACGGCCAGCATCGACATCACTTTGCCAATGCATATTGCACACGACTCGGCTTTGCCCAAATTCAATACCACGTTTAAGAATTTGACTTTGACGCTCAGGACGTAACTCTGCTAAGACTAATGCATATGTCCAACCGATAGTTGTATGTCCAGAAGGATAGGAAACATATTGATTTTTTTCATTTTCTTCTTCAGGGGTACAAGTGCTGACATTAAAATAGCTATATGGACGTTCACGGCTATATTTCTTTTTTGCAGTTTGAGTAGAGTATCTACTATCAAGTTTAATCTTTCTTAAAATTTCAAATAAAATAGGTGTATTTTTCTCATTAATTTCTACGCCAAATGCAGATGAAAAAGGTCGCCCTAAGTGTGCATTTGAAACATCAGCATCAATTTGTGCTTGCTGCCAGCGAGCCGTATTTTTCAAATATTGAGATTGTTTAAAAATACTTTGATCACGAATAAAATCTCCACTATAGGCTTGTGGAGGAGTAGATAATATTTCAAGACTATTTGGAGCTGAGTCAGGTGTTAGATATGAATCTGCGGCCATGGAGTGTGCGCTTAAGCAAACCCATATTAATGTAGAGATGGCACATGGAGTATAAAATTTTAAGTTTGTCATGATATAGCTAAGTTTTGAATAATTAAAAAAGCGCTCATACCATAAGCAATAATATTGACTCTAAGATGACAAGAATTAATAAGATGAAAATTATCGCAATATAAATAAGATTGAAATGTGGGAAAATCGGAATGAATAAAAAAACCACCCAATCTTTCGAAAGGGTGGTTTAGAACTCGAAACTAAAATTAAGCTTCTTGCTGTTCGGATTGGATTGCCGTTAATGCAATGGTAAACACGATGTCATCGACCAAAGCCCCACGTGACAAGTCATTTACAGGCTTGTTTAAACCTTGAAGCATTGGGCCAACACTGACTACATTTGCAGAACGTTGAACTGCTTTATAGGTTGTATTACCTGTATTTAAGTCAGGAAAAATAAACACATTGGCACGACCAGCCACTTTAGAGTCAGGTGCTTTAGAACGTCCCACACTTTCCACCGATGCAGCATCGTATTGAAGCGGGCCATCAATCAGTAAATCAGGACGGCGTTCTTTGGCAATGCGTGTTGCTTCAGCCACTTTCTCGACATCTGCACCTGCACCAGAAGTACCTGTTGAATACGAAATCATCGCAATGCGTGGGTCAATACCAAAGGCTTTCGCTGAATCTGCAGATTGAATCGCAATCTCTGCAAGCTGTTCTGCATTTGGATCTGGATTAATTGCACAGTCACCATATACATAGACTTCATCCGGTAACAGCATAAAGAACACAGATGAAACCAATGAATATTCAGGTGCGGTCTTAATCAATTGGAATGCAGGACGTACAGTATTTGCCGTAGTATGTACTGCGCCTGAGACTAAGCCATCCACCTGATCGAGTGCAAGCATCATGGTGCCTAAAACCACAGTATCTTGTAGCTGTTCACGTGCTTGTAGATCATTGAGTTTACCTTTACGCAGCTCAACCATTTTAGGCACATAGTTTTCACGAATCAGATCTGGATCAATAATTTCCAAATCATGTGGAAGTTCGATATTACGTGCTTTTGCAACTTCAATCACGGCTTCAGGTTTTGCCAATAAAATACAGTGTGCAATGCCACGTGATTGACAAATGGCAGCCGCCTGAATGGTGCGTGGTTCATCACCTTCAGGTAGAACAATTCGTTTTTTCGCAGCAATAGATTTTTGTACTAATTCATGACGGAATGCAGAAGGGGACAAACGGGGTTGATACGAACCATTCAATACTTCAGTAATCCACTCAGCATTAATGTGGCTTGAAACAAAGCGAGTCACTTGCTCTGCACGTTCTACGTCATCGACAGGAATTTCATTGCCTAAATTTGAAAGTTGTTGTGCCGTTTCAAAAGTGCTTAAAGGCGTATGTAAAATCGGTAAGCCTTGCTTAATCGCGGTTTGGCAGAAATCCAAAACTTGCGGGTTCGGTTGATGATGTTCAGTCAAAACCAAACCGGCAAGTGGAATACCATTGCTACTTGCAAGGCTAGAAGCCAACAACACATCAATACGGTCAGAGGCGCTGATAATCAGTTCACCTGCCACAAATTTGTGAAGTTCATGTTCAATATTCGACGCAACTAAGCTGCTATGTAGTACACGACGATGAGCAGCATCGCCTTGGTTGATCCATTCCGCTTGAATATGCGTCGCCAAGTCAGACATGCGCGGTACGCTGAGCGTATTACTAAATGGAACGAGGCCAATGACAGGTAGCTGTGTAGAACCAATTTGCGGATTACTTTGTTGTAATTCGAGCACAAATTTATTGGTATCACTGATTAAACGCAGATTTGGATCAAGCGTGACAGGAATTTGCGCAGATTCTTCTGGCAAACCACGTGTGCGCATAAACAAAACGCCCGCAGTACGTTCAGATGCTGCACCACCGAATTGGCGTAGAGAACTGTCAATTTTCTCAGCAGTTTTCGTGGCATTTTGAATATCTGCTGTGCTGACAATAATTACTTTAGCATCAAGAGCTTTTGCTAATGTCGCGTTCAGTTCTGAGGCAAAGTTATCTCGGCTGTTTGGAACCAAGCCTTCAACAATAATCAGATCATGCTTTTTTGCAATTTCACGGTGCAAACGAACTGCTTCTTCGAGCAATTCATCACTTTCATCATGACTCAGTTGTTTCACGATGGTGGCATGATGAATGGGTTCTACCGTTTCATTATTAAATAAATGACGATAAAGAGCCGTTGTACGGTCTACAGTATCTGCGACATTTTCCTGTGAAAATGGTTTCAGAAAACCTGCTTTGACCCCTTGGCATTCCAAAGCATAAATTAAACCTAAGCATGCAGATGTTAAACCTACACCTTCCCCAGTTGGCACGAGTAAAATTGTTTTCATACGGTGTCTAAATTAAAGCTAAAAATTAATATTGAAGGCGAAGGGGCTGATGCGATTGCTTATGCAATCGCAGCTTCAGCATCAGACTTTTTTGTAACAGACGCTGTCACCTCGTCTACAACATGCTCAGTTTCTTTGGCAATACGGCCTTCTTCATCGGTAGGAACAACCCAAATTTGTGGGCCAGTACCGTGGTCAATACGACCCTCAGTACCGCGTTTTAGGTTGTCATTTAATTCTTTACTCAGGTTGAAACCAAAGTGCGGTAAGTATGAAACCGTTTTTTCACGAATGTAGGCAGAATTTTCACCAATACCACCGGTAAAGAATAAACCGTCAATACGTGGTAGACCACAGCTGAGACCTGCCAAAGATTTTGCTAAACGGTAGCAGAATACTTCAATGGCAAGTGCGGCATCTTCGTTGCCTTGTTCCGATGCTTCGATCAACGTACGCATGTCATTTGAAAGATCAGACAAACCGAGTAGGCCTGATTGGCTGTTCAGCATCTTATCGATTTTGTAGATATCCCAACCTAAGTTGCTTGCAAGGAAGCTGTGAATACTTGGGTCGACATCACCACTACGTGTGCCCATCACCACACCTTCAAGAGGTGTTAGACCCATTGACGTATCTACAGATTGACCATTCCAAATCGCACAAGTCGAGCTACCATTGCCTAAGTGAGCAGTTAACCAACCACCTTGTTTAAAGCTGCCTGCCAACATTGAGCCACGCTCAGATACGTAGGCATGGCTAGTACCGTGGAAGCCATAACGACGCACGTTATGCTGTGTGTACAAGAATTTTGGTAAAGCATAGCGGTATGCATGAGACGGCATGGTTTGGTGGAATGCTGTATCAAATACGGCTACTTGCGGAAGTTCAGGGAACAAACGCATGGTTGCTTCGATACCCACCAAGTGAGCAGGGTTATGCAATGGAGCAAGCGGTGTTGCTTCACGAATACGTTCAATAATTTCTGGTGTTAATAGCTCAGCTTTGGTTAATGTACCGCCGTGAACAACACGGTGACCAATCGCTTGAGGATTATGGTGAGCCAAACGCTCTAAAATAGTTTCGAGGGCTTTTTCATGGTCAGCATGTGGAATAGACAGCTCAAGCGCATCACCACCTGTAGTGACCCCTTTAATACGTGCATCAGCAGAACCTAGGTTCTCGGCTAGACCAAAAATACGATCTTCACGGCGCTCAGAAACTAACGCATATTTGATAGAAGAAGATCCGCAGTTAATTACTAATACTGATGTAGACACGTTTAAATACCCGAATTCTAATTGAAATACTTATCCATAATGTTGATCTGATTGCAGTTGTATTGATTGATGCAATTTAGATCTGTGATGATGTTTTATCATGGGTTTTTTTATCGTCCTAGATAGACTTTAGGAGATTAGACTTAAGCACTATCGACCCTGAGCACAATAATAATTAAAATTTATCATTTCATAGTTTTCATTTATTAATAAAATAATCCTCAAAATTTATACGATTTAAGGGGTATACATAGAACATAACATGCGGTTGCTGCTCTGTAATCCTAAAATTGTTGCAAAAAAGCAGGTGATTTGAACTTTTCTTATTCTTCTTAAGCATTTAATTGTCAAAAAATCTGTTTTCGATTCTATATCCTGTGTGTTTGCAGGCTTATATTTCAATATGTGAACCCTGGGTCTAGTTTTTTAATTCGTCATAAAAAAAGCTGTGCCTTTACTCAGAAAAGCACAGCTTTCATTGTCTTATTGGGTGTTATTGGCGAATTTGACCATCACCAAACACAATCCATTTTTGAGAAGTCAGACCTTCTAGGCCGACTGGTCCGCGTGCATGGATTTTATCGGTTGAAATACCAATCTCAGCACCAAGACCATATTCAAACCCATCCGCAAAACGCGTTGAGGCATTGATCATCACTGAACTCGAATCTACACGCGCTAAGAACTGACGAGCCAAACTAAAGTTTTCGGTAATGATCGAGTCGGTATGGTGTGAGCCATATTTGTTGATGTGCTCAATCGCTTCATCTAGGCCAGTAACGACTTTCACTGCCAAAATCGGGCCTAAGTATTCGGTGTACCAATCTTCTTCAGTTGCAGGAACAATCGATTCACCCAAAATGCGCTGGGTTTCAGCACAGCCACGCAGTTCAACTTTTTTCTCAGCATAAAGTTCAGCAATGCGTGGTAAAAACTCTTCAGCGACATTTTCATCGACGAGCAAGGTTTCCATGGCATTACATACGCCATAACGGTGTGTTTTGGCATTAAGCGCAATAGGTAATGCTTTTTGCAAATCAGCCTGAGCTTCCACAAAAACATGGCAGTTACCATCAAGATGTTTGATGACGGGCACACGTGCTTCATTGGTGATACGTTCAATTAAGCCTTTGCCACCACGTGGTACGATTACATCGACATATTCAGGCATAGTAATTAATTGGCCGACCGCAGCACGGTCTGGGGTATTAATGACTTGAACGGCATGTTCAGGTACACCTGCGGCAGTTAAGCCATGTTGAATCGCTGCTGCAATTGCTTGGTTAGATTCCAACGCTTCAGAACCACCACGTAAAATAATCGCGTTACCTGATTTAAGCGCTAAAGATGCGGCTTCAAGGGTGACATTTGGGCGAGATTCGTAAATCATGCCGACAACACCTAGCGGCACGCGCATTTTGCCCAGCTGAATACCTGTCGGACGAAAGGCCATATCGGTAATTTCGCCAATCGGGTCAGTGAGTGCGATTACATCTTTCAGACCTTGGAGCATGCCTTTAAAGCGTGTGGGGGTAAGTTCTAAGCGATCAAGTAGAGCACTATCCAAGTTGTTGTTATGCGCTTTGGTCATATCCACTTGGTTAGCTGCCAAAATTGCAGTTTCACTGTTTTGTAAAGCAGTATAAATTGCTGATAAGGCATTGTTTTTAGTCTGGGTAGAAGCCCCTGCGAGCACACGTGATGCTGTGCGTGCTTGCTGTCCTACCGTTTGCATGTATTGTTCAATAGACTCTTGCATAGCGGTTTGATCACTTAGAAATTTCAACTCGATATTAACAGCCTGTGACTGAACAATGAAGCACTTAAGTGCACATTCGATTGCACATGCTGACCAGAATTAACATTTTGAAATTGTTTTTAGAACAAAAGTAGATAAGCGGCGGGGATATCAGTTGCTTGTAAAATGAACCTCTGTATAGAATGAAACAATAGCGACATTGAAGTCGTACAAATAACGATTAAAGAGCAGGACGCTAAGTCGAGCAGAGTCTCTAAATGAATTCCTGACAATAAAAATAAGGCAGGAATGGAGGAAAGGAATATGAATTCCATTATCCAAATGGATCCCACCGTACAGGAAAGTACGCATTACAGTTTTTTCGATCTATATGACAAGCAAAGCTTTAAACAGCCTGCCAGAACGACATGGATTGATGGCTGGAAGGTCGAATATATGGCCATTGCACAACCTGAAACGATTCATCGCACCCCGATTGTTATTATTGGTGGGGCATTTCAAAACTTTAATTCCTACAAATATTGTGTCGAACAACTATTTGCGGCAGGACCTATTATTTTAATTGATTTACCCTCTATGGGCTCAAATCAGCAAATTACCAATGTCGATACTTCGGTGTCGGCAGGGACTTTAGAGTTGGGTGATCTGGCACAGATGTTAGGCGTTTGGTTGGATATCGTCGGGCTAGAAAAAGTATCCGTGATGGGGATGTCACTAGGTTCAGTGGTGGCAGCAGGTCTGGCAGATCAACGTCCTGAATTGATTGATCGCATGATTTTAATGGGCGTGATGCAAAAAACGCGCAAGAGTTGGCGCATGTTGCTTGAAGAATCCTTGCATTTGATGAAAGAACAGCGCATGGATGAATTTGGTCAAGCGGTGATTTTGTATTTGGTTAATCATGCCAAACTGGATGTGACGCGGATGTCACCGACAGCGAAGCGTTTGTTCTTTAGACAAATGGCTGAATTCACCAATACCGAACAAGAGCGTTATGACATTAACTGTAATCGTTTGCTGCGTTTGCAAGACGTGCCGATTCCACAGTGTGATGTATTGGTGTCATGCGGGCAGTACGACAGTTTTACTTTGCCACATGAAAATGCAGGTTTTGCCTTGCAATGTCCGAATATGCAATTTGCCATGATTGCCAATGCGGATCATTTACCTCAGTTGCAGCGTCGTAAGGAAACTATGAATTTGTTTGCAACTTATCTACGCGGTGAGTCTATTCAGCAGTTGGAAGGGATCATTCCAATGAGCCGAGAGCAAATGCAAAATATCGAACGCCGTGGCGAAGCGCGGGTGAGTGTACAACAGCCATTCACGCATTTATCTCATCGCCATTCAGACCTTGTGGTTGATACTCAAATTATGGATTTAAATTATTTTGGGGTGTTGTTGAATGTGCAGGCTGAAATGTTGGACTCCATGCACGCATATCCACGGGATTTGGCATTACATCTAGAAGATGAAGAAGGTGAGTTTAAAATTGAATGTCTCATCTTTGACGTTGTAGATACGCAGGTTCGTGCTTTGTTTAAGCATGGTAGTTTTGAGTTGGCGGAGCGTTTATTGCGCTTTGTACAACGCCAAAAAGAAGATGTATTGTTATTAGAAGCCGTCAGTTAAAACATGAACAACTAAAAAAAAACAGCGCTTTAGCGCTGTTTTTTTGTTTTGGCATGGACCATCCAAACCAAATCGCCACAGTGCTGCTCTGCATCGTGGAAAGGAATCACTTGTTCATGTTGCTGTTGTGGAAAGTATAAGGCTGGCTGAACGACGTCTACTTCTTCAAATCCTGTATGACTGAAGAACTGCTGTAATTCAGCAGGGGATTGAAAATGAAAAGTAAAAGCGCTGCGAGACATGACTTTGAGTAATTTACTACAGGCCCAAATAAAACGTGCTAAACGGTTCTTGACGGGTTCTGGATAGATGTCGGTCAGATAATGCAATTCCTGAAACGAGGCACCATATTCGGTGATCCCTTGTAATAATTTATTCAGCAGGGCTTGATCAAAATAATTAATCAGACCTTCGCTAATCACCACCAAAGGACGTTCAGGGTCAAAACTCTGAAAAATACGTTCAAAATCTTGAGTGAAAATGTCGCCAGTTAAGACCTCAGGGGCATGCGGGTCAATCTGTTTGAGTGCCTGTGTTTTGATTTTTGCCATATCCGGCAAGTCGAGTTCACGATAGTCAATTTCAGGATGCTTGGTACGAAAATTCCAACCGCGCGGGGAGAGGCCACAGGCAATTTCGAGTACTTGTAGCTGAGGGTGTTGGGTAATGAATTGATCTAAATGTTGATCGATCATGGCATGGCGCTGTTTAAGCGTCGAACGCATGCTACCGCCCACATTCTTTTCTGCCCAGCTTTCTAAAGGATGGACTAAACGTGCTAAAAATTTGCCTTTACGTGTGGCAAAAACGGGATGCGAAATCCCCATGCTGTACCAAATATAGCCGGTGTAATGTGCAGTAAAGGAAATGTGTCGATGTTCCGATAAACTTTGTGTCATGTCGTCCTGACCTAATGTTGTTTTTATTGGCAATTTTTGTATAGCGCCGAAGCACTTATTTTGTCTTCATCATAAATCAAAAAGGAGCACCTTGTCGTGCTCCATTTTCTAGAATTTTGAAAGTCTTGGATTAGCAATATTGATTTTTAAAATCCACAATACGGTTACGCACGTTTTGCCAGTCCGCTCCGAGTTCAATGCTTTGTCCAATCTCAATTTGTGGGATTTTACCGCGCATACGTTCTAGGCGTTCTTGATTTGGGAGAGCCAAGTTTTGAATGCCATCCAGCGCAATGCATGCAGATTCACGGTTATTACATACAAGGCCCATATCACAACCTGCATTTAATGCTGCTTGGATACGAGCATCTGCGCCGCCAGCGACACAAGCGGCTTGCATGCTTAAATCATCGGAGAATAAAACGCCATCAAATTGGAGCTCTTGACGTAAGACTTTCTGAATCCAATACGGTGAAAATCCAGCAGGATTAGGATCAATATTTTCATAAATCACATGCGCAGGCATTAAGGCATCAAGCTGTGGTTGCAGTTGAATAAAGCTTTGCATGTCTTTTTGATAGATTTCTTCATAACTACGATGGTCAATGGCAGCAGCAACATGTGAGTCTGCTTTCACCGATCCATGGCCTGGGAAATGCTTACCTGTAGACGCCATCCCCGCACGTTTCATACCTTTTAAGAAAGCACTTGCCAATGGAATAATGTCTTGCATATTTTTGGCAAAACCACGGTCACCAATCACATCACTGACATCATTTAAATCAAGCACCGGTGCAAAACTGAAATCGATCCCGACCGCCAGGACTTCAGCTGCCATCAACCAGCCACATTGTTCAGCCAGTTCAACTGCTTTTTCAGGTTCAGTTAAGTAAAGTTCTCCAAACTTACCCATAGCTGGTAGGAGTGTGAAGCCTTGCTTTAAGCGTTGTACACGACCACCTTCCTGATCGACCGCAATTAAAATATCAGGACGAATTTGACGCATATGGTCGGTTAGGGCACGAACTTGTTCAGGAGATTCAATGTTACGACCAAATAAAATCATGCCGCCAACTTGTGGTGCCTGTAATAGTTCAATATCTTCTTGGGTGAGTTCTGTGCCAGCAATGTCGAGCATTAATGCGCCAATCATATTCGGTGTCCGTGTTGGAATTTTTAAGGAAAAACAATACCTGAATTCTGCAATGATTTGCTACACTTTGTCAGCAGAGAATATGATAAAACTACACGACATAAACATATTAAGTTGTTTAAGATTTTGAATCTATTCAATTCAGGTCGAAAACCAACACGGTAATATTGGTCTTAATACCAAGGAAGTACAAATTATTTATGAAACTTCAAACATTAGCTTGTGCCGTTGCGATTGCGACAGGTGGATTCTTTTTCACTCATGTGGTGAATGACGCAATTGCTGCCAATAATACAGAAGCAGTGAGCGCGGGTACTATTCAACCCACTCAAGAACAAGCCTTGGTCTCACGTCAGCTTGCAACATTGGTAGACCGTCAACACTATTTAAATCAGCGTTTAGATGCCAATACCTCTAATCGTATTTTAGATTTTTATATTGATAGTTTAGATGCTGAACATACGTTGTTCTTGGCATCAGATATTGAAAATTATAAAAAACGTTATGGCTCAACTTTTGGTGCAAATCTCAAAGCGGGCAATTTAACAGGGCCGTATGCGATTCATGCGCAATATCGTGAGCGCTTAAAACAGTTCTACACCTATATGTTGGAAGAGCTGAAAAAGCCACAGAATTTAAATCAACCGAATAACTACATCGAAACTGATCGTGAAAAAGCGCCATTCTTTAAATCGACAGAAGAACAGCGTGCGCATTGGAATAAAATGTTGGTCTCTCAGCTGATCAATTTAACCATCAGCAAAGAAGAAGAGAAAGCCAAACAGAAAGCGTTGAAAGATGACCCAACACTGGCAAATGGTCAAGATTTAACTGGTCCGGAAGATTTAACACCTGAACAGACCTTAACTAAGCGTTATACACGTCAGTTAGAGCGGATTAGTCGTTTAAAAAGCGATGATGTGCTTGATAAAACTCTGAATGCCATGATGCTGACGTATGATCCGCACAGTAACTATTTCCCACCTGTAGATGCGATGGAATTGAACCGTCAAACCACGCTGCAATTGGAAGGGATTGGGGTGTCGATTCGTCCTGAACGTGGCAACGAAGACTACACTAAAATTGAAACGATTGTAGAAGGTGGTCCAGCCAGCAAATCAGGACAAGTCAAGTCAGGTGATCGCATTGTTGGTGTTGCCCAAGATGGCGACAAAATGGTGGATGTGATCGGTTGGCCGAGCAATGAAATTGTCGGACTGATTCGTGGTAAACGTGGCACCAAAGTGACTCTACGTTTATTGGGTGCTGGTGCGTCCATGAATCAAGCGCGAAATGTCACAATTGTACGTGATGTGATTCAAGAAGAAGATGCAGGCGTGCGTTCACGTACCGTTGAAATTGAGCGTGATGGCAAAAAGCATAAGTTCGGTGTAATTGAAATTCCATCGTTTTACTTGAACTATCGTGCACGTCGTGCAGGTACAGACTACCGTTCTGTGTCAGAAGATACCAATAAAGCCTTAAAAACTTTAGATGCTCAAAATGTTGAAGGTATCATCATTGACTTGCGTAACAACCCTGGTGGCTCACTTGAAGAAGTGGCACGTATGCTTGGTCAAGTGATTAAATCAGGTCCAGTGGTGCAAATCCGTGATGGCAATGGCAATGTCAGCGTGTTTGAAGATGATGATGGGGGCGCGCAAACTTATGCAGGTCCATTGGCAGTATTGATTAACTTGGCTTCGGCGTCTGCGAGTGAAATTTATTCTGCTGCGATTCAAGACTATGAACGTGGTGTGGTGATTGGTAGCACCACAACGGGTAAAGGAACAGCGCAGGTACAACTTGACTCTTTAGCCTATGGTCAAGCAACCTTAACGCAACGTAAATTTTACCGCGTGACTGGCGGCAGTACCCAAAATAAAGGGGTCGTGCCTGATATTAAGTTGGTTGATATTTACAATGAAGAGTTTGGTGAACGTAAAGCGAAAAATGCTTTACAGTGGGATACCATTCCTACAGCACCGTTTAAACGTGAAGGCTCGATCCAAGCCTATGTTCCCGATTTGATTAAGTCATCTCAGCAACGTGTCAGCATTGATCCGCAATTTAAATATTTAGAGCAACGTACTGCGATTGCGAAAAAGACAGAAGAGCAAAAGCGTGTGGTGCTTGACTTAGCGAAGCGTAAAGCCGAGCTGTTGGCACTAGAGCAAAAGTCTTTGGATGCTGAAAATCAGCGTCGTAAAGTGGTGGGTCAAAAACCTTATGCCAACTGGGAAAGCTACCAAGCGTCTATGGATGCATTGGTGGAGGCACGTGCAAAAATGAAGGCAAACCAACGTCCAGCACTGCCTGAAGAAGAAGTCTTTGTGACGGAAGCAGCAAACGTGCTAATGGACTATGCCAAATTACAAGGCAAAACGCATACAACAACAGCAAAAAAGTAAGTAATTCATCCATAAATAACATTGAGCTGATTGCTTGAGTTTTTGATAGAAAAGATGAATTTATCCATTGAGAAATAGCGAGCTACGGCTCGCTATTTTTTTTGTGAGTAGGGCGGTGTTCGATTTAAATCTAGAAAGCAATCTATAAATGATCCTAACTTATTCATTTTATTATGATTAGAAACTGTTCTAAAATAATAAACACCTGATGCAATTTTTATCAAAAGTTTAAGTTTTAGTGAACTTCATCAAGCTTTATTTTTTTTAAATTAATCAGTTGCTTAAAATCTTGAAAGAAAGACTTGACCATTATCGTAGACTAATAGATTCTAAGAGGAAATAAGTAAGTAATTGAAAATGTAACAAGTTAAAGGGAAGAGATAGATTGGGTAATTCGGTTAAAGAAAGTGCCACGATAACCTAAGCGGAACGCTTGATATGACCCATATTCATTATGATTACAATCTGGTCGTTGGTTCAATCGTAGTTGCATTATTAAGTTGTTACTTAGCTGTTTCACTCGAACAAATGTTGTTCCGTGGAACACGACCAAGATATGAAAATGTCATTTTATTATTCAGCGGTGCAATTTTAGGTGCTGCGATTTGGTGCATGCATTTTGTAGGCATGATGGCCAGCCATTTACCTTCAAATCATAGTTTTGATACTAGTCTGACCCTAACATCTTATTTTATCGCCTTTGTCGCGTCCACTTTTGCCGTGTGGTTAACCACACGACTGACGCTACCATTTCCTCGTTTAATTTTAGGCTCAGTTTTAATGGGGCTAGGCATTTCCGGAATGCATTACACGGGGATGCTGAGTTTAGACGTTCAGGGTTATGAGCAACGATACGAACCTTTAATTGTTATCTGTTCAATTTTAGTTGCGATCTGTGGCTCGTGTTTGGCATTTTGGCTAACGTTTAAAAATAAATACTCGCCAAAACGTAACATCATGAATGCCTTTGTTGCGGTCATGCTGACTTTTAGCATTGTCGCTATGCATTATATTGGTATGGCAGCTGTTGATTTTGTACCGCTAAACTCGATGGATGTGTTGTTAGCGGCTCAGATCAATCATAATTTATTGTTGTTTATTGTTTTATTTGTCACCAGTTTACTATTGATGGCTGCTTTTAGTGTAGCGGTATTAGAACAACGTTTAGAACATCGTAGTTTACAGTTGATGCGCGCAAATAGAGAGCTAGCCAATCAAGCTGTACAGGACAATTTAACGCGTTTGCCGAATAGACTATTTTTGGTCGAATACGCACATTTTCTCTTTACAGAGCATCGCCTAAGACAAGATAAAATTGCTTTTATTTATATTGATATCGACCGTTTTAAAGCGGTCAATGATGTGTTTGGACACCATGTGGGTGATCAACTACTGATTCAAATTGCCACACGCATTCACCGTTTAATTAATGATCAAGCTAAATTGCTACGAATCGGTGGGGACGAGTTTCTGATTGTGCTTGAGTCGGCAAGCAATGACTCTGCCACAGCAATGTCTGAAAAAATATTGGAATTGATGCAAGAAAGCTTTTTGATTGCAGGTAAGGAAATTAACATTTCAGGCAGTATTGGTATTGCGATGTACCCTGAACATGGTGCGAACTTACAAGACCTACTGATCAATGCAGACACCGCAATGCTGAGTTCGAAGTATCAGGGGCGTAATACCTATTCATTTTTTAATTATACTGCCGACCAATTTGAAGAAAAAAGTCAGACGAAACTGATCAATGATTTATATAAAGCGGTAGAAGAACAGCAATTTATTTTATTTTATCAGCCAAAATTTAATGCCGTTGATCGTGAAATTTGTGGGGTTGAGGCCTTAATTCGTTGGAATCATCCAACTCTAGGTATGTTGACGCCAAATAAGTTTATCAATGGTGCAGAAAAAACTGGACTGATTATTGCCATGGGCTATTGGGCGCTTGAAGAAGCCTGTAAGCAAATTCAGCACTGGGAAAAGCTGAATATGCCGCTGTATCCGATTGCGGTCAATTTATCAGCGATTCAGTTTGAACATAAACATTTATTTAGTACCTTAGAGTCGCTTTTTGCACGGTATGAAATCAACCCGTCACATTTAATTATTGAAATTACCGAGTCAACAGCGATGCATCATATCGATGCCAGTATTGTAACTTTTGAACATTTGAGAAAGATGGGAATTAAAGTTGCGATTGATGACTTTGGAACGGGACATTCAAGTTTCTTGTATTTAAAAGAACTGCCTGTAGATGAGCTGAAAATTGACCGTGAGTTTATCCGCAATTTGAGCGTCGGTTCTAAAGAAGAAATTATTTTAGAAAGTATTATTCACTTGGCAATTCGACTGGGTTTAACGGTCACTGCAGAAGGTGTAGAGACAGAACAACAAGCAGAAATTTTAAAACGTTTAGGTTGCCAACAGTTGCAGGGATATTTGTTAGGAATGCCGATGCCAGTGGCACAGCTTGAAGAAAGCATGAAAATGAAGGTTGAATAAAGTCCTCGTAGTATGATCGCATTGCCAATGAGTGAGAAAAAAAGACAGAGAAATGCGTTATATCGTCGATAAAAACAGGTCGTCATCCAATGTAAAACATCAAGACATGCCACGCTAAGATTTTGACTCAACCCGATGTGGTTGATTATTTTTAATGGTCAATCTGATACAATATCGCCAATTTTCCATATTGATCAGATCTGATCTTTTGCACTGCGAGTTTTGCAGTAGGTGTCTTTCATGAGTTTTAAAGAAGAATTAGCGACACAGGTCGCTCAGCGACGTACTTTCGCTATTATTTCCCACCCCGATGCCGGTAAAACCACAATGACAGAAAAACTGTTGTTATGGGGACAGGCGATTCAGGTTGCAGGTATGGTAAAAAGCCGTAAATCTGATCGTGCGGCAACGTCTGACTGGATGGAAATGGAAAAAGAACGTGGTATTTCGATCACCACTTCTGTTATGCAGTTCCCGTTTAAAGACAAGATGATTAACTTGCTCGACACCCCAGGGCATGAAGACTTTTCTGAAGATACCTACCGTACATTAACCGCTGTTGACTCTGCGCTTATGGTGATTGATGGTGCAAAAGGTGTCGAAGACCGTACGATCAAATTGATGGAAGTGTGTCGTATGCGCGACACGCCGATTATTTCATTCGTCAACAAAATGGACCGTGAAATTCGTGAGCCATTAGAACTTCTTGATGAAATCGAAAACGTTTTAAAAATTAAATGTGTTCCGATTACTTGGCCACTGGGCACAGGTCGTGACTTTGCCGGTGTATTTAACCTACTCGAAGAAAAATTCTACGTTTATAAGGCAGGTTTCGGTTCAACAATTACGGATATTGAAGTCCGTGATGGCTATGACTATGCAGATTTGCGTGAAAAAGTCGGTGATCTCGCTTGGGCTGCATTTGAAGAATCATTGGAATTGGTTCAAATGGCCAATGAACCTTTAGACCGTGATGAATTTTTGGCAGGTCGTCAAACGCCAGTGTTGTTTGGTACGGCACTCGGTAACTTTGGTGTAGACCATGTTTTGGATGCATTTAGTCAATATGCGCCTGAACCTAAAGCACATCCAACTCAAGACCGTAAAGTTGAAGCGACTGAAGAAGGCTTCACTGGTTTCGTCTTTAAAATTCAAGCCAATATGGATCCAAAACACCGTGACCGTATTGCATTCATGCGTATCTGTTCAGGTAAGTATGAAAAAGGCTTAAAAATGAAACATGTGCGTCTAGGTAAAGATGTGCGTATTAGTGATGCTTTAACGTTCCTTGCTGGTGACCGTCAGCACCTTGAAGAAGCATGGCCGGGCGACATTATCGGTTTGCATAACCATGGTACGATTCAGATCGGCGATACCTTCACTTCGGGTGAAGATTTACACTTTACCGGTATTCCTCACTTCGCCCCTGAAATGTTCCGTCGCGTGCGTTTAAAAGATCCGTTGAAGTCAAAACAGCTGCAAAAAGGCTTAAAAGAACTTTCAGAAGAAGGTGCAACTCAGGTCTTTATGCCGCAAAACAGTAATGACTTAATCGTGGGTGCTGTGGGTGTGCTTCAGTTTGAAGTGGTGGCATATCGTCTGAAAGAAGAATACAAAGTTGATTGTATTTACGAGCCTGTAAGTATCAATACCGTACGTTGGGTATCGTGTGATGACGAGAAAAAATTCAACGAATTTAAGAAAAAAGCACACGACCAATTGTCTGTCGATGGCGGTGGTCATTTAACTTATCTTGCACCAAGTCGTGTGAATTTACAGTTAATGCAAGAACGTTATCCGGATATCGTGTTCAGCAATACACGTGAACACTAAGTTGTTCTTTTACAGAAATAAAACAGCTTCTTCGTGAAGCTGTTTTATTTTGTGGTAGAGTTTTTAAATCCATACATTACGCAATCATTTGGTCGTTTAGGACATCATGAAAAAATTCAAGGATGCTACAGTTTTTGCACTTTTGGGGAGTGTTTTGCTGCTCAGTGCATGTGATTCAGGAAAAGAAAACAAAGCGACAAAGCCGGCCGATGATGGCGCTTCTGAAGTGACTGTGATTAATCCAGATGTTTTGCCTTATTTAAATATCCAAGAGCAAGCCGCAAAAATCGCCAAACCGTTTTGTGAAAATAAAAGTTGTATTGATTTAGAGATACAAACCATTCAGACCGTAGATACATGGTTGAATGGCTGGATTGAAAAGAATCAGGCCAGCGTCGTACAAGATCAGATTGCATTAAAGCAAAATATGAATCTCCAACAAGCCGTCGATGCGTATGTGAAAAAATCAGATGCTTGGCAGGCAGAGTTTAAAACCAATAAAGCCTATGAATTGGCCATGTACACACGAGTTCCATATCAACGGAATCAATATGTGTTGCTGCAAATCGGTGTTGATACTAAACAGGAAAATATCACGGTCAAAGAGCGTTATTATTTTTTTGTGGCTGACCGCCGTGCGAAAAAGAATCTTAAACCTTTAGATATTATTGAAGCAAAGCAACAGCAAAATATGGATGCTATTGTGCAGCAAGCCTATAGCAAATGGTTAGATGAACAAGAGGTAGATGTCAAAAAATCGGCACCGAAAAAACTCTATTGGGGCCAAGCAGATTGGTTCTTTGATCAAGAAGGTGTTGGTTTGCATTATCGTACAGATGAAATTGTCAAAGATAGTAAACAACTGGATATTTATCTCAGCAAAGCGCAAACACAACAAGTATTGAAAGCTGACGTTTATCAGCATATGTTCTAATCAACGAAAGTATTTAATTTGATAAGATATTTACCAAAATAAATATCAATTATTCAAAATGAAAGGTTGAAGCAATGGTGCAAAAAAATAAAATTTGGGCAAGCTCAATATTGGCAGTTTCTGTTGCATTCACGGCGTGTCAGCCACAACAAGCTGAACCTGAAAAAAAGCCGGATCACGCCAAAACTGAACAGGCAGATTTGAGTGCAAAACTGATTGGTGATGCGGAAAAATTACAACTGAATTTACCTGAATGTGATGGCGGGGTCTGTCCTGAAATTTCAGTTGAACGTTTAAACAGTAATCAAGCCTTTATTGATGAATTTATTGATGCGGAAATTCTAAAACAGTTAGGCGAAATTTTGTCTGTTTCGCCTTTAGAAGATAAAACGCTGAGTACTGATGCTCCCGCTGCAAGTGAAGTTCCTGCAGCGTCTGAAGCAAAATCTGCTTTGGCAAAGGTTGAAACGCCCAAATTAAAATTGGAAAAAGCCACGCAGCCTTATATGCAAGCGTTCTTAAATTTAGATAAAGAGTTGAAATCTTTAAGTGCAAATCAGCAAATCAGTTTGATGATTAAACCTAAAATATTGAATGCTGAAAAACCCTTGGCAACAGTGGTTTTAAATACCAGTTCATATTTAGGTGGAGCGCATGGTTCTTCTGCACAGCAATATTATAACTTCGATTTAAGCACTCAAAAATTGGTGCAGCTCAACGACATATTATTGCCAAATCAACGTGCTGAGCTTGAAAAGCGGGGCTATGAAGTCTTTAAAACTTGGGTTAAAGATGCCAAGTTGGCAGACAATATTCAAGAATACGAACAGATTTGGAAATTTAAACTTTCTGATAATTTTTATCTGAGCCAGCAAGGTTTAATTTTGCAATATGCCGAATATGAAATTGGGCCGTATGTGGTGGGTTTACCACGTTTGACCATTCCGTATGATCAATTGCAAAGTGTCTTGAGAAAACAATATCTACCACCAGTTGAAGTTGCTGAAGCCTCAGCCGCAAAAGCAAATTAATTAGTTCAATGACTTACTCACTGTTTGATACGCATACGCATTTTGATGTTCCCGATTTTGACGCTGATCGGGAACAGTTGGCGTATGCTGCCAAACAGGCGGGTGTCGATGCTTTGGTATTAATTGGTTTTGTACAGTCACGTTTTCACGATTTGCTGCAAACCCAAGAGTTTTTAGATCGTTTATCCAATGCTCCCAAAAGCTATTTAGCTCCCGGCTTACATCCGTTTTATATTGAGCAACATCGTGCAGAACATTTGCTCGACGTGGAGCAGATGCTAAAGCAGCATGATTGTCTTGCTGTCGGTGAAATAGGTTTAGATACCTTTTTGAAACAGCATAAACAGCCCGAACTTTTTCAAAAGCAGCAGCAGTATTTTTCCGCACAACTTGAATTAGCACAGCAGTTTGATAAACCGATATTGCTGCATATTCGCAAATCCCATGCGGAGGTGCTTTCGATGTTGAAAAAGCATCAATTTAAGCTCGGTGGTATTGCACATGCATTTAGTGGTGGTGTTGAAGAAGCGAAGGCATTTACCAAGCTAGGTTTTAAAATTGGTGTAACAGGGCAAATCACCAATCCCAATGCAAAAAAATTACATCAAGTGGTTCAGACTTTGGGTTTAGATCATTTGGTCTTAGAAACCGACTGTCCCGATATGACACCCTTATGTTGTCAGCATTCGACGGAAGGGCGTACCCGCAATACGCCGGTCAATTTGCCCTATGTCTTGCAGGGGCTAGCTCAGAGCTTAAACCGTACTGAATCTGAGATTGCACAGATCTTATGGAGTAATTCATTACAAGCATTGCATCTGGACGCTTAAGGGCCAATAAATATGACGCCGCTTGATTGAATCTAGTTTCATTCGCATCGTGCATGCAATGATGGTTTTCTAAAAAAAGGTGCATTATGCAATTTCTAAAATGCTTTAGACTTGGCATTATGCTGTTAAATTATTTTGAGTGAGTTTCACATGGCACAAGGACTATTGGCTGGCAAACGCTTTTTAATCGCGGGTATTGCAAGTAAGTTATCAATCGCATTTGGTATTGCGCAAGCTTTACATCGCGAAGGTGCAGAACTGGCTTTTACTTATCCAAACGAAAAATTAAAAAAACGTGTAGATGATTTTGCTGAACAATTTGGTTCAACTTTAGTTTTCCCATGTGATGTAGCAGTGGACGCTGAAATTGATACCGCTTTTGCTGAACTTGCTAAACATTGGGATGGTCTAGATGGTGTTGTGCATTCAATTGGTTTTGCACCGGCACATACTTTAGATGGCGATTTCACTGATATTACCGACCGTGAAGGTTTTAAAATTGCTCACGACATCAGCGCATATAGTTTTATTGCGATGGCTCGTGCAGCAAAACCTTTATTGGCTGCACGTCAAGGTTGCTTATTGACGCTGACTTACCAAGGTTCTGAACGCGTAATGCCAAACTATAACGTTATGGGTATGGCAAAAGCGTCACTAGAAGCAGGCGTACGTTATTTGGCAACAAGTCTTGGCGCTGAAGGTATTCGTGTAAATGCGATTTCAGCAGGTCCGATTCGTACCTTAGCGGCTTCAGGGATTAAATCTTTCCGTAAAATGTTAGACCTAAATGAAAAAGTCGCACCACTTAAACGCAATGTCACCATTGAAGATGTCGGTAATGCAGCATTGTTCCTTTGCTCACCTTGGGCAAATGGTATTACAGGTGAAATTCTGTATGTTGATGCAGGCTTTAATACTGTAGGTATGAGCGCTGACTTAATGATGGATGCTGAGTAATTTGCTCCTCCCTTTTTAAAAGGGAGGGTGGGAGGGATTTTGTTAAGTAGAAGTAAATCCCCCTCATATCCCCTTTTAGTAAAGGGGGGGAAGCTAAAAAGCAATAAAAAAGACCGCAAAAGCGGTCTTTTTTAGATTTGAAGATAAGCGATTAAGCTTGGCCTTCAGCAGCAGTTTGCGCACGTTGCAAATTCGCTTCGAATTCAGCATCGAAGTTAATTGGTGTAAGCAATAATTGTGGGAAGCTGCCTTTAGTAACCATATCGTTCACAGCTTCACGTAGGAATGGGAACAAGATATTTGGGCAGTAAGCACCAAGAATGTAAGGAAGACGTTCTTCTTCAACGCTATCGATTAGGAAGATACCTGCTTGAGTAACGTCAACGATAAATGCAGTGTCACCCGCATTGTTCGCTTGAACGACAACTTTCAGTGAAACTTCGAAGTGTGTTGGATCAACTTTTTCTGCAGAAGAAGAAAGATTGATATTTAGTTCAGGCTGCCATTCTTTAGTAAATACTTGAGCCCCAGGTACTTCGAAAGAAATATCTTTAGTATAAATACGCTCTAATGCCAATTGTGGTTGAGCTTGTTGTTCTTCACTCATTGTTTATTCCTTAATATGAGGTGACGATTTATGTTTAAAATTAAGATAGCATGCCGTCGAGTTTGCCTTCACGCTCTAAAGCATAAAGTTGGTCAAAACCGCCAATAAACTGATCATTAATAAAAATTTGAGGAACGGTACGGTGGTTGGTGCGTTGCATCAATTCAACACGTACTTCAGGCGCTTCATTTGATAAATTAATTTCTTTATAAGCCACGCCTTTACGCTCTAGGAGCTGTTTTGCACGAATGCAGTAAGGACATACAGTTGTTGAATAAATCGTAACTTCAGCCATGTTAATCTCCTAAGAAGCGCTTATTTGCTTTTAACTAAAGGTAAGCCTTGAGCTTTCCAGTTGCTAATGCCGCCGTCTAAACGGTATGCATCTGCATGACCGACTTGTTGCAATGCAGAACCTGCCACTTGACCAAGGTTACATACAAAAACCAACGGGCGATCAGAAGTTTTTAACTCTTCAATGTGTTTTGTAATTTGGCTATATGGAATATTACGGCTACCGCTAATATGACCTTCGCGGAAGTCTTTCGCATCACGTAAGTCAATCAATTGAGCATTTTTAGCTTTAACTAAAATCCCTAAAGATTGAGGTGAAATTTTGCGACCATTACGCTGGCCTTCAAGAATAAAGAACAGCACGACCAATACAGCCAGCGTTCCAAATAAGAAGGGGTGATTCCCCATAAATTCGAACCAACGTTCCACAATTCACCTAACTACAATTTTAAATTGCCAAGAGTATAGCCCATAAATATGGTGATCAAAATCACCCCTTCAAGGGCATGAACAGAATAAAAATTAATTTTTTTGCTGCGCTTCCGTGATTTCGTCGATCAGACGTAAATAACTGTCTAATCGGCGCGGCAAAATTTCGCCATTTTGAGCCGCCATTCTAAGCGCACATTGCTTTTCATGTTTATGCGTACAGTTACGGAACTGACAATAACCCAAATGTGATTCGATCTCAGGGAAACCTTGCTGAACTTTTTCCAATTCTAGGTGCCATAAACCAAATTCACGGATTCCTGGTGAATCAATCAATGCAGAACCTTCACCAAACGCAATTAAGCGCGTAGACGTGGTGGTGTGCTGACCGAGCGCGGAGTTTTCCGAAATAATATTGGTTTTTTGCGCAGCATCCGGAACAATGGCATTAATTAAAGTGCTCTTACCAACCCCAGACTGACCTACAAATGCGACAGTTTCACCAGAAAGTCGAGCAGAAAGTGTGCTTAAGTCACCATCAGATTGAGTTTGCATGACCTCATAGCCCAAGTCACGATATTCTTGTAATAGCGTTAAGATCGGATCGTTGTCTTTAAGCAAGTCGGATTTATTTAAGACTAATAATGCTGGAATATCGGCATCTGCACAGGCCACCAAATAGCGGTCAATTAGGCCTGGCGCTGGCTCAGGAAGTGGTGCAAATACAATCACAATCAGGCTGACATTGGCTGCGACAGGTTTCACTTTGTGATAACGGTCAGGGCGTGTCAGTAAAGATTGGCGTGGATGAATCGCGGTAATAATCCCTAAACCTGTGATCGGGTCAGCTTGCCATTTGACACGGTCACCCGTCACCAATAATTCGAGATTGGTACGGGTATGGCAGCGCCAAACACTGCCTAATTCGATGGGTTTCCAATGGGGTTCAGGTTCACCTGCTTGCACAATGGGTTTTTCAGGATGTTGGTCGGGTGTAGACAGCGCTTGAACTTCAAGTTGACGACCATAATGTTGGACGACCAAGCCTTCCAAATCTGCAGAAGTATCGATTTCTTCCTGACGAGATTTATGTTGCTTCTGAATGCGACGTTGCTGCTGTTCAGTCAGTCGGCGCTTACGAATTAAAGCCATTCATATCCTAAAAAACCATGAAAACTAGATGGCAAAAATAGCATGAAAGCAGGGTCTATTTACAGCGCAAGCCCAATAAATTTGCTACTATGTTCATTTTTACAGCCTAATAAGATTGCACATTTATGAGCAGCACACCTGATACACGCCTGATTTGGATTGACCTTGAAATGACAGGTCTAGATACAGATAACGACCAGATTATTGAAGTTGCAACAATTGTGACGGATGATAATTTAAATATTCTGGCGGAAGGGCCTGTGCTTGCGGTACATCAGTCTGACCGTGTGCTCAATGCGATGGATGAATGGAACACTCGCCAACATGGTCAATCAGGCCTAATCGAACGTGTACGTCGTAGTAAATTAACAGCACAAGATGCTGAACAGGAAACTTTAGAATTTTTGAAAAAATGGGTGAATCCAAAATCATCACCAATGTGTGGTAACTCAATTTGCCAAGATCGTCGTTTCTTGCATCGTTTAATGCCTGAAATGGAACAATACTTCCACTACCGTAATCTCGATGTATCATCAGTGAAAGAATTGGCGAAACGCTGGCGCCCAGAGATCATGGGGGGCTTGAAGAAAAATGCCTCGCATTTAGCAATGGATGATATCCGTGACTCGATTGCAGAGCTTAAATACTACCGTGAATATTTCTTTATTATGAATAAAGACTAAGGTTGTAAGATCGAAAAAGAGGCGAAAGCCTCTTTTTTTTATCTGAGATATTTTCTCTATCTTTGATAGATGTTGGCTTGATGAATCTCGAGAAAATTTGCAGGCTGAGCCAAATCTGTAAAGCCAAATTGACGATATAAACCATGTGCATCTGCCGTTGCAAGCAACATGCGTCTTAGATCTGAGGAGCCACATTTTTCAAATAAAGTACTCACAATTAATTTTGAATAGCCTTTGCCTCGATGCTCATCGGCGACATAAATATCGGCTAAATAAGCAAAAGTTGCATAATCCGTAATAGCACGACCAAAACCGATGAGTTCATCATCGAGAAGTAGAGCCACGGCCAAAGAGTTTTCAATCGCTTTTTTCACCACATGTTTTGGAATATCTTTTGACCAATAGGTATGGCTTAAAAAGCGATGCACGGTGTCTAAATCCATTTCATTTTTGTCATCGGTAATTTTTAAATTATTTGGCAGAGGATGGATGTCCATGGCAATACACACTTGAGTTTTAGATCTATGGTTATACTTTTTAAAGCAGATCTCCGTTCGCTGTAAATGTTTATTTTGATGGTTTAGACCTGATGCGAATGCCGCTCTATTGCGATGTATGCTGAATTGCGTTTTATCAAAGAAAATAAGTAGCGAATTTGCTAAAATGGCGGCTCATTTAACACAGCCTCCAAACCTATGACTGAACTGCTCCAAGATGATGAATATGACCGCCGTTTTGCTGGCGTAGCCAAAATATATAGTGATGAAAGTTTTCATCATTATGAAAAAAGTCATGTCATGGTGATAGGGATTGGTGGTGTAGGCTCATGGGCGGTCGAAGCTTTAGCGCGTACTGGTATTGGTGAGCTGACCTTGGTCGATATGGATGTGGTTGCTGCATCGAATATTAATCGACAATTGCCTGCCATGAGCACGACATTGGGACATGAAAAAATTGAAGTGATGGCAGAGCGATGCCGTGCGATCAATCCCCGAATCAAAATAAATTTGATTGATGATTATCTCACACCCGAAAATGTCAAAGAAATTTTGGCAGGTGCTCCTGACCTAATTTTAGATTGTATTGATGATGTGAAGGCCAAATTTGCCTTAATGCTACATTGCCGTTTTAATAAAATTCCGTTGATCGTTTCCGGTGGAGCAGGGGGTAAACTTGATCCGCTGAAAATCCGAGTCGCAGATTTATCAAGAACAGAGCAAGACCCGATGTTAGCCAAATTGCGCACACAATTACGCGGCAAAGGCATTTGTAAAAAGCCGAAAGAAAAGTTTGGGATTACCTGTGTTTATTCGATTGATAATCCATTTTCCAGTGCTGATGTTTGTCCAAGTGCGGGCTTACGTTGTGGTGGATATGGTTCAGCAGTAGTGGTGACGTCCAGCTTTGCGATGGTGGCTGTGTCAGAGGTGCTCAAAAAACTTGATGCAAAACGAGCAAAAGCATGACAGCTATCTCATTTTGAAAAAAATAAAGCACCGAATTCGGTGCTTTTTTTGTATATAGAATTAAAATCAGACACAATGTTGGAATAATTAAAATATTGATTTTTTTGGGGCGAGTATGTGGTTTTTACTGATACTAATTTTGGGGATGGGAGCACTTGCGTTTTGGATGTGGAAAAGACCCGATCCAGTGAAACGCGATCAGGCTAAAGCGGTTGGGCATGACTTGTGGATAGACCAATTAGATGCGCAGCTGAAATTCGCAGAACGTTTAATGCTTGATGCACCAACCGACTATGCGCGTGCCTATGAGTTGTATCAAAATTTGGCCAAACAGCATGAAATTCCACAGGCCTATGTCGCTATGGGACAGATGCATTTACAAGGTTTAGGCCGAGAAGTCAGTGTGGAAAATGCGCTGGCTTTATTGGAAAAAGCCAATAGTTTAGGCAGCGATGATGCTGCATATGTATTGGGGCAAGTTGAAGAAGGTATCTATGGCGGTGTACCCAATCTTGAAAAAGCGCAATACTGGTATCGACATGCGATTTCACGCGGTCATTTGGATGCACAATATCGACTCGCCGAACTAAACCCAGAAGATCAGACACATGCCGAGCAGCAACATTTAGATTTGTTGCAAAAAAATGCGGACAATGGACATGCCAATTCACAGTATCAATTGGCACAGTTCTATTTAAAACAAGCCACGCCAAATATTACTCTGGGATTGGAATATTTACTGAAAGCTGCCCAACAAGACCATATGGCGGCTATTCAGCAATTGCAGCAGTTCTATGCTCAAGGAAAGTATCTTGCGCAAAATGATGAAAAGTCATTGCAATATTTAAAGCGAGGATTGCTACTCGGGCACCAGCAGCAGTTGTATGAATATTATCAAGCAGTATTGATGGGTAAAATCGACGTCGATCAGCGTCAGCGGGTTTATCATGACCTTTTGCAGCAGGCCAAAGAGCACAAAGTTGCGGCAGCCAGCCGATTATTAGGCATTGCACATTTTCATGGTTGGTATTTGGAGAAGCAGGAAACTTTAGGTTTTCGCTTTCTGACCGAAGCTGCTCAACTTAAAGATGCTGATGCAATTAGTCTTATTGCAGCGCTGTATTTTGAAAAGTATTTGGTTAGTGATGATCCGCAAAAAGCATTTGAGTTATATCAAACAGCGTATCAATTCAAACCATTATTCATTAACCAAGTTGGTTTGGCCCTATGCTATCTACACGGCGTCGGTGTTGAGCGAAATATCAAGCAAGCGCAGCAACTTTTAGTTGAAGCGGCAAGACACTTAAATGATATGTCCATTACTTGTGTCGCCGATCAGAATTATGTGATTGGACGTTTTTATGCATTGCCAGAATATCCTTTACCACATCGTGATCAGTGTCTGAGTTATCTGGAAAAAGCCGCAGAACAAGGTTCGCAGGATGCTGCTTGGTATCTCTACCGTTTAGCCGTGGACAATATATTGCCTGATCTACAGTTTGATGAAGCTCAAAGCCAGCGGGCATTGTTGAAAGCGGCAAAATTAGGTCATCCTGATGCACTCACGCAACTAGGTCTAGTTAATTTAAAAGGACAATGGGGAACACAAGATTTCCAACAAGCATTGCAGTATTTCTCGCAAGCGGCAGCATTGGGTAATGTGACTGCCTTGTACCAACTTGGTGAAATGTCAGAACATGGTTTAGGTGTACAGCAAGATTTAACCCAAGCGCATAGCTATTATGCACAAGCGGCTCAGGGGATGAGTGCTGCGGCGTTAACGCGATTGGGCTATTTATATATTCATGGCATGGGCGTAGAGCGTGATCTTAAAATTGCACAGCAATATTTGGAAAAAGCGGCCTTGCAAGGCTATGTCGAAGCACAAGAACAATTGGAGAATATTCACGCATTTTTAAATACTAATTAATCGTGATGCAAGGCAGTAAGGTGGTATGAAGAGACCTGAAGTTTAGTTTGATGGTCTCTATATTTTTTAATGCAGAAATAAATAGAGTAAAAATAACATAAAGAATTGATGTGAAAATTTGAATTTTTACTTACATAAAACCCAACAAAGCAGGCAGTTTATGCCTAGAAAAATATGAGTTTTTTTGATTAAATACCCCGCATATTTTATAAAAATCTGATTTTAGATAATAACGATGCTGAACAATATTTATTCTGCACTTGAGAAATTGGGCATTAGTCCACAAAAACGTGCCTTGCATATTCAATTTTCCAATACCACGCTGAATGAACAAGTATTCTTGCAACGTATTGATGGGGAACATGCCTTAAGTGAAGGTTTGAATGTTCAGCTCATCTGTCTCTCAACTTCTGCCACCTTAGAACTCAAACAATTTATTGGTACACAAGTCGCAATCGATCAGGTAACCGATGCGGGTCAACTTTTTCGTATTACCGGGATCATTACAGAAGCATTTCAAGGCCAAAGTGATGGTGCATTAACGCTATATAAGTTGACCTTAGAAGATGCAACGGCATTGTGGCATAAGCGTCGTAATAGCCGTGTGTTTATGAATAAATCGGTCAAAGATGTGGTCGAGATTATTTTTAAAGAATGGCAAAAAAAGAGCCCACTTTTTGCAGCGAGCTTAAGTTTGGACTTAAGTGGCTTAAAAAAAGAGTATGACGTTCGACCATTCATGATGCAAAGTAATGAAACCGACTATGATTTTATTACTCGCTTACTACGCAGTGAAGGTATTCATTGGTTGGTTGATGAAGCTCAATCTTTTGTAACATCGTCTGCGGCACCCATCGCAGCCCAAAAGCTACGTTTGATTGATGATAATAGTCAATATCAAGCTTTGGAGCGACGTAATATCCGTTTTCATCGCAGTAGTGCGACTGAAAAAAATGACAGTATGACCAGTTTTATCGGTCAGCGCAGTCTGCAACCGACGTCGGTACATGTACAACGATGGCAAGCGGATGTGCTTGAACAGGACGAGGGTGGTGGTGCAGTACAAAGCAAGCACCTACATAGTCAAAATCAAGATAATGCGAGCTTAAGCTTAGAGCAGGCATGGCATGTGAGCCCTGCATGGATGCAAGATCTGAATGGTGAAGATGCTGCAACTGCCTCTAATAGTGCTCAAGTTGAACGTCTCAATCAAAATTTTAGTGATTATTATGCAGCTCAAGCCAAACAATTTATTGCTAAAAGTACCGTGCGTGATACACAAGTTGGTTATTGGTTCAAATTGGATGAGCATCCAGAGATTGACCAGCATCGTGGTGCAGATCAAGAGTTTTTGATTTTATCCAAGTCTTTTTATAACCAAAATAATTTACCCAAAGACTTAACCGATCAAGTTACACAACTGATCCATCAAAGTCAGTGGCAAGTCAAACAAAGCGATGCGGATGAACGCCAAGCCAATACCTTGACTTTGCAACGTCGAAATATTACGACCGTCCCTGAATTTAATCCACTTACACATCGACCAGTAACACATCCACAGCGTGCTAAAGTTGTGGGTCCTGCTGGTGAAGAAATCCATGTTGATGAATGGGGACGGATAAAAGTCCGTTTCCTATTTACCCGTTCCGATGATCATGGTCATGATGGCGGTGCAGGTGCGAATAATAATGACACAGACTCGGCTTGGGTTGATGTACTGACGCCTTGGGCTGGCGAAGGTTATGGCGCGCGCTTCTTACCTCGCATTGGTGAAATAGTCGTCGTTGATTTCTTTGATGGCAACATTGACCGACCATTTGTCGTGGGGCGTATTCATGAAGCGCAGCGTAGTCCTACTAAATTTGACAATAAAGGACAATTACCAGATACCAAAAAACTCGCGGGAATTCGTTCTAAAGAAGTGGCGGGAGAGGGATTTGGTCAATTACGCTTTGATGACACCACGGGACAAATTAGTACGCAGTTGCAAAGTAGCCATGGTGCAACACAACTGAATTTAGGTCATTTAAGTCATCCTAAAGAAAAGGTTGAGAGTGAAAGTCGGGGTGAAGGTTTTGAGCTGCGGACCGATCAATGGGGGGCAGTACGGGCTGGGCAAGGCTTATTGGTGTCGACACATCAGCAAGCACAAGCAGGTGGGGTGCATTTAGCGAGCCATGAAGCCCATACACAAATCGAAAGCGCATTGAATAATGCTAAAGGGCTGAGTGATGTAGCGAAAAACCAAAAGACCGACCCTCTTGAGGTATTGGAGAGTCTTCAAGCCTTTATTGAGATATTAAGTCAGGATGATCAGCAAAAAGCTGCTGAGTTTAAATCGGCTGTCATGCTATTAGCAGCTCCAAATTCGATTGCGCTAAGTTCCAATGAAGATGTACACATTTCAGCAGCTGGTTTGATGAGTCACACAGCTGGCGAGAGTTTGAATATTTCCGCGCAAAAATCCTTAATTGGCCATGCAGGTAAAAAAATCAGTTTATTTGCGGCACAAGATGGTTTACGTGCATTTGCTGGGAAAGGGAAAGTTGAAATTCAGGCACAAGGTGATGGACTCGATCTGATAGCACGTAAGGGTATTCAGATTATTTCAACCGAAGATACGGTATATATCACCAGCCCTAAAGAAATAAACTTAACTGCGGGTGGTTCACAGATCAAACTTAATGGGTCTGGGATATTTCCGACTACGGGTGGGAAGTTTGAGGCGAAAGCGGGACAGCATAAGTTTACTTCGCCGACATCAGTAAATCCACCAGCTTTAAATTTACCAGATTGCTCAGCGAAGCAAGGTCAAGCTGCAGAGTTGGGTTCTGCCAAGGTGATTTTATGAGTAGTTTTTATTTGGTCAATGAAATTAAAAATTACTCTACAGATAAAATCTTTGAAGATATGAGTGCTCTTCTTGATCGAACTGGTCGATTATTGGTTTTACTTGATGAAACTTTAGAGGCTGATAGCTTTAGTGAGTTAAAAAGCTGTTTAAAAGAAGAGAATATCATTTATTTGCCTTTAGCTCAGGGCAATAAGCCAAAGAATACTAACTTATTTTTTTTGGAAATAAAAAAGAAAGACGTACTAGAGAAAGTTGGGAAAGAAATCGCTAAAAAAATTTCCAATAATTTTGAAGTTCAAAATGATAAATATTTAGTACATGGATTTGGCACAAGTGTACTTGAAAATAACATAATCAATGAAAAATTCAAAAGTAGTGTAGTTGTTCAAGATCTAAATTCAAAAATCTTATTCCGTTGGTATGATCCTAGAGTATTAAATTATTTGGATCAAATATTTAATGAAATGGAATTGAATAGTTTACTAGGATTATTTGAGATATGGAATTTTGTACATCCTATTGGATATTTTAGCTGGGAAAAAAAACAAGATAAAAAATTTATATCCCGAAAAATTAATAAATTATCACATGATCAATCTCTAGCTTTAGATTTAATAGAAATTAGTAATTTGGTGTTTAGATCGGCATTTGAATATGATGAGATAGATCGAGATAAATTAAATCCGAAGAATATATTATTAAACTTATTTGTCGCACATGAAGAATACGAAGTTCATAAATATTCTGATCTTTTGAGTTATGGTTTATACGCTGAAATATTAGGTCGACATTTTTTTATTCACCCTCAAGTTGAAAATATTCTAGAACAATATTGGAATAAGACAGAAAATGAATACGATTTTAATGAAGCTATGAATTTTCTTCATAAAGATCAATGGGTGTTAATAAAAAATGATTTAAATGATTTAGAGAGTATTACTCATGGGTAATGATAAAAAAAATTCAACCGTTAATATTACAAATTCTAAGCTACCTATGCTAAAAGGTTCACAAGCACAAATTAACAAAGCTACGAGTGAGGAATGGAAGAAAAACTTAAAAGGATATGGCTTAGGTAGTCCAAATTCATTAGAACCAAAAAAAATTTCATTAGATCCGCAAAAAATGAAAAGTGAAGTGGAAAAAGCTGGTAAAAACTCTAAGATTCCCATTCAATCAATTCATAGTAATAAACAGAATATTACAGCTAAGCAAAATGCTAAAGAATGTTCAAATTTTTGTAGAGAAAGTGGATTTAGTTTTTTACCTTTAAGGTATTCTGTAGCATCTCTGGGGGGGAGTACTTTACCTTCTAATTTAGGTAAAAATGTAAGTGATGGAATAAAATTATCAAATCACAAATATACTGTTTCTATTATTAAGAATGGTTATATATATTTATATTTTAAAAGAAAAGGTAAGCCTGAGTGGAAGGGTTATATTACAAAAAATGGCTATAATCAAGAATTCATAATTGGAAAAAAAGCACCCTTAGAAGCGAATAATTTTGCTTGTCAAAAATCAGGTCATTCATTTAAAGCTTCATTGATTACTGTTCCAGAGATTACACCTAATGATGTGGATAGTACTTATATTATTTACACGCATGCTCCGTTGACCGCAAAAAAACGTTTAGAATTCGAGAATAATGCAGACTCGTATGTAGGAAAGGGTTATTGGCAAAAAATTGATATTAAAGGCTGGAAAGGAGGTAATTTAACACAACAACATTGTTTATCTTCACAAACTTTAAATAAAGTACATATTGGTGAGAACAGCTTTGGAGCTGGAAGATGGGCGGCAATTAATAGAGAATTTAAAGCGAAGCCTAAAGAATATTGTGCAATTGCACTTTATGATGCAATAGGAATTACCGCTAAGCTTAATGAAGCTAGAAATAGAAAAGCATTTGCAGATTTAAATACTTTTCTTAACACAAAGAAAAATGGTATTTCTAACCACCATAGAATGCAAACTGTTAATTTAATAGAAAATATTCAAAAGACTGTTCAAGAAAACTATATTGGTATAAGGACAAAAGAATTTATTCAAAGAACGCAGGATATTGAGAAATATAGCGCATTGGATAAGCGCAGAAAAGATCGATTAGAAGCGGCTAGACGGAATAAAGATTGGGAAACGGTTAAGCTCTTAGAAAAACAAATTGCAGAAACAGAACAAAAAAGAAAAGAAAATCTTGGTACTTCATATAATTCTGAGAAAAATCAAGAAGGTGAGCAAGGTGTTATTGTTAAAAAAGGTATTGCTAAGGGAGAAGTAGCATGGAAGAAATGCCAAGATCAATTAGATTTAACCGCAATTGATCATTTTAATAGTCAAGTCGATAGTGAGTCGAAAAAAGGATATAACAATGCAATTAGCTACTTTGATGATCATTATAAATGGTTAACTTCACAAAATTTATTAAATGGATTGGTATATTTTGATACGAGTGAAGTACTAGAAAGTGGCAAGTTGCCTGAAGGAAGCAATGGTTTTATCTTTCATGCTGTCGTTATGGATCTAATGTATGGGATTACTTTTTTAGATAAGGGAAAAGAGCTTATAAACTCTTGGCTATTAAAGAAAACAGTAGAAACGAGTAATTTGTTTCTTCGTGCATATTGTTTTAATAATGCGAAGTTGATACAGAATTATAATCAAATTTTTAGCAGTGACGATACCGCAAAAAATATGATGGACTATACAAAACAAGGATTTTCTGCTTTTGTTGCTGCAGATGCAGGTTTTGATGAATGGTTGAGTCAGGCTGAAAGTAAGAAATATATTCAAGCAAGAGATTTTAAAGTTAATGATAAACTTTTTTATTGGATGTCTTTAGCATTGAACTCTGCATTAAAACAATTCTCAGATTTGAAAATGAGAACAGTGCAGGTCAATCAAATTAATGCAATAGCAATTCAAGGGAGTCAAATACATATTTCTAGGCTTTTGTATTTAAAGTCAGGTCCACTTGCAAAACACATTCCAATTACGCAGTTGTTTTATAATGTTCAATTTAACTCTGCCGCAAGAGCAGTAGTTGCTGGAAATCAGAATTTTTCAGTGGCTGCTGCCGTCGATATTCGAACAAAGGTCAATTTAGCGGTCAAATCATCGCCAAATATAACTAAGAATCGTATATTGGCAATTGTCGGTATTTTTGAGATGTTGAATTTTTATTTTCAATACGGTGCTTGGCAAAAAGATGTTGAAAATAAACCAGAAATTGCAGCGCAATTGGTTGGTTCTTCGATGTCTTTACTTGCTGTGGCATTTGAGGCTATGGGTGAAAACTTTCATACTCAAGGCAAAGCCGTTGCCTCTTCTGCGACAGCCTTTAGAATTTTTGCTGGGATGTTGGGAACAATAGGGGGAGCAATTGGTTTGTATGTCGATGGAAAAAATATTAAAGAAAGTAATTCGAAAACGTTGATAATATTGATGAGTTTACGCTGGATTGCGAGCTTATTTTTAACTGTAGGGCAAGCTGGAGTGTTGGTAAGCTCAGTTGCTCCACATATTGGAAAGGGTATATTGAATCGGGCAGCGTTAAGATTTTCTTCAAATGCTGTTGTTGCTGCGCTTGCTGGAGCACGTGTAGTAGCCGGTTTGACTGTATTTTCAGTGTTATTAGTGGGTTTAGAGTATGGTCTAAAAAACTATGTGCTGGATAATGCATTTGAAGATTGGTGTCAAAAAACACCTTTTAGGAAAGCAAATAGTAAAGAGACACCTTTTAAAAATGAAGATGAAGAGTATCAAGAGTTTGTAAAAGCGGTAGTGAGTTTTTGAATATGTATGATTTGGTGAAGTTTGAAGGTCGTATTGAAGCGTTAGAAATCCATAATGGTGTGTTAAATACTTTGGGAGGGGCAGGAGATAATTTAATTAAGTCTTCAGCGATTTTAAGTACAGTTGCGGGTAGTGTTTCATTGGGGGCACAAACAGTTTTTTTAGCCACGCAAAGCCGTTTACATATCCAAACTGTGGTGATGAACATAGAGGGCAAAGTCTGTGTGGGTCAGTTTCACCGTGCATTGTTAGCAGCAAATGAATATGTCATTTGTATTGCTAAGCAAATTGAACCCAATGTATATGAGTTATATTCAGTACTTAGTCCAAAAACAGGTTTACTGCATATGCAAGTCGGAATGGGGGCAGCTGATAAACCTGCATACAAGTCAATGATGAAAGGTGGGAGAGTTTGGTATGCAATTGGCTTTGTAGTAATAGTTATAGTTTGGATTATTGTGCCTAATGATTATTCAATTGAAAATTTATTGCTTTGGGGAGGCTGTTTATTTATATTTTATTTTATTTTTATGTTTATTGTTAAAAATGCATTTAACTCATTACGAAATATGAATGAAAAGTCAGAACAAGTTTTTAAGATGTATGGGTTTAAAAATCCAGAAGAAATTTATTTGCTGACGGCACGACATCAAGATGATAATGCAAAATTAATATTAGAATCGGTTTATGAATACCGTAGAGCGATTGATGATGATCCTTACCCTGAGGATTATTCTGATAAGAAATGAAAAAGTCTATTTTATCTTTAATTACATATTCTGACCAAGCAAGATAATGATATCCAAAAATGGATTCGTAAATGTTTACTATCTACAGATCGGAGTATATCTAGATTCCAAACGATTGAAGAACAAATATTAGGTTTAAAGTTGGTATTTCGTTAGTATGAAAAATAAAATCAAAAATCATGACTTTGGTTATGATGTATTTAAACAAGATGTTCCTTTCTCTCAATTAGAAGAAGATATTTTACTGACGACAGACAATGATTCTAAAAGAAGTCATAATTGGTCAATCTTAAAAATGAATGATGATTTTATTGAATTAATTGATCAATCCTATGCACGACTTGGAAAGTCCATCAGCCCATTATTTCTCTCATTACCAATTATTTTATTGGCTTTATATTTAGGGATATCTCCATTTTTTGATGATTATATCAATTTTGCTGAAACAGCTTTATTTGTGTTAATTGCTGTATTTATGATTTTTTTAATTCTCTACGCTTTTCTTAGCCCATATTTTAAATACGACCATAAACAAGCCATTTGTAAGCCTGTTCTTTTTAATAGAAAAACAGGTAAAGTTTTTTCTATATTAATGATCAAGAATATATAGAAAAGAAATGGACAGATGTAGTTTATATTATGGGCAGTAGTTTTGGGTTGTCTGGCATTCCATTACGAGAGCTTCGGGCACATATCATCGAAGACGGCATCCTAAAACATACCTTTGTGATTGGCTTTCCAATGATTGGAATATTCCGTACTCAAGGTTTATGGACTTTTATTTTTCATTTTATGATGAAAGGACCAGAAGAGCTTTATCCGAAACCGCACCCTATGTACGGTACCATTGATCCTTTTACACAACTGACTTATTGTCAAAATGTTCAAGGCGCAAAAGAAAGCTGGGAAGAGACCTGGAAGTCATTTCGAATCATTTATCACTATAATTGGGTTCCAGCATTGTTTTCTTATCCCTTTGATGTGTGTAACTTTGTGGCGAGAAGAATTTTATTGCATATCAAACCATTGCCCGTTTGGCATGATGATGTCATAAGAAAAAATAAAATGAATTTAGAGCGGCCAGAAGAAATCAGTGCAAAAGATAATTTTGAATTTACGATGTTTAAAATGATGGATAAATAAAAAGCCCCTCAGGGCTTTTTTAATATAAATCAAGGCAACTGCTTAATCGGACTACCACCCAACGCCTGCATCAAAGTCACATAAGCATTATATTGACTTTGTTTGGTTTGAACCAAAGACAGTCGCGCATTACGTGTGGTCTCCTGTGCATCAAGCAAGTTTTTCAACGCAATTGCACCATTACGATAGCGTACTTCAGTCAAACGCTCAGTCTTTTCTGCAAGCTGCACATTACGCTCTTGCAAAGCAACTTGCTGACTTAACTCAGTACGATTAGACAGTGCATTTTCCACATCGGCAAAAGCCTGATACAAGGTCTGACGATATTGAATAATGGCTTTTTCATAGTCTAAGTCACTAATCGCAAGGTCTTTCTTCATATCATTATATTGCAAGAAAGGTAAACTCAAACTTGCACCCAAAGCCAAAGCAGGGTTTTGTAATAAATTACTCAAAGAGGTACTGCTCGATCCTAAACTGCCAGTCAGACTAATCGAAGGATAGTAACTCGCTTTCGTTGCATCTTTATTTGCCAGAGTTTCACGCAAACGTAATTCACTGGCTTTTAAATCAGGGCGACGCGATAACAAATCCGCGGGCAATCCTGCTGCAATGGTCGGCAGAGCGACACGAGGTAATTTTTGCGGTTCAGTAATATTTAACTGTTGCACAGGCTGATGTAATAACACTGCTAAAGCTGTGCGCGTTTCAACCTTTTGCTGAGCAATTTGGCTTAAAGTGGCTTTTTGACTTTGAACCGACTGTTCGGCTTGCGTCAAATCCAAACCTGAAACAGCACCCGCTTTGTACTGAACTTTGACTAGATCATACGTCTTTTGCGTGCTGGCTAAATTCTGCTGAGCAATGCTATAGCGCTCATTTAAATAACCGAGCTGCCAATAGAGATTAGCAGTCGTAGCAATTAAACTTTGTGCAGTGGCTTGTAAATCTTGCTTAGTTGCCAAAGCTTCCCATTTGGCTGCTTCGGTTTGACTTGCCAGACGTCCAAACAAATCCAGTTCATAGCTTACACCTGCGCTAGCAGATAGTCCCCTAGAAGAATCATCCCCTGAGTTCAGATCAATATTGTGCCCAGTCGACACACTTGAACTCACGCGTGGCCCTTGTTTATTTTCAGCCAAACCAGCTTTTAGTCGAGCTTGCTGTAAATTAATACCTGCAACAGCGAGGTCTGTATTGGCCGCTAAAACTTGATTCACCAACTGATTTAATTGAGCATCATTAAACAATGTCCACCATTGGTCAGCATACGTATCTGCATGAACTTGCTGACTCATGGCTTTCGCATTTTGAAATTGCGTCGGGATTTGTGTTGCAGGAGCTTCATAAGGCGTCTTAACCACAGCGGCACAGCCGACTAAGCTACTTCCAAGAATGAAGGCACTTGCAAGTTTAGTTAACGTCATTTGCATTATTATTTCCTTATTCGCGAGAAAGCGCATCGACAGGGTTAAGCTGTGCGGCATTACGTGCAGGAATAAAGCCAAACACAATACCAATCATACTTGAGCAGACAAATGCAGCAACGATAGACGTCGTTGAATAGGCCATTTGGAATGTTCCACCGGCAAAATGACTAATCAATTGTCCAATACCTAAAGATAATAAAACCCCAAGCACACCGCCTAAGATACACACCAACACCGCCTCAATCAGGAACTGCTGTAAAATATCACTTTGACGGGCACCCACGGCCATACGTACACCAATTTCTTGAGTACGCTCAGTCACAGAAACCAACATAATGTTCATGACCCCAATACCACCGACGATCAATGAAATCACCGCAATCGCAGACACCAATAAAGTCATTGTTGCCGTGGTTTGTTGAATGGTTTCACGGATACTATCGGAGTTCTGTGTAAAGACATCTTGCGCGCCATGACGTTGCACCAACAAGTTCAATATGGCGTTCTCAGCCGCAGCACTTGGGTATTCATCTTTTACGCGGACAATGATGCTGCGTACATTCGACTGACCTAACATACGACTCATGACCGTTGAATAGGGCAAATACACATTCAGGCTATCTGAGTTACCCATCATGCTTTTTTGTTCTTCGATCACGCCAATGATACGGCTCGGTACACTGCCTAATAAAATCACTTGACCCACTGGGTTAGTGCCATCGGCAAAGAAGGTATTTTTAGTATTACTATCAATCACCACATCTTGCGCTTGCTCAGTCACGCTTTCTTTATCAAAAGGCTGACCCGAAGCGAAGTTCATTCCTTTGACATAGAAGAAATCTTCACTCACGCCATTCACTGTGGTTGAAGCCTCTGTATCTTTAAAACGTGCTGTGACAGATGAATTGACTGAAGGACTAACGCCATCGACATAAGGCTGCTCAGCAAGGGCTTTCGCATCGGCTGGAACCAATGTTTTTACTTGGGAGGATCTGGAATTATCACCAAAGCCTCGACCTTGATACACCGTGATGGTATTGGTCCCCAAGCTGCTGATATTTTCTAAAATCTGCTTTTGCGAACCATTCCCAAGAGCCACAACAGAAACCACAGAAGCGATACCAATAATGATCCCGAGCATGGTTAAAAATGTACGCATACGGTGAGCATTCATGGCAAGGATCGCCATACGGAAGGCTTCACCTAAACGGTCAACGGCAGAGCGCCAGCTTGAGGTTTTTTTCTGTGTGTTTGGAACGAGTTGCTGTTTTTCTAAAGGTTCATCATCTGTTTCAGGTACATTGGGCTGATCTGAGATGATATTACCGTCAGAAATTTCAATAATTCGAGTCGCATTTTTTGCAACATTATGGTCGTGCGTGACCAAAATAATGGTATGACCTTTGGCATTGAGTTCGCGCAAAATCCGCATCACTTCAATACCACTATTCTTATCTAGTGCACCGGTGGGTTCATCGGCAAGAATAACATCGCCACCATTCATGAGGGCACGCGCAATCGATACACGTTGTTGCTGACCACCCGAGAGTTGGCTCGGACGGTTTTGGGTTTTTTCACCCAGTCCAAGATCGGTTAGTAGTTGCTTGGCACGTGCATTGCGTTCGGTTGCATCTGCACCGGCATAGATTGCAGGAACTTCGACGTTACCAGCAGCATTCAAATCACCGAGTAAGTGATAGCGCTGGAAAATAAAGCCAAAATATTCACGGCGTAACTGTGCCAGTTCATCTGGTTCAAGTTCACGAGTTTCACGCCCTTTGACTTTGTAACTGCCATTGGTTGGCTTATCAAGGCACCCCAAAATGTTCATGAGGGTAGATTTACCAGAACCGGACTGACCTACAATCGCCACCAGTTCACCTGGGTAAATCTCAAGATTGACCCCTTTTAGAATTTGGACTGTGCTTTCACCGGCAGGGAATTCACGCGTCAGATTCTTGACCTCGAGTAGAGGTGTTTGATGTTGACTCATGATTACATTCTCATTGGGCCGCCAGCACCACCACGGTTGCTGCGTTTCGCTGAATCATTTGAAGTATCTGAACCGTCGGCTATCACGACTTTGTCACCTTGTTTTAAGCCACGGATCACTTGTGCGGTCACACGGTTATTTAAACCGAGTAATACCTGTTGTGGTTGAGCTGAACCATCGGCTTGTAGTACACGAACCATCGCAACGCTCGCTTTACCTTGTTTGACCAATGCTTTTTCAGCTTCAGTCAGTTCTAAACGTTTAGGACGGTTTGGATTGTCTTTGTTCGATCTAGCTTCTGCGTTGGTATTTTTATCAGCAGATTGACCATGTGCAGATGCATTATTACGGCTACGTTGTGGACGGTTCGAGGTTTGAACGGCTGCGGCAGGTACAGTCAAGACATTCTTGGCTTCATCTAAAATGATATACACCTGAGCAGTCATATCGATACGCAATTTACCGTCTTCATTTGGGACATCAAATAATGCATTGTAGTAAACCGCAGTACTTGAAGACGAAGAGGTGTTGTTGTTACTTTCGGTGTTAATTGAGTTCGGCGCAGGTTCAACTTGGCGCAGGGTAGCATAGTGTTTTGTTTCACTGTCGCCCAAGGTTGTAAAATAAACGTTTTGACCTTCTTGGACTTTCATCACATCGGCTTCAGAAATTTCAGCTTTAATGGTCATGGTGTCGAGTTTTGCCAATTTCACAATGGTTGGCGCACTTTGGTTGGCATTTACGGTTTGACCTTCTTCAGTCACAATCGCCACGATGGTTCCATCCATAGGTGCAACAATTTGTGTATAGCCTAAGTCTTCTTTTGCAGTCGCTAAAGTTAAACGTGATTGTTCGATTTGTGCATTAATGGCTGCAATATCAGCTTGCGCAGTTTTATAACTTGCTAGCGCAGATTCAAGTTCTGCACGACTAGTCGCGTCTTGAGCGTACATTGCTTGTTGACGATTATATTCAGCTTGGACTTTTGCAAGATTTGCTTGTTTAACTGCCAATTGCGCTTGTTGGTTTTTGATGCTGGCTTCTGCAGTTTTTAAATCATTTTCCTGACGTACCGAGTCAATACGGGCAATCAGTTGACCTTGTTTCACTTCATCGCCGAGCTGCACATACATCTTTTTCACCTGACCAGAAACCTGTGCACCAACACTCACCATTTTGGTTGCTTCAAGTACACCTGTTGCAAGCACAGAGTTTTCAATGTCACCACGACTCACTTCAGCAGTAATATATTGCGGCTGAGTTTCTTTAGGTTTTAGGAAATGCCATGCAGTGACAGCGATTGCCAAAGCAACGATGATGGCTACGATCAATTTTGCTGGTTTTATTTTTGGCATGATTGGCAGTTAAAAGTTTATAAAGATGAATGAATTATAAGATTTAAATACGGATAAATTGTGAACTTTTTGAACAAATAGTAATGATAATTATTCTTTTATACTGGAATGCAAGTTATTACAGCATTTTATTAGACTAGAAGAGTCTGCGCCCACACAAGCTGGCAATAGCTTGTTGTACCAAGTGCTCAGGATTTTCATGACCTAAACCTTTTATTGACGCGTCTAAACGAAGTAATAGGGCAGGCCAAGTCAAAAAATCGTTCGCATTTAAACGGCGTAACGCTTGTTGATACAGCCCGACTTTGGTTTTCCAAATACCGATTTGCAAGGCATTTTGTGGCTGCTCAAACAGTTGCATCAGCAAACGCATTTCCTTACTGATACTCCATAAAATCAGCGACATCGGCTCGCCTGAAGCGATTAAGTATTGAAAAATTTTAATTGATTGCGCCAAATTGCCTTGCAGCATGGCATCATTTAAATCGTAAGTGGTATAGCGTGACTGATCTTGTAAGCAAGAGTACAGATGATCAATCTGAATCATCTCTGCTTCAGGAAAAGTATCTGCAACACGCATTAAACTATTTTTTGCAGCCAGTAAGTTGTGCTCATGATGCTGTTCTAGCCATTGCCAAGCATCATTGGCGAGTTTAATGCCGAGCTTTTGTGCTTCAACGGCCAAAATTTGCTGACGATCTTTAGGGTAGTTTGCAGTCAGTGCAACATTGACTCCATTGGCATCAATGGTTTGGAAAAAACTGGTCTTTAAACTCGCACTGTCTTGCTTCGGCATGACCACGAGCAGCAAGTTACTTTCATTTTGCTGCAAATAGCTTTTTAACAATTTTAGTCCATTGGCATCGGGTTTAATGCTGCCATGTGCCTCAATAGCCAGTTGACTGGAAAATAATGACAAGCTATTTAAAGCATTAAAGACATTTTTCCAATCAGCAGCAGAGCTAATGTCATACCGTTGACGCTCGACTTCTCGAGTGTTCCAACTCTTACGAAATGCATCCAGGAGATTTTGTTCAAGTAAAGGCTCTTGACCATGCAGCACCCAGGCACCTTGCGCTTCGTCTACACGTTTTAATGCCTGAAGATAGTCAAGTTTCATAAATCAAAATTACTTAGCTTTGGTTGGTGCAGTTAGTGGGTTCGCTTTTGGTAAGCGGTTTGATGAAATTTGGCGCACGATCTGTTGTGCAATGTCATCAATAATCACTTGTTTTAAATATTTTTCTTCTTGGTCATCAGTGTTCACGGTTGCTACGTCGTATTGGTAGCTACGTGTTGCCATCAATGTACGTGGTTCTGTCACAGGGTTACCTTGAGCATCTTCAATTTGGAACGTCACATTCAGGCGCAGTAAAGTTTCAACCAATTTACCATTGAGTTCTAAACGACGTGGAGTGTAATCCAACACATGTAAGACATAGGCATTTTGATTATTACTCAGTTGCACGCCTGCAGAACCTAAATAAATCGCTAACTTTTCATGTAAGTCATCCGTATCTTCAGGAAGTGCCAATCGCATATTGGAATAGGCTACAGGTACAGCAGCAGGGTTGGTGCCTTTTAAATGAAAACCACAACCGACCATGCCTGCGCTCAGGCCCATAGTTAATACAATTGCAGCAACACGTTGAACCAAGTGCATAAAGTGTCCTCTGTTTCCCGAAGGGATAATGTTGAAATCCTGTGTGGATTGTAAAGTCAAAGCCCGTTGACTCGCAACGGGCTTTGTTTGGGAATTGTGAAATCCTTTTGTTCCCTCTCCTCATAGGAGAGGGTTAGGGAGAGGTTAATTACCCTCATCCCAACCTTCTCCCAAAGGGAGAAGGAAATATAAGGAATTTAAACCACCAAATTCACTAATTTATTCGGCACCACAATTTCTTTCTTGGTTGGACCAGTCAAGAATTGTTGAACTTCAGGTAATGCTTTTGCTTGTGCCAAAATGTCATCTTTAGAGGCATCGACAGACACTTCTAATTTGCCACGAAGTTTACCGTTCACTTGCACTACAATCGTTTGTGTATTGCGAGTCAGCGCAGATTCATCTACCGCAGGGAAGCGTGCTGATGTTAATTCGATACCAAACTCAGCCAATAAGGTTTGGCTTAAATGTGGTGCAAAAGGAGCAAGTAAAGTTAGAAGGGTAATGATTGATTCACGTGCAACGGCAACGTCATTGTCATCTTTGGCTTCAAACTTATTGTTTGCATTCAAAAGTTCCATCATCGCAGCAATCGCGGTGTTGAAGGCGTGACGACGTGCAATGTCATCACCCACTTTTTGAATGGTTTCGTGTGTTTTACGACGTAAGTCTTGTGCAGCGGTAGAAAGTGTCGCTTTGTCGATGTTTACAGCAGAGTTGCCTTGTTCAAGGAAACCTGTTGCTAGGCGCCATACACGTTTTAAGAAACGGTTTGCACCTTCAACACCAGCGTCAGACCATTCAAGTGATTGATCTGGTGGTGCAGCGAACATCATGAATACACGTGCAGTATCTGCACCGTATTGGTCAATAATCGCTTGCGGGTCGATACCGTTATTTTTTGATTTCGACATTTTTTCTTGACCGCCAACCACGACGTCTTGACCATCACCTTGATATTTCGCAGAAATGATACGGCCTTTTTCATCACGTTCTAAGTCGATGTCGGCAGGGTTAAACCATGTTTTCTTACCTGACTCAGATTCACGGTAGTAAGTATCCGCAAGCACCATACCTTGAGTAAGCAAGTTAGTGAATGGTTCGTTACCTTGTACCACACCTTCATCACGCATCAATTTGTGGAAGAAGCGTGCATAGAGTAAGTGCAGAATCGCATGTTCAACACCACCGATGTATTGGTTCACAGGAAGCCAAGTTTGACCCGCTTCAGGTTTCACCATGCCATCCGTAAAGTCTGGAGATGCGTAACGCGCATAGTACCAAGACGATTCTACAAAGGTATCTAGCGTATCTGTTTCACGACGAGCATCGCCACCACAGCATGGACAAGTTGTTTCGTAGAACTCAGGCATTTTGTTGAGTGGATTGCCTGAACCGTCTGGAACCACGTCCGTTGGCAATACAACTGGAAGCTGTTCTTCAGGTACTGGAACCTGACCACATTTTTCACAGTTGATCATAGGAATTGGACAACCCCAATAACGCTGACGAGAAACACCCCAGTCACGTAAACGGAATTGAACTTTTACATTTGCAAGCTTTTGAGGCTCAAGTTTTGCAAGGAATGCATCGAATGCGCCTTGGAAATCTAAACCGTCAAATTCGCCTGAATTCACCAGTTTGCCTTCTTTAGAACCGTACCATTCTTGCCAAGTGGTTGCGTCAAAGTCTGCATCGTCTGCACCTTTGGCATCAATCACTTGCTTGATGGTTAAGCCATATTTGTTGGCAAATTCGAAGTCACGTTCATCGTGTGAAGGCACTGCCATCACCGCACCTGAGCCGTAAGACATCAAGACGTAGTTTGCGATCCAAACAGGAACTTCTTCACCTGTAACTGGGTGCTTCACAGAAAGACCAGTTGCCATGCCTTTCTTTTCAGCAGTCGCAAGATCAGCTTCTGCAACAGAACCCATACGGCACTCTTCGATAAATGCAGCAAGCTCAGGATTGCTTTCCGCAGCTTTAAGTGCCATCGGATGTTCTGCTGCAACCGCAACATAAGTCACACCCATGAGTGTGTCAGCACGAGTGGTAAATACAGTTAAACCATCTGCATAAACGTCTGGATTCGCTGAAGGGAAGGTAATTTCCATACCCTGTGAGCGACCAATCCAGTTACGTTGCATGGTTAAAACTTGCTGTGGCCAGCCGTCTTTTAATTTTTCTAAATCGTCAAGTAATTCTTGCGCATAGTCAGTGATGCGGAAGTAGTACATTGGAATATCACGTTTTTCGACCAATGCACCAGAACGCCAGCCACGACCATTTTCAACTTGTTCGTTTGCTAAAACAGTTTGGTCTACTGGGTCCCAGTTCACTGTTGAAAGCTTACGGTAAATTAAACCTTTTTTATAAAGCTGTACGAATAACCATTGTTCCCAGCGATAGTATTCAGGTGTGCAAGTTGCAAATTCACGATCCCAATCTACAGAAAGACCTAACTTTTTAAGCTGATTACGCATGTAATCAATGTTTTCAAAAGTCCATTTTGCAGGAGCGACTTGATGGGCAATCGCCGCATTTTCAGCAGGTAGGCCGAAAGCATCCCAACCCATGGGTTGTAGCACAGTTTCACCTTGTAAGCGGTGGAAACGGCTGATCACGTCACCAATCGTATAGTTACGCACATGACCCATATGCAGTTTGCCACTTGGATAAGGGAACATAGAGAGGATATAACGACGTGGTCCTTCTACTTGGTCGGCAACTTTAAAGGCTTTGCGATTTTCCCAGTCTTGTTGGACTGTAGGTTCAATCGCACTGGCTTGATATTCAGGGTCAATGTGAGTAGTCATAAACGTAAATAGAAATAACGGTTAAAAAGTTTGTGCTACAGCATAGCGCAAAATACGCCTAGAGTGAATTTTGCGATGCTGTGTAGATGTAAATAATTTAAGTCAAAATTGAAGGCTTTGGCGTAAATTATTGTGGTGCGGAGGCTACGGCTTGACCTTGGCGGAGCGCTGCATTGGCTTCGCGTTGTTGTTCCGCTAGTTGCTCATTTTGTTCATTCGACTGTTCGGCTTCACGTGAAACCTCTTCTTGGTTTTTTGCTGGAGTTGATTGCGTAGTCGTTGTTGCACCATAGGTATTCACTTTACCTTTACGCTGCGCATTTTTTGGCGGTGGCGTGGTGGTGTAATGCGTTGAACCTTTTGCATCCACCCACTTGTAATATTCTTTCGCTGAAAGGTCCAAACTGGTCAGGCAAAATGCCATGCTAGATAAAATACAGGCAGTGCGAGCAATCGTCGTCTTCATCATAAATTCAGTCCCAAAGTTATAGTGATCATGCAAAATTATGCTGAAAATTTTGCACTTTTTTGACAGTAGAATCTATGCATTTTTTAGCACAAAGGATAAAAGGGACATCGTGTGGGATGAATAACTTTGTGAATGATGAATTGGGGGATTTATAAGCAATAAAAATATTGGATTCTTATCATTTAACCTATGCAGCAACTTCAATGTAAGGCAATTGAATTAAAAACATACATCCATTCATTTAATTTATTTATTAGATTTATAAAAGTATTTTATTAAATACATGCTAACTGGTTATAAATAAACAAACTACAAAGAATACAAAGAAAGAGAGGGTGCTTAAAAAACAAACGGTCTGTAGGTAATCAGGAAAAAGCCGATTTTTAAACTTGACTTTAATGGTTGAAACTACAAAAATGCTGTCTTTAGTTTTATATGCCTTAGATCGATCACCCTTCGAATGAGTGCATTTTAGCAATGGACTTCTTCTCTAGCCGAGACGTTGAACAAAGCCAACAAAATATGTTTATCCCAACATGTTTTAGACCCCATATTGCTCAAACAGCAAGCAGGTCAGATTTTTTTCTTATTGCTATGAAAACTATGAAATTTGTGTGCTATAACAGAGCACACAGTTAATGAATTAACCACGACAAATGCCCTCCATTTGTGCGTGAAAAAAGATTAGGGTGAATCACGTTGGAACTTTTATCTGGTGGTGAAATGCTTGTTCGCGCTTTAGCGGACGAAGGCGTTGAACATGTTTTTGGATACCCAGGCGGCGCAGTACTCCATATTTATGACGCGCTATTTCAACAAGAAAAAATCAATCATTACCTAGTGCGCCACGAGCAAGCTGCTGGTCATATGGCTGATGCTTACTCACGTGTCACAGGTAAAACAGGTGTCGTATTGGTGACATCTGGTCCTGGTGCAACAAATACCGTAACTCCAATTGCAACTGCCTATATGGACTCAATCCCAATGGTGATTTTGTCAGGTCAGGTTGCAAGCCATCTTATCGGTGAGGATGCGTTCCAAGAAACGGATATGGTCGGTATTTCGCGCCCAATCGTAAAACACAGCTTCCAAGTACGTCATGCAAGCGAAATCCCTTCGATTATTAAGAAGGCATTTTATATCGCTTCAAGTGGCCGTCCGGGTCCTGTTGTTGTTGATATTCCAAAGGATGCGACGAATCCAGCAGAGAAATTTGCTTACGAATATCCTGAAAAAGTGAAAATGCGTTCGTATCAACCGCCGCATCGTGGTCACTCAGGTCAAATTCGTAAAGCAATTGATGAATTGATTCATGCTAAACGCCCAATTATTTATTCAGGCGGTGGTGTGGTTCAAGGCAACGCTTCTGCACAGTTGACAGAACTTGCACATTTATTGGGTTATCCAGTAACCAGTACCTTAATGGGGCTTGGTGCGTATCCAGGCAATGATGAACAGTTCATTGGTATGTTGGGTATGCATGGTACTTATGAAGCCAATATGACGATGCACAATGCAGATGTGATTTTGTGTGTAGGCGCGCGCTTCGATGACCGTGTAACCAATAATCCAGCGAAATTCTGTCCGAATGCAAAAGTCATTCATATTGATATTGACCCAGCAACGATTTCAAAAACAATTATGGCGCACATCCCAATCGTGGGTGCAGTAGAGCCTGTATTGACTGAAATGTTGGCGCAATTAAAACAATTGAATGTGTCTAAACCAAATCCTGAAGATATCGGTGCTTGGTGGAAACAAATCAATGAATGGCGCCAAGTTCATGGTTTGAACTATGACAAACCAACTGATGGTTCGATGAAGCCACAGCAAGTTGTTGAAGCGTTGGATAAAATTACCAATAGTCAAGCCATCATTACTTCAGACGTTGGTCAACACCAAATGTTTGGTGCGCTTTACTACAAATACACACGTCCACGTCAATGGATCAACTCAGGTGGTCTAGGAACCATGGGTGTAGGTTTGCCATATGCTATGGCAGCTAAACTTGCCTTCCCAGATCAACAAGTAGTGTGTATTACTGGCGAAGCATCGATTCAGATGTGTATCCAAGAACTATCTACATGTAAGCAATATGGCTTGAATGTAAAAATTCTATGCTTGAATAACCGTGCATTAGGTATGGTTAAGCAATGGCAAGACATGAACTACGAAGGTCGTCACTCAAGCTCGTATGTTGAGTCACTTCCAGACTTCCCTAAATTAATGGAGGCGTATGGTCATGTAGGTATTCAAATTGACCATGCAGATGAACTCGAGTCGAAGCTTGCTGAAGCGATGGCGATCAATGACAAGTGCGTGTTTATTAACGTAATGGTTGACCGTTCAGAGCATGTATATCCAATGTTGGTTGCTGGCCAGTCAATGAAAGATATGTGGTTAGGCAAAGGAGAGCGCACACAATGAGACATATTATCTCTGTACTTGTAGAAAACGAAGCAGGTGCGCTTTCACGTTTGGTAGGTTTATTCTCTCAGCGTGGTTATAACATTGAGACATTAAACGTAGCGCCAACAGAAGATCCGACGCTTTCGCGTTTGACTTTAACCACGTATGGCGATGAGCATAAAATTGAACAAATCACCAAACAACTCAACAAGCTTGTCGAAGTTGTTAAAGTTGTTGATTTGTCTGAAGGTGCTCATATTGAACGTGAATTGATGTTAATTAAAGTCAAAGCACTTGGTTCAGCGCGCGCAGAAATTAAACGTACTGCGGATATTTTCCGTGGACAAATCGTAGACGTAACGCCAACGACATATACCATTCAAATCGCAGGTACAACTGAAAAGATTGATGGTTTTATTGATGCCTTAGCTGAAAATACAATTCTAGAAGTTGTACGTTCAGGTGTTTCAGGTATCGCACGTGGCGAAAAAGTTTTAACTATCTAATTTTATATATTCACCTCACTCCTATGGGTGAGGTACTTGAAACGTGAATAATCAAACAGAATCACGGTATCAAGTTAAAGGAAACGAAAGCATTTTAGCGGAGACAGCAATGCAAATTTTTTACGATAAAGACACAGACTTATCTATCATCCAAGGCAAAAAAGTAGCAATCATTGGTTATGGTTCACAAGGCCATGCTCATGCGCTTAACCTTAAGGATTCAGGCGTTGATGTAACTGTAGGTCTACGTGCTGGTTCTACTTCTTGGAAAAAAGCTGAAAATGCTGGTCTTAAAGTTTCAGAAGTTCCTGCTGCTGTAGCTCAAGCTGACTTAGTTATGATTTTGACTCCAGATGAGTTCCAATCACAACTTTACCGTGACGTAATTGAGCCAAACATCAAGCAAGGTGCAACGCTAGCATTTGCTCATGGTTTCTCTGTTCTTTATAACCAAGTTGTTCCACGTGCTGACCTTGACGTAATCATGGTTGCTCCAAAAGCGCCTGGTCATACTGTACGTTCAGAATTCCAACGTGGTTCAGGTGTACCTGATCTTATCGCTGTTCACCAAGATGCTTCTGGTAATGCACGTAACGTTGCGCTTTCTTACGCTTCAGGTGTGGGTGGTGGTCGTACTGGTATTATCGAAACTTCATTCCGTGAAGAAACTGAAACTGACCTTTTCGGTGAGCAAGCAGTTCTTTGTGGTGGTGCTGTTGAATTGGTTAAAATGGGCTTCGAAACTCTTGTTGAAGCTGGTTATGCACCAGAAATGGCTTACTTCGAATGTCTACACGAACTTAAATTGATCGTTGACTTAATGTTCGAAGGCGGTATCGCGGACATGAATTACTCAGTATCAAACAATGCTGAATATGGCGAATACGTAACTGGTGTTGAAGTAATCAACGAACAGTCTCGTGAAGCGATGCGTAATGCGCTTAAACGTATTCAATCTGGTGAATACGCGAAGATGTTCATCCAAGAAGGTGCGTTGAACTACCCATCTATGACTGCTCGTCGTCGTCAAAACGCGGCGCATGGTATCGAAGTAACTGGTAACAAGTTACGTGCGATGATGCCTTGGATCCAAGCGAACAAAATCGTTGATAAAGAGAAAAACTAATTTCTTGAATCAATTGATTTGAATACGAAGACCCACTCATTTTGAGTGGGTTTTTTAATATCTAAAGTTACGTGCCTTAAAAATAGAAAAGCATACTTTTCTATTTTTGCGTACCTTGGATCCAAGCGAACAAAATCGTTGATAAAGAGAAAAACTAATTTCTTGAATCAATTGATTTGAATATGAAGACCCACTCATTTTGAGTGGGTTTTTTAATATCTAAAGTTACGTGCCTTAAAAATAGAAAAGCATACTTTTCTATTTTTGCGTACCTTGGATCCAAGCGAACAAAATCGTAAGCAAAGAAAAGAATTTATTTAATTATCTTTTGAGTTTTATGCTACAAGGAACCCAATATTAGCGTGGGTTAGAATAATGATTTTATATAAATATGTGAGTTTTGAAGCTGCTTTAACGATTTTAAAAACAAAATCTCTAGGTTTTCACATTTAGAAGATTTTAATGACCTATTTGAATGCACTGGTTTTGGTTTTTATGATTTGGATGTACCGACATCGGTAGCAGTAGGGCATTCCGAAATCAGTTTTCTAGAAAATATGTGATTTTAAGTTTGACTAGAACCGCTTTAAATCTACTCATCTGGCCACATTATGGGGATAGTTAAAAAAGGTGTCGTGATCGGAATAGACACATGCAAAGCAGGCCTTGAAGATGGTGATCAATTTATTATTCCTTCAACAAAAGGGGAGTTGAGATATTTAAAAACAGCGCCGAAGCAGGCCAATGTGGCAAGTGTTGAAAAATTAATGTCGGTAGGAAATTCAAATATTTTAAATTGGGATAATGAAGAAGTTTTAATAAAGCATGGTTTGCTTTATAAAATGCAGGAATGGGCATACAAAGAGGAAGTACGTATTGTAAAAAATATTAGCGATGCTCAATTCGGGTATCACTTTTCTACAAAAACACATGCATATATCAATGACCAACTTTGGCAAAGAGTCCAATTGCAAACGCGTCCAATTTATACGTTAAAATTGCCTGAAGAAGCCTTTGTTGAAGTATATGTTGGGAAAAATGCATATATTGATCTTAGAAGAAAGCAAGAGCTTGTGAAGCTAGTAATTGATCATAAGGTAGATCAGTTTGAATTGCTGAAAGATCTATGTATTCAATTTAATATTGGTTTGAAATGTATTTCATTAGATTTGGAAACTTGGGCTTTCAAAGCGACTCCAATTTAATCTGATGATTTGAGTTGTAGGTGGTTTCAAAACTCCTATATTTGTGTCATCTGTGTTGAATTTAGGTTGTGATAGAGTAGGCATTATTCATGCTGTATGGAGTGTGTAATTGCAATGAAAATATCAAAAATCTCTCTTTTACTCGCTCTTTGTCTACCAGTGGTGAGTTTTGCACAAGAGGCAGATATAACACTGCCTGAGTTAAAGCCTTTACCTGATGTTCGGATATCCATGCAGCGGATGCTTCGCTCGACTGAAGGACGCTATTTCTTAGATTTGTATGCTGGTATATGGAATCCGCACGGGACTTTGACTGATCTGCAAGAGCCCAAACAAATTAACTTTAAAGGGACTCAAAAAGCTGATTTTATAGATCTGAATTCAGTCAATGTTGGGACTGAACAAAGTGCGGCAACTGCTTATCGATTGGCAGGAACCTTGAATGCAAATACAGGCTCGTTTAAAGCTGAACTGATGGAAAAAACGGCATCACCATCTACAAGTTATCTACAGTTTGAACCTGCGTTTAAAGCAGTAGATAAACCTATCCTGTTGTTTAAGTTCTATGGAGTGCAATCCGCAGATCAGCCTTATGGCAAATCTCTAAAGCGCGTAGATGTAATAAATAAGTCAAATGGCGAGGTACTACAGTCATTACAAGGCTTTAATGCCTTTGGGAATAGTATGGGATTCTTAGATGTAAACTTTGATGGATACTATGATGTTGTACTTTCGGATACCTCTGATGGTCGAAAAATAGAAGATAAGCGATTTATTTATTGGATGTACAATCCTAAAACGAAGAATTTTCAACGCTCACCGCAATTGGAGAAAATTGCTGGCTTCCCAAAATTAAAAGGAGAGCTGCAGCAGATCGACTTTGGATCAGGTCAAATCTTTCGAGTCGATCAAGGATTGCTTTATCCAGTCAGTGAGTAAGTTAAATTTTTTAAAAAGCCCCATAACTTGGGGCTTTTTTTATTTATAGAATTTTCTAAAGAAGAATTCAGGCAGTTTAAAAAGAGGTAGTCCGTATTTTGAATAAAAAAGCAAAGTAAAATGAGTGTTGAAAGAGAGGGAGGGAATTTCTATATATGTGATAATTCACGTAATAAATGAGATTCTAAAAATTTGAAAAACAAAAACTGAAATTTCAAGAAAGAAAATATGATTTACAAAAGCTTAACATTGGAAACTAAGACGTGTTTCAAAACCTGTAATTTAATACAAAGGCTCAGTATTTAGTGACGTAATTCTTGTATTGCGTTTCAAAAGACATACCTGAAAGTAGTGATTATATATTTAAGATTCTATTTAAAATTTAAATTTAATCGGTCTTTACTATTAATATAGTTGAATATTCATGTAATATTGTTTTGTTTGGAAATTATTTTGAACTATTTCACAAATATTTGGTGAAATATGTAACAGCCTATATTATTTTTAATGTTACTAAATTTAATAAAAACAATTAGATATAATATACCAAAAAATAGGGATATGAAAAAAATCCCCAAAATTTGGGATAAAGAGAAAAATTAAATAAAAATATAAAAATTAAAAATATTTAATATATTACAAACACATAATTTAAATATTTGTAAAAAATAATATTACATGAATATTCGTGTGAAATTTCCATATTAGGTTCTTTTTTTCTCAACATGATTAAGAATGAATCAGCACCTAGGGAAAGTAAGATTAATTAGTTTTTCTTAATAAATATCCTTTGATGCACATACTAATAAATCTCATATGAGAATGGAGAAGTGAAATGTCTACATCTAAAATTTTAACCGCAGTACTATCTGCAACATTGTTCGTAGCACTTCCAGCAACATCTGCAATCGCTGGTGGTAAAAAAGAATCTAAACAATGTGGCGGTGCGCCGTGTGAAGGCGAAATCGACATCGAGTTACAGATTCTGAAAGCATGTGAGCTTTTGGTAGGTAAAGACATCAAACTCGTTGAAGACAGTTATACAGGTGCTAGTAGCTTTCAAGTTACAACAAACACCCCATATACACTGAATTTATCTACAATGAATGCAGGCACAAGTGCAGATACTTTTGTAAAACATGAAACGACTACTGATAAAGTAGCTACAAAAATCACGACTTCAAAAGGTGGTGTGAATTATCCAATCGGCTCTACACCTGTAGCTGGTATGAGTGTTGATAACTTCACAGTATCTGTTGCTCCAAAATCTGCAATTTCAGCGACTCAACGTGCTGGTACATACAAAGATACTTTATATATCAAAGTAGCTTACTAATCCAAATTTAGGGAGTTGATTCTACACAGTTAGGGTCAACTTCTTTTTATTTTGAATTGATAATAATATTTAAATGTACTGGGGTGGGTATATGAAAAGTTTATTTAAAGTCGTTTCATTAAGTTTAATGACTTGCTTATTGAGTCCTCAAATATTTGCAGGAATTTCAATTAGCCCTGTGCAGTTATATTTAACCGATAAATCTAAACAACGCAGTGCGACATTTACTTTGGAATCGAAAGGGGATGATGAGACACCACGTATTTTTGAAGCTAAAGCATTTAAATGGACTCAAAATGCTGCAGGTGAAGATATTCTTTCACCTGAATCCAATATTATTATCAATCCGAAAAATTTCATTCTAAAACCAAACTCAAAACAAATGGTTCGTGTGGGTTTTACTCAATCTGTAGAGAGTATGAATCTACAACAAGAAGAAGCATGGCGTATTATTTATACTGAGCTACCTCAAGTGACGAACTCTGAATCGAAAATTGCACTGTTATTAAGTATTAATGTGCCATTTTTTGTCGGCAAACAAGAACCCGCTTATTTAAAATTTATTGCCAAAAAAATGAATGGTCGCACCATTATTCAGGTTGAAAATTTAGCAAAATCACACATTCAAATCCAAAAACTTTATGTCATCGATAAAAGCAAGAAAACAGTCGCTGAATCTTTCGATATGAAATATTTATTGGCATTAGGTAAAAACCAATACGACATCGGGAATGTTTCTTTACAAGGCGCTAGTAATTATAAAGTCGTTGTGGAAACAGATAAAGGTGACACTCCTTTGGAGTTTAATTTAGTTGAGTAGTGGCTATGAACAGAATTACATTGCTCCTATATTGTATTTTATGTGCTAATTCTGCTCATGCAGAAGCCGTTGATATTCCTGATGATTTATTTCCAACCAGTATTTGGGTAAACGAAGTAGACCGCAAGAGCGAAGTATTATTACTGACTGAAAATAACAAGTTTTATATAGAGTGCGCAGATCTTGATAAGCTGCAAATCAAAGTAGAAATTCTGAAACGACATGCAACTAAAAATTCATTTTGTTTGGTAACGGATCAAGATATTCAGTCTGGATTTGATCCTCAATTGCAAGCCGTCAAAATTAATCTTCCATCAAAATATTTCTTTGGGCTAGAAACTGATACCTTAATCAGCCAGCCGATGCCTGCAAATTTTGGTGCATTTCTTAATTATGAAATGCATTTTGAAAATAATACTCAACATAATAATTTTGGTGTGCTACCTGAACTGGGCGTGTTTAAAGACAATTGGATTTTAAGAAATAATGCCTTTTATCGAAATAATAAAGGTGATGATTATCGTGAAGAAAAATTCGTCAGGTTAAATAGTAGTCTTGAGTTTGATTTTTCTAAAAGTGCGACCAAACTGGTTATTGGTGATACGACCTCTGCATATAGTGCATTAATTCATGGTGTGCGATTTGGTGGTTTGAGTTTTGGTACAGACTATACGTCACGCCCAGATTTTGTGTATTGGAATATTCCAAGTTTAAAAGGCAGTGCGGTTTTACCTTCGACTGTTGATTTATATATTGATGGCGTAAATATTTATCAAAAAAAGATTTCACCTGGAGATTATAACTTACAAACAGGTGCCAATATTGAAAGTGCCGGTACAGCGCAAATGGTTGTACAAGATGTATTGGGGAATACCACTGTTCGAAGCTTCCCGGTATTAATTAGTAGTAAATTGCTTAAAGAAGATTTAAATGATTACAACATATCATTAGGGAAACTACGCTTCAGTTATGACGAAGAAAATAGCGATTATCGCGATTTTTTCAGTTCAGCCTATTGGCGTAGAGGTGTTACCAGTCGTACCACTTTGGGTGCAAGTGCTACCTATAGTGACAAAGTAAAAAATGCAGGACTGCTATGGACGCAAGCGGTCAATCGATGGTTTGTTTTAGACAGTATTTTTTTAGGCAGTAAAACCGATAATGACGATGGTTATTCTGCAGGTTTGGCTATCAGTCGTAATTTCGGGAAACTCAATTTTGGTGTGAGTTCACGCTACGCTACAAATGATTATCGGGCGTTGGGCTATGAAGATAATCATATTTTTCCAAAATTTGAAAATATGGCGTATTTAAGTTTTGCTAATTTTCCATTCTTTCAAAATTTAAACCTGAACTATATCGAACAAACCCAGTATGAATCTAATGATCCTTTATTTGAATTAGAGGATCGCAAAATGCTCACAGTGGGTGTGAGTCGCGAAATTACACAAAATTTAATGTATACCGCCAATTATTTTAAAGAATTTGGTGATAGCGATGACTCAGGTGCCTTTATTACATTTTCTTATAATTTTGGTGGTGGTAAACGTATTCAGGCTGATGCAGGTACCAATAAATCCGGCGGTGTACGTTTCATCCAAAATGCATTTGGTGAATATGGTGCAAATTATGCGCTAGGTGTGGATTATCGTAATGATGAAACGGTATTAAATGCCTATGGTGGTTTGTCCACTGATGTAGGTGATTTAACCCTAAGTCATCTCTATAGTGAAAATGATTCAACAACACAGGTTGGCTACCGTGGCGCTATGGTGTGGTTGGGTGGTCAATACGCATTGACCAGTTTTGTCGATAATGCTTTTGCTTTAGTGAATGTTGGTGGTCGTGAAGATATTGATGTCATGCGATCAATGTCTCCGGTCGCAAAAACCAATAAAAGAGGCTATGCCTTTGTACACGATATCGTTCCTTATATTAATTACGATATTTCATTTGATGAAAATCAATTGCCGATCGAAAGCAAAGTTCCAAATGCTGCACATCGTTTAGTCGCATTAAGACAGCGTGGTTATAACATTAATTTTTCAGTATTTGATACACAACAAATATTGGTCAAAATATTGGATGAACAAGGTCATCAATTTGTGGCAGGAAGTGAAGTTGCAATTGATACCCCAGAAGCGGATGTTTATCCAGTGGGTTCAGATGGCACGGTGATGTTATATGGTTTGGTTGAAGGCTACTACAAGTTGACGGTGAGGACCAGTGGTGGTCGATCTTGCCAAACAGCATTAACAGTGCCGAAAAAGGTAGAAAACCAAACTCCTGAATTAATTACATTGCAGTGTAAATAAAGGAGTATTTCCAATGAAAAGTATTTTACTCATCTCAGCAGCGTTATTTAGTTCAATGACATTTGCAGCACCGAGTCGTTGTGAAATGGGACGAATCAGTGAAACCAATATGCGCTTGGCGAATTACTATAATAGTCAAGCGGCGAGTTCATTTAGTGTCGATTGTTCAGGTAAATACCGCATACGCTTTAATAGTCGAAATTTGCAGGATACTTCGGGCAGTAGTTTTGTAACGAATGGCCCGATTAAGCTGAAAACACGAATGACTGTTTCAGGTGCGATGGAAAATCTGTGGAATGTTTCTACCGAGCAAGGCGCTGGCAAAAATAACTATGTGATTGCTGTGCGTTTGGTAGAACGAGTGAATGCAACGACACCTGCAGGAATCTACCGCGATACAGTCTTTGTAAATATGGTGTTTTGAGATGCTTAGCGACCGATTTTCTTCATGGCTAAGGTGAATATATGCAGAGTGCTGATTTCGTTCATACCGCTAGATTGAAGCTTGATGATAGATATTTAGGTGAATCTTGGGCTTTAATCTAAGAAGCTTAATTTTCTGCTATGCGTATAAAGTCAGAAATGAAGGAAATTTGATTTCAGCATATGCTTCCCCGATAACAACTTTAGACACCGTTTTAATCAGTTATTTGATGAGCTCGATATACACGCTAAATGGTCAGTTCCTGCAAAATGGGAAGTGGATGTTACCCCATTGGAATGTCTAAGCTTACAGCGTGTAGCCGAAGAAGCATTAACCAATATTGTGAAGCATAGTCATGCGACCGTGGTGCAGATTCGGATTTATTATGAAAACTCGGCATTGATAATGGAAGTAGAAGACAATGGCGTGGGGGTTGATGTGGATCTGGTCAATCAAGCCGGTTTGAGTGTGGGGCTTCGTAGTATGAGTGGGCGTTTAGAGCGGATGAACGCAGATATGCAAATCACTTCTCGTGCGGGTCAGACGATTTAAAACTGATTAAAAATTACGGATAAATCATGATTTTGTAGAAGAAATTAGTCAATTTTTTTCAATAAACTGTCATCAAATAATCATCAAAATGCAAAAAACTGCTGCTTAAACTGTGACTATACATTTATAAGAAGCATGTAAGATCATGACAGAATCAGCTATCAATTTAGGGCGTATGCAGGATGAGCCTGCACGCTTTCAATTCCAATTTAAGCATATGCAATCACGAATGGATGTGCAAACGGTCTCAACCTTAATCCGTCCAGGTCTAAAAGTCGCCATTGTTACAGATACGTGGGCGCCAGAAATTAATGGTGTTGCACATTCTTTATTGCAGTTGTGTAAAGGCTTGCAGCAACAAGGCAACTCAATATTTTTAATACGTCCTGAACAGTCCGAAAGTTGTCAGGATTTCAAACCTGATCAAGAGTGTTTGGTTCGAGCGCAGTCGATTCCTAAATATTCAGGTTTACAATTTGGCTGGCCGCAACTAATTAAGCTGAGTAAAGCTTTAAAAAAAGCCCAAGTCGACATTGTGCATATAGTCACTGAAGGGCCTCTGGGTTTTGCCATGCTTCAATTGGCGCGTTCTTTACACATCCCTGTGTCTAGTGGTTTTCACTCGGCCTTTCATGATTTTAGTCGCTTCTTTGATTTAGCGTTTTTAATGAAGCCTGTACAACATTATTTACGATGGTTTCATAACAATACTCAACTCACCTGTGTCCCGAGCCAAGATACTGCGGATGCCTTGCAACGATTAGGTTTTAGCTGTCCATTGGTGGTGGTGGGGCGAGGTGTGGACCATAGTCGATTTTCTCCCTCACATTATCGAGCAGAACTGAGACAACAGTGGCAAGTAGATGAACATACCCGCGTGATGCTCTATGTCGGTCGGCTATCTCCTGAAAAAGAGGTGGATGTTTTAATTTCAGCCTATCGTTCGATGTTGGCCATGGATGCACGAACGAAATTGGTCATTGTGGGGGATGGGCCAGATCTTGAACGATTAATGCAACTGGCAAAATCCCTAGATGTTATTTTTATGGGAAGTTTAAGTGGTCAGGCTTTATCGGAAGCCTATGCCAGTGCGGATGTTTTTGTATTCGCAAGTCAGGTTGAGACCTTTGGTAATGTGGTTTTGGAGGCAATGGCCAGCGGATTGCCTGTGATTGCATATAATGCCGCATGTGCCCAACTGCACGTGAGAAATCAGCAAACGGGATGGTTATGTCACTTATCTCGAACCGATGAATTTATTCGTCTCATGCAGCAATTGCCGCAACGCGCTAAATTAAAAACCATGGGCATTGAGGCGGCAAAAGACGCTGCTAAAATTGGATGGCAATATCCCGTACAGCAATTTGAGCACGCGCTATATCGCGTGGTGGATCAAGCCATGATGAGCCAATGGAGCTAGCGCTATTGGTTGTATAGAAAAGTTGAGCATCTTCAAAAATTAATATTCATCGAACTGTCATCAAAGCATCATTGCACTGTCAAAAAGATAACTTAAGCTGAGTCAAACATAGATCTCAACTTGTAAAAATAACAACACAAATCTAGCTCAACCCCAACATAGTCAGGCTTTGACTGTAGATAGGAGATTAGCGATGAATTTTAAAAATGCAAAAACAAGAATGCTGCATCTCGATTTAAAAGGCTGTATTTATCTCAATCATTTTTCGCATCAACAAGTTGTGGCTGACATATTTAAAATGGTGAGTCGACTTGGTGATGGTGTGTTTTGGTATGTTATGTTGGCGACGGTTTGGATCGTGCAGGGCATGTCTTACAGTGTACAAATCCTCTATGTGTTGCTGGGTGGTTCCGTCGGCACCACGATCTATAAACTCCTCAAAAAGAAAACTGTGCGCCCAAGACCGTACCAAGTGCATCAAGTGATTCGCTTAGGTGAACGCCCTCTAGATCATTTTAGTTTTCCATCAGGGCATACTCTACATGCAGTCATGGCGACAACAGTGCTAGGCTATATTCAACCCATGTTATTGGTCTTAATGTTGCCCTTTAGCTTATTAGTGGCATTATCCCGCATGATCTTAGGTTTGCATTACCCCAGTGATGTCGCAGTCGGTGCTGCAATAGGCGCTGCCATCGGTGCTGTTATTATTCTCTGTGCACCTCTTTTTGGTTTGGTTTTATAGTTTGATGTGGAGATCTCAATTGCAAAATCTGGTAATAAAAAAATTAAAAGGGTTTATCACGTCCAATTGCTGAAATTTGTTAAAGTAAGCCATCATTCTATAGACGATGTTAGGAAGACCCATGGGTTTACGCTGGACAAATACCATTGATATCGCAATTGAGCTGTATGAAGCTCACCCTGATGTTGATCCGCAATGGATTCGCTTTACTGACCTACATGCATGGGTATGTGCATTGCCAAATTTCACTGATGACCCAGAAAAGTCGACTGAAGGTCTGCTTGAGGGAATTCAGATGGCCTGGATTGATGAGGCAAGTTAATCCCTACATCGAAAAAAGCAATTTTTTTGTATAGCAAAAGCAGAAAATAGCGCATTATTCGGTATAATGCGGCAAATTTTTCACGTCAAATTGACTTAAGGAGCCTCTCATGGCTATTGAACGTACTTTATCTATCGTTAAACCAGACGCAGTTGCTAAAAACCACATCGGCGACATCTTTGCTCGTTTCGAAAAAGCCGGTCTTCAAATCGTTGCAACTAAAATGAAACACTTGACTCAAGCTGAAGCTGAAGGCTTCTACGCTGAGCACAAAGAACGTGGTTTCTTTGGTGACCTAGTTGCATTCATGACTTCTGGTCCAGTTGTAGTTTCAGTTCTTGAAGGCGAAAACGCAGTTCTTGCTCACCGTGAAATCCTTGGCGCAACTAACCCTAAAGAAGCTGCTCCTGGTACTATCCGTGCAGACTTCGCTGTAAGCATCGACGAAAACGCTGCTCACGGTTCTGACTCTGTAGCATCTGCTGATCGTGAAGTTAACTACTTCTTCGCTCAAACTGAGATCGCTCCACGTACTCGTTAATTCGAAGTATTCAAACCAGATAAGTGGTATACTGCTTGTCTGGTTTTTTTATTCTCTGAATAATTCTTTGCTCAATAACTGAGCTTCTCCTTTGATCTTTAGACATGGTTTAGGTAAATACACATGAGTACTGAAGTAGTCGCTACATCAGCTGTTTCTGATGCACAGCAACAATCTCCATCCGCTCCGACGCAGCAAAATACTGTGGAGAAAGTGAATTTACTGGGCATGTCACGTCCGCAAATGGAAAAATTCTTCGAAGAAATGGGGGAGAAAAAGTTCCGTGCTGGGCAGGTGATGAAATGGATTCATCAGTTCTTCGTGACTGATTTTGCTGAAATGACCAATATTTCAGGCAAATTGCGTGAAAAACTAGAAAAGATTTGTGAAATTAAAGCGCCTGAAGTGGTGCATAAAAATTACTCAAAAGACGGTACTCGTAAATGGGTGTTCCGTGTAGGTGAAGGTGCAGGCTCATTGGTTGAAACTGTGCTCATTCCTGCAGAAGATAAAACCGGCGCACGTAAGACCTTGTGTATTTCATCACAAGTGGGCTGTGCTCTGGACTGTTCATTCTGTTCAACTGGTAAACAAGGCTTCCAACGTGACTTGAGTCAAGCTGAAATTATTGGACAGCTTTGGGTGGCGAACTTCTCTTATATGGAAGATGTGCCAGTTGCGGATCGTGAACGTTCAGTGACCAACGTAGTGATGATGGGCATGGGTGAGCCGCTGTTGAACTATGACGCCGTATTGAATTCAATGCGTATCATGTTGGATGACTTTGCGTATGGTATGTCGAAGCGTCGTGTGACTTTATCAACCTCAGGTGTAGTGCCTAAAATTGACCAATTGGCACAAGACATTGATGTAGCCTTGGCCATTTCACTCCATGCGCCAAATGATGAACTACGTAACGAACTTGTTCCGATCAATAAAAAGTATCCGTTGGAACAGTTGATTGCCGCGTGTCAGCGTTATATCGCCAAAGATGGTAATGAAAGTTCACGTAAACACGTGACTATCGAATACGTGATGTTAGATGGTGTAAATGACCATCCTGAACATGCACAGCAAATGTTAAAGCTGTTGAAAAACCTCCCAAGCAAAATTAATTTAATTCCGTTTAACCCGTTCCCGCATGCGCCATACGGTCGTTCAAGCCGTAACCGTATTATTTCTTTCCAAAAAACTTTGTCTGATGCCGGTTTTGTGTGTACGATTCGTCAGACACGTGGTGATGATATCGACGCTGCGTGTGGACAACTCGTGGGGCAAGTTGCTGACCGTACTCGTCGTGCGGAGCAATGGAAAAAGAAAGTTGCGCAGCAAAATGAGATACTGCGCTCACAAGGATAATAAAGAGGCAGCCAATTGAAAAAGTTAACGTATAAGTTCACTTTCGTTTCAGCTTTATGTGCATCGGTTTTGGCATTAACAGCATGTCAAACGCCTGAGATTGGGAAAAAAGACCCAGAGAAAGCCGTAAAAATCAGAACGCAATTGGCTGTTGAACACCTGAAAGCAGGGGATTTGGACTCTGCTAAACGTGCATTAGATCAGGCTTTAGAGGTGGATTCTCGTGATTCTCAGGCCAATATGATGATGGGTGTCTTACTACAACGAGAAGGCAGTCCAGCCAACTTAGAAAAAGCAGATAGTTATTTTAAGCGTGCAATTTCAGCAGACTCAAAAAATTCTCAAGCACGTAACAACTACGGTACGTATTTATACCAAGTTGAGCGTTATAATGATGCGATTGAACAGTTCAGCATCGCAGGTTCAACTTTAGGTTATGATCAACGTTTCAAAGCATTGGAAAATTTAGGTCGTATTTACCTGAAAGTGGGTGATGTGGCGAATGCTGAAAAATCATTCAAACAAGCTTTGCAGGCTAATCGTGATTCCTATGTTTCAATGTTAGAGTTGTCTGAAATCTTTTATTTGAATCAGCAGTTCCCTGCTGCCACACAAATGTATGAACAATTTGTACGTGCAGTAGGACAAAAAAATCAGGGTGCGCGTGCACTCTGGATTGGCATTCGAACAGCGCGTGCCAATGGCGACAATTTGGGTATGCAAGTACTGGTTAACCAGTTACGTGCTTTATTCCCAGAAAGTCCTGAATACCAACGCTATTTGCAATTACAGTACAGTACTGAGGCCGTATGGAAGTAAATCCTAATTCACCGCAATCGAATGGTTCGAGCGTAGCTCCAAATGCATTAGGAAATGTACAACGCCCAGGTGAGTATTTACGTCAAGTACGTATTACGCAAAAACTGGAACTTGAAGCTGTCGCATCAGAACTCAATATTCCATTAAAAACACTGACTGCACTTGAGCAAGATGATTATAAGTCATTGCCTGAAGCGACCTTTATTAAAGGTTACTACCGCACTTATGCCAAATATTTAAAAGTTGATGCAACCAATATCATTCAACGTTTTGATGATATTTATGCTAACGATACGGGTTTGTTGCCAAATCACGCGTTAAACAATTCACCGATTAAAATTATGGGTAAATTACCCGGTTCTAACCGTGACCGTAATCGTAAATGGATCAAACGTGGTCTGATTGCATTGGCGGTGTTGGTGGTCATTGGTGCGATCGTGGCAGCGATTCAGGGCATGACCTCGGGCAGCGATAATGAAGACGCTGTGACCAGTGATGTCGCTTCAGAAGTTCAAGTCCTCGACATGAATGGTGGAAATGCAGCGGTCAGCGGTGATCAATTGACATTGACCTTCAGCAGCCCAACTTCAGTACATATTGTGGATTCGACGGGTAAGGTGTTGGCGACAGGTCGTCAAGCATCGACGCTCAACTTAAACGGTGAAACACCATTCCAAATTCGTTTGGATGATGCAACAGCAGTGTCATTAAGCTTAAATAATGAAAATATTTCATTGTCACCATATACCGTAAACGGCAAAGCAGATTTCCGTTTATCACGTTAAGGGACAACAGAGCAGACTGAACAATGATTGAAAATCCAATTAAGCGCCGTCCAACGCGTAAAATTAAAGTAGGTTCGGTGTATGTCGGTGGTGATGCGCCGATCAGCATCCAAAGTATGACCAATACTGAAACTTGTGATGTCGAAGCGACCGTGGCACAGATTCAGCGCTGTGTAGACGTCGGTGCGGACATCATGCGTGTTTCTGTACCGAGTATGGAAGCTGCTGAAGCTTTTGGTGAAATTCGTAAACGTGTGCAAGTGCCACTGGTTGCTGATATTCACTTTGATTATAAAATTGCTTTACGTGTTGCAGACCTTGGTGCAGATTGTTTGCGTATTAACCCGGGTAATATTGGCTCAGAAGCTAAAATTCGTGAAGTGGTAGCTGCTGCACAACATAATGACATCTCTATGCGTATTGGTGTCAATGCCGGTTCACTGGAAAAAGATATTCAAAAGAAATATGGTGAGCCTACAGGTCAGGCTTTGCTTGAATCTGCAATGCGCCATATTGATATTTTAGACCGTTTAAATTTCCATGAATTTAAAGTGTCAGTTAAAGCATCGAATGTCTTTCTGACGATGGATGCTTACCGATTACTTTCTGCACAAATTGATAACCCATTACACTTGGGTGTGACTGAAGCAGGTGTCTACCGCACGGGTTCAGTCAAATCTGCTATCGCTTTAGGCGGTTTGTTGATGGAAGGCATTGGTGACACCATGCGTATTTCATTAGCAGCAGAGCCTGAAGAAGAAATCAAAATTGGCTTTGATATTTTAAAATCATTGGGCTTACGTTCAAACGGCATTAACTTTATTGCATGCCCAAGTTGTTCGCGCCAAGAATTTAATGTCATCAAAGTCATGCAAACATTGGAAGAGCGTTTAGAAGATATTCGTACCCCAATGGATGTATCGGTGATTGGTTGTAAAGTAAATGGTCCGGGTGAAGCCAAAGAAGCCGATATTGGTGTAGTAGGTGCAAGTCCGCGTTCACTGGTGTATCGTAATGGCGAAAAGAGCCATTTAATTGACACAAATCAGTTGGTTGACGAAATCGAAGCGATGGTTCGTCAACGTGTTAGCGATCTTGAAGACGCTAAAGCTAAAGAGATTATTCGCACAAGTTTTTCTGAGTAGATCATGAGTTCAATCGTCGCAATCAAAGGTTTTAATGACATTCTCCCTACGCAAAGTCCTGCATGGAGACGTCTAGAACAGCATCTATCTAGCCTGATGGATGCTTATGGTTATCAGCAAATTCGCTTGCCGATTGTGGAGCAGACTCATCTGTTCAAACGTTCTATTGGTGATGCAACGGATATCGTTGAAAAAGAAATGTACACATTCTTAGACAAAGGTAATCCGCCTGAGTCTTTGACTTTGCGTCCAGAAGGAACAGCAGGGTGTGTACGTGCAATGCTTGAACATAACTTACTTCGTGGTGCTACACCGCGTGTATGGTATGTCGGCCCAATGTTCCGCTATGAAAAACCACAAAAAGGTCGCTACCGTCAGTTCCATCAATTTGGCGTAGAAACCTTTGGTGTTGCAACACCAGATCAAGATGCAGAATTGATTTTAATGACTGCGCGTTTGTGGAAACGCATGGGCGTTGCAGATAAAGTTCAATTAGAACTTAATACTTTAGGTGAGTCTGATGAACGTGCTGCCTATCGTGCAGCATTGGTTGAATTTTTAGAGTCACATAAAAATGACTTAGATGAAGATTCACAGCGTCGTCTAACTACGAATCCACTGCGTATTTTGGATTCTAAAGATGCAAAAACACAAAGCATTTTGGAAAATGCGCCAAAACTTCACGACTTTATGGGTGAAGAAACGTTGGCTCACTTTGCTCAATTGCAGCAGTATTTGACTGACGCAGGTATTGGCTTTGTGATCAATCAAAAATTGGTTCGTGGTCTCGACTATTACAACAAAACGGTCTTTGAATGGACAACCACACACTTAGGTTCTCAAGGAACGGTATGTGCTGGTGGTCGTTATGATGGTTTAGTGGGTCAGCTAAAAGGTAAAGCAGACCAGTCGGTGCCTGCTGTTGGTTTTGCAATGGGTATGGAGCGTTTGCTTCTTCTACTTGAACAAGTGGAAGACAATACCCCAGTGCGTGACTGTGAGCTATTCTTGGTTTCAGATCCTGCAACTCAAGGTAAGGCATTGGTACTTGCTGAACAAATTCGTGATCAACTTGAAGCAGCGGGTAGCAACATTCGCTTAAAAGTTGGTTCACAAGGTTCAATGAAATCGCAAATGAAAAAAGCCGACCAATCGGGCGCTTTATTTGCTGTGATTTACGGTGAACGTGAGCAAGCAGCTGGGCAAGTGCTGGTGAAAGAGCTAGCCATTGCAGAACAACACGAAGTGAATGTGGCAGACTTTGTTGCCTTCATTATCGAAAAAATTTCTTCAAAATAATCCCTATAACATAAGGAAAAAGGTAATTTCATGAGCGCATTGAGTGAAGAAGAACAACTTGATAATTTAAAATCGTTTGCTAAAAAATATGGCTCTGCCATTGTTAGCGGCATTTTAATTGCGTTGATTGCCTTTTTCGGATGGGAATACTGGCAGAAGAAAACTTTGGCTGAATCACAAATGCAAACAGCCAAAGTCCAGCAGTTAATGGATGATGCTCAGTCGGCGACGGGTGACGCTTTTACACAACTTTCTGCGACTGCAGATAAAATTGTAAAAGAAGCACCAGATTCGCCACAAGCCATTCAAACTCAGTTGCTTATGGCAAAATTGGCGTATGATAAAGCGGATTATGCCAACGCTGAAAAAGCTTTGAAAAAAGTTGAAAATTCAAAAGTTGATGATGCAGGCTTAATTCAATTGGTGAAATTACGTTTGGCATATGCACAATTGGCGCAAAAGAAATTTGATGAAGCATTAAAAACCTTAGAAGCGGTTAAAGAACCTGCTTTCCAAGCGACTGCAGATGAAGCCCGTGGCGACGTCTATGTTGCGAAAAATGATATCGAAAATGCAAAGAAAGTTTATCAAAGTGCATGGGATGCTTTGGTTGAGCGACAAGAAGAACGTCAAATTTTACAAATTAAACTCGAAAGTGTAGGCGTTTTAGTTGATGATCCTGAAATTGAACGTCCGATTATAGATACACAAGTGGAAGCAACTGAATGAATAGAAAATACAAAATTACCTGTGCGCTGACAGTTTTAACACTTGCTTTGGCTGGTTGTGCAAATAAAGGAAAAGTAGAAAAAGTAAAACCAAATCCTTTACCAAAATTGGAACAGGCAAAAACTTTAGCACCTGTATTTTCAAACAGTGTGGCTTCAACTGAAGAAGCAGATCCACTGCGTTTACGTATGGATGCAGATAATGGCGTTGTTTTTAGCGTAAATCCTAATGGTGAAGTTCAAGCCTACAAAGGCAAAGAGCGTTTATGGCAGAAGAAAATCTCTAAACAAGGTTTGACTGCAGGTGTAGAAGCAGCTGACGGAATTGTGGTTGTTGGTAATGCAAAAGGTCAATTATTTGCATTAGATCAGGCAACAGGTGAACAAAAGTGGACTGCGCAATTAACCGGCGCGTTACTTTCACCGTCGTTGATTCAAGCAGGTCGCGTTATTTCAGTTACCAATGATGGTACGGTATACGCAAACGATGTGGCAACGGGCCAACAAACTTGGACCTATAACTTGCCAAATGTGCAGTTTAGTTTACGTGGTATGGCAGCACCGGTATCACTCGATGCGCGTCATGTTCTCATCGCTTCTTCAAATGCCTATATCTATGTGATTGATGCATTGAGCGGTATTCCGAAAATGCAGCGTCGTGTTGCAGTGTCAGACGGTCGTTCAGATGTACAACGTCTCATTGATATTGACGGTGAACCGACTGTAGCAGGTCAATTTTTAATTACCACCAGTTACCAAGGCCAAGTGACAGCGCTTGATCTTGCCTCACAACAAGTGATCTGGAGCAATGATGCGAGCAGCATTCAGCGTCCTGAAGTTGCGGGCAATGGTGTTTTTGTGACACAAACTGATGGTAAAATTGTGGCTTATGAAATTACCACTGGTCAAACATTGTGGGAAAATGACCAATTGCTTAATCGTAATTTGAGTAACCCAGTGATGTTAGGTCAAGACCTTGTGGTTGGTGATCTGGATGGTGTACTTCACTTAATCAACCCAGCGACAGGTGAGTTGGTTGGTCGTTCTAAAACCAGTGGTGAAGTACGTTCACTACGTGTAATTGACAACCAATTATATGTGTCGACACGTAAGGGTGCATTAAGCATTTGGCAGAACCGTTAATTTTTCTGCGGCTTATGTTAAAATAAGCCAAACCGTATTTTTAACGCGGGGGATTGAATCATCAATGCCCCGTGTTTTTATTTATTTTAGGCATTTATCCTATTTCCATTCTTCCTAAGCTTTCTGATGTTCAGACCAGACCAAACTGGCTGATCTGGAATAAAGGTTAATCTATGAAACCCGTAATTGCGCTCATTGGTCGTCCGAACGTCGGAAAATCAACGTTGTTTAACCAGATAACCAAGAGCCGTGATGCTCTCGTTGCTGACTTTGCCGGTCTGACTCGTGACCGTAAATATGGTGACGCGACTTATCAAAATAAATCTTTCATTGTCGTTGATACTGGGGGTATTGGCGAAACTGAAGGTGGTATCGACTCGTACATGGCAGAACAGTCAAAAACTGCCATTAATGAAGCAGATATTATTGTGTTCGTTGTTGATGCTCGCGCAGGCTTATTGGCATCTGATGAGCAAATTGCACGTGACTTACGTACGCTAGGTAAAAAAGTTTATCTTGTTGCCAACAAAGTTGATGGTGTTCATGCCGAAGCAGCTTTAGTGGAATTCTTCAAATTGGGTATGGGTGAACCACTTCAAGTGGCTGCCAGCCATGGTCGTGGTGTTCAGCAAATGCTTGAAGAAGTGTTGGCTGAAGTGCCTGAAGATGAAAGTGAAGAACAACACGATAAAGATACAGGCTTACGTTTAGCGATTATTGGTCGTCCAAACGTGGGTAAATCGACTCTAGTGAACCGTTTGTTGGGTGAAGACCGTGTGGTTGCATTTGACCAACCAGGTACTACACGTGACTCGATATATATCCCATTTGAACGTGATGGCCGTAAATACACATTAATCGATACTGCGGGTGTACGTCGTAAAGGTAAAGTGGACGAAATGATCGAGAAATTCTCGATTGTGAAAACTTTACAAGCGATGAAAGATGCGCATGTTGTGGTTATTGTTGTCGATGCACGTGAAGGGATCGTTGAGCAAGACTTGCATTTGATTGGTTATGCGCTTGAAGCAGGCCGTGCGATGGTGATTGCCATCAACAAATGGGACAACATGTCTGACTATGACCGTAAACAGTGTAAATTAGATGTTGAACGTCGTTTTGACTTTATTCCATGGGCAAAAATTCACTTAATTTCTGCACTTCACGGTACAGGTGTTGGTGATCTTTATCCATCGATCCACCGTGCTTATGATTCTTCGCATTTGAAAGTATCACCTGCGAAAATCACTCAGATCTTGAATGATGCAACTGATGCGCACCAACCACCAATGGTTCAAGGTCGTCGTATCAAAATGCGTTATGCGCATATTGGCGGACAAAATCCACCGACGATTGTGATTCATGGTAACAAGGTCGATAAAACGCCAAATGACTATCGTCGTTACCTAGAAAACGTGTTCCGTAAAGTTTATAAACTTGAAGGTACGCCAGTCAAAATTGAATTTAAAACCTCTGATAACCCATTTGAAGGTCGTAAGTCGCAAATCGATGAGCGTACGGCTGCACGTAAACGTCGTTATGTTCAGAAGTTCAAAAAAGCGGAAAAGAAATTCAAACGCTAAGTTTGGATAAGAAAAAAAAGCCTGCAGATATGCAGGCTTTTTTATTTCACTTTATTTATCTAAAAAGATGTAGAAATTAGTTTTTACACTTTTTAGCTTGGCGGTAAATATCAATATTATCCAGATTAGCTTGAGCAATTTCCATGGCTTGCTGTGCGCTGCTGCTATCCTGTTGTGTATTTTTATTGCCAGAAAAAGCTGTCGCAAATTGTCCCATACGGGCCGCTGTTTCAGATTGACCTGAAAATGCGGATAGCGCGTTACCAGCAAGCCCCGCCCATTTTGAAACTTGATTATTTTGCTGTGCAGACGCTTGGCTTAATGCCAGTTGCGATGCTTCCAATGTACGTTCGAAAGTTTTACGTTCAACGCTCAGATCAGTGCAATCTAAGGTTTTTAAATAACTGGTGCTATAAACACTATTGTTGGTTTGGTTAGCTTGATTGAAATTTGAGGCATAGCCACGGTCTGCTTGAGCCACGGCGTTAGCAGCTTCTTGACGGCTTTGATTCATACGCGCTTCAGCTTGGTCCATAATCGCGCCATTTTTGGCACCCATTACTGCAACAGCTGCATCCAATAAGCCTGCTTGAGCGAAACATGGTAGGACACAAAGTGAACTGATTAACGTGATTTTTCTTAGCATCTGATTTACCCCGAGTTTTAAATTAAAGTTATAAGAATCTAGAGTATTTTATCTAATTAAAGATGTATTTAAAATATTTATTATACTTAAGTATTTGAATATATTTATAATATTAAGTATTTCTTAAGTGGGTTAAAATATTTTTAAACTGAGTTTTAAAATCTCGACGAGTCAAAGGACCGATGCGCTCATCTGTATTGTGGTGTATTTTGTGTCGGAGAGTCGCATAAAATATAGCGTCATGGACGTAGTGTAAAAGATATTGGATCAATAACTTATGGCGAAAATTCAGCTTGAATATAGTGCAATTACTAACTTCTTTGTGGAGCCACATGGCTTGAGTCGTCAAGAGGTAATTGCCGTGCGTAAACAAGCCATTTACCAATATCGCAATCAATTACTTGCGCAGCGGCTTAATAGATCAGTTGAAAATTCAGATTTTTCAAAGTCTGCGTTTGGTAAGCCTTTTATTCCTGATTTGCCACATTTTCATTTTAATCATAGTCATAGCCAGCAGCATTATGTATTGGCCAGCAGTGAAAAAATCGCCAATATTGGTGTGGATATTGAAGATTTAAATCGAAAAGTTCGTTTTGATGCGATGGCTCAACACAGTTTTCATCCCGAAGAATTGCTTCATTGGGAGAGCTGTGAGCATGATCCTGATTTTTGGTTTAAAGTTTGGACCACCAAAGAGGCGGTACTTAAAGCGTCAGGTTTAGGGATTCGAGTGAACCTGAATGAACTGAATACGCAGTGTCATCCTGAGCAGAATGGTGGGATGTGTAGCCATCCCACCATTGGCACTTTTGCTTATCAGAATATTCAACTGCCGCATGTGATGTTGACGGTGGCATGGCAAAGTGAACAATCTTGCCGAGGCTTTCATTTGCCGAAAATTGAGTTGAATGTCTTATAAATCGGTATGAAATAGAAATCACCATGAAAAAAGCCCTGTTCTGGCTGAACAGGGCTTTTTTAAATCAATCTAAACTGGCTTTAGATTAGATTTTGCATTTTTTAGAACCTTGGTAGATACCAATGTTGTCGATGTTTGCTTGAGCAGCAGATTTTTTCGCTTGTTGAAGTTCAAGGTTGCCTGCATCAGAAGTATCTTGCTCACCAGCCAAGCTGTTTGCAATGTTGCCTGCACGAGCAGCTTTTTCAGAGTTACCACCGAAAGCAGCAAGAGCGCCACCCGCTAAACCAGCAAATTTGCTCAATGATTTGCCTGGCGCTTGAGCAGATGCTTGGATGTTTGCAATGTTTTTGTCAGCAGCTTCTAAAGAGCGCTTAGCATTCGCTTTTTCAACAGCAAGAGTTGCACAATCCATCGCTTTTAATTCTGAAGATGCGAATTGAGTTGTAGCAAAAGCAGAAATTGAAATAGAAGTAACAGTTGCAAGAACAAGTAATTTTTTCATGAAATAATTCACTTTTATTGTTAGAAAATAAACGCCCGAAAGTAATGGGCGGGTGAATATTATTCAAAAAAAGGAATTTTGTCCTGTTAAAATGTGACAATTGTGTAACTTTGTGTAATTTGCGTACAAATATGATTGCAAAATTAAATGATTAGTAACACGTTGCTATTTGGGTTTTTGTGCAATCCAAATATTACTTAAGCGGTTGACAAATTGCGGGCTAAACTTCGATAAATTAAATAAAAATTTAGCTTTCATCCCCACAGGTGTATGTGTGGCCATTAAGACCGAATCCCGTTTTTGTACCAAGGCATAAATTTGCTGAGCGACATCGCTCGGTTGAAGATTGACGCCCATTTTCTTAATACTTTGTGCATCCATGTCTTGCACCATCGCGGTTTGAACAAATAAAGGCATCACATCTAAAACGCGAATATTGTATTTTTGCCATTCAATATCCAAGCTTTCAGTGAGCCCACGTACAGCAAATTTAGATGTGGCATAGCTGGCTAAATCTGCTTGTCCATAAATAGCTGAAGCCGAAGAGAGGTTAATTACACGAGCAAAATTGCTTTGTTGTAAATAGGGGAATGCCGCATAGCAACCGTTTACCACCCCTTTGACATTGATATCAATCGTTCGGTGGTGTGCAGACAATTCCGTATGTTCAAAGCTGCCTGAATACAGAATTCCGGCATTATTGACTAAGATATTCAACTGACCTGCCCAAGCAACAAATTCAGCTAAAGCGCTTTGCCATTGCTCTGGTTGTGTCACATCTAAAAGGCCAGCTTTGGCATGGCTACCGAGTTCAGCAGCTAAGGAGGTGACTTGAGATTGGTTAATGTCGTAAAGCCCAACTTTATAGCCTTGTTGTATGAATAGTCGTGCAATTGCTGCGCCAATCCCTTGTCCTGCACCGCTAATAAAAATACTTTGCATGTTATGCTTCCTTAAATTGAGTTGCTCATTCCCTGAGTAAATTTTGAGCATATCAAATTCTGTAATCGAAACAATGTACTGATGAGTAAATAGCTGGAGTTCACATGGAACAATTATTAGCAGTGATGAAAGAATTACGTGAAAAATGTCCATGGGATCAAAAGCAAACCCCAGAAAGTTTGACTCGTTATGCCATCGAAGAAGCCTATGAAGTTGAAGCGGCAGTTCGTTCAGGTCAGAGTGATGATGTACGAGATGAACTGGGGGATTTGTTGCTGCAAGTGGTTTTTCAGTCGCAGATGTATAGCGAACAAGGCGCATTTGATTTTCAAGATGTGGTGCAAGCCATTACAGATAAATTAATTCGCCGTCATCCCCATGTGTTTCAGGCAGAGCAATTCTCAGCACTCAATGCGGATGATGTGGCAACACTATGGAAACAGATTAAACAACAAGAAAAAGTAGGGAAATCAGTATCTAGATTAGATGAGGTTAAACATGCTCCTGCATTAAGCCAAGCAGATGAAATCCAAAAAAATGTGGCGAAAATTGGCTTTGATTTTCCAGATATTGAAGGGGCTTATGGCAAGCTTGAGGAAGAGCTAGGGGAGTTAAAAGAGGCCTTAGTAGGCAAAAAATCCGACGAAATATTTGATGAATTTGGTGATTGCTTATTTTCTCTAGTGAATGTTGGACGTAAGATTGGCATCTCAAGTGAGATGGCACTGTTAAGTACCATTCATAAATTTAGAAGCCGCTTTGCTTATATTGAAGCACAGGCCACATTACAACAAAAACATGTAGAAGACTTGTCCTTAACTGAGATGGATCAGTTGTGGGAACAGGCAAAACAACAATTAAAACAACAGGCTGAATATGTACCACATCCTAAAGAATAAATACTCTACACAATTACTTGTCTTGGTTTTGGGTTTAATGGCAGATTTAACTTTTGCTCAAATCCCTTCGGGCTACGCGGAATGGAAAGCCATGCAGCAAGCTCAAGATCAGCAATTAAAAAAGCAATCTGAGGCCTCGAAGTCCAAAGCGACAACTGCACCGAGCAATACCAACTATTATTTGTCACGACCCAGCACTCAGCAAAATAGCCGATCAGATCAAGTACGCTTAAATACAGCCTCAGTTGATGAACTGCAAACATTGCATGGGATTGGTCAGAAAAAAGCAGAAGCCATTGTGCAATATCGTAAAAGTAATGGCTTATTTAAAAGCATTGATGATATTCAACAGGTTAAGGGAATCGGTCCTGCGCTGTTTGCTAAAAATAAAGCAAAATTGGCACTTTAAGTGAAGTGTAAAAAAAAGAATTAGGTTAAGCTCAGCTTGAGCATCGAGATAATCAAATTGCCCTTTGATTGTGTTAGAGATATCATTAGCGACATCTTAAGAATTTTACGTTCAGACGTAGGAGACAGCGTCTTTTGCAAACTTTGCGCGCGTCCAAATGTGGTTTATCAACCGCACAATTACCTTCTTCCATTTTAGATGTGATTGATGCCTTAACTAAGGCAGGCTATGAAGCTTATATCGTGGGTGGCAGTGTCCGCGACCTAATGTTGGGTCATGCACCTAAAGATTTTGATGCCGTAACTAATGCGACACCAGCTCAGGTGAAAGAAGTCTTCGGGCGACGTTGCCGAATTATTGGTCGTCGTTTTGAGCTGGCGCATGTCTACTCAGGACGTGAACTGATCGAAGTTGCGACCTTCCGTGCGCCGCCTAAAAAAGCCGTGACTTCTGCTGCGGGCATGATTTTACGTGATAATAATTGGGGTACGATTGAGCAAGACTTTGCACGTCGTGACTTCTCGATCAATGCAATGTATTACCAACCACGCAAAGGCGAAGTGCTAGATTTTTGTCATGCAGTAGATGACATAAAACATAAAATGTTGCGTTTATTGGGTGATCCACAACTACGTTTTGAAGAAGATCCTGTGCGGATGCTTCGGACTTTACGTTTTGCAGCCAAATTAAACTTTAATATTGATCAAAAAATTCTGGATGTCTTTACTCCAGAACTTACTCAATTGCTGCGTGATGTGTCTCCACATCGTTTATACGATGAGTCACAAAAGCTTTTTACCATGGGGCATCTCAATCGCGTCTTACCGATGCTGATCGATTTTGGTATTTGGTATCAATTATTTGCAGATATCAAACCAGTCGTAACGCCATTTATTGAGTTGGCTGCAAAAAATACCGATCAACGTATTTCGATTGGGAAAACCATTAACCCTGCATTTTTCTATGCCGTGTTATTGTGGATCCCGTTCCAAGAACGTTGTACGTTCTATTTAAATAAAGGTGTTGTTCCTGCTGAAGCGCGTGCTCAAGCGGGCTTGGATGTATTGAAGCGTCAGGCTACACGAACCATTATTCCACGCTTTGCCGAAACATTTATTCGTGAAGTTTGGGAAATGCAAACCCGTTTACTAAGTCCAAAACCACAGCAAATTGAAGCACTTTCAGGTCATGCACGTTTCCGTGCAGGCTTTGACTTTCTGCTGCTGCGTGAAAAATCGGGCGATACAAGCACGCAAGGCATGGGGCAGTGGTGGGATGCTTATCAGCAGATGAGCACTGACGAAAAAGAACGAGCAATTAGCCAATACAATCGTCAACGTGCCAAGAGTCGTCGTAAAGCGGCGCATGAAGATGTGGAAGCCAAAACTTCTACTCATCAGCAAGTTGAAATTGAACCGCTGGTGAATGAACCAGAAAGCAGAAGTCGCCGTCAACGTAAGCCTAAATCACATGCCAATAGTCTAGAGACAGTGTCAATCGTTGCAGCGTCAGCCAGTGGTGAAATTGGTGCAGATCATCCGATTTTAAAACGTAAACGTGTGAAACGAGATTTGACTCAGGTTATTTTTGGGCCAACACAATGACGCTGACATATATTGGTTTAGGCAGTAATTTAGGTGATTCTCTACAGATCCTCAGTGAAGCTGTGCATAAACTTGCAACACTCGGAAAAGTGAAAGTCTCAAAACTGTATCAAAGCCCGCCAATGGGGCCACAAGATCAGCCGAATTATTTAAATGCAGCGGTTGCATTAGAAACTGATCTAGCACCTTTGGCCTTGTTGGATGAATTGCAACGCTTTGAACAAGAGTCGGGGCGTGTACGCCTACGTCATTGGGGGGAGCGTACACTGGATTTAGATTTACTGATTTATGGTGAACAGCACATTCAAAATGAACGTTTGACGGTGCCTCATGTTGGTGTTTTAGAACGTGATTTTGTGTTGAAGCCTTTGTTGGATTTAGATGAGAATCTACAGATTAAAGGACAACCATTAAAAGATTTACCTATTTTGAATAATCCAAATTTAACTGTATTGGATGCAGGAAACTGGGCCCATCTTTAATTTTTGTATGACCACTTGAGAAAGCCGTCATCTGAGGAATATTGAAATGATTAGTCTAAGTGACTTGAAAAAATTTAAAGCGGAAGGCCGCAAATTCTCCTGCCTGACTTGCTATGATGCGAGCATGGCAAAAGCAATGGAAGTTGCTGAAGTCGATAGTATTCTGATTGGCGATTCATTGGGGATGACCATTCAAGGGAATGACTCAACTTTACCTGTTACTGTTGAAGATATGGTATATCACACTGCAGCAGTGCGTCGTGGCAATAAACATGCGTTTATTTTGACTGATTTGCCATTTATGACCTATGCCACTTTGAATGACGCTTTGGTGAATTCAAAGACCGTGATGCAAGCAGGCGCACAGATGGTCAAATTGGAAGGTGGTGCATGGTTGTCAGAAACAGTTGAAGTATTGACCCGTAATGGTATTCCAGTGTGTGTGCATTTAGGGTTAACTCCGCAATCGGTTCATGTGTTTGGCGGTTATAAAGTGCAAGCACGTACACGCGAAACCGCGGATCAACTCATTGCAGATTGTAAAGCTGTGGTTGATGCAGGTGCAGCAATTTTACTTTTGGAATGTGTTCCTGCCCAAGTGGGTAAAGAAATTAGTGAATTATTCCCAAATACACCTGTGATTGGGATCGGTGCCGGTGCAGAAACGGATGCTCAAGTCTTGGTTCAACAAGATATGTTGGGACTCACGTTTAGTCACGTGGCGAAATTTGTTCGCAACTTTATGAAAGAGCAAGCAGGGGAAACAGCAATTGTGGATGCGTTTAAGGCGTATCATACTGCCGTACTTGATGGTAGTTTCCCTGCCAAAGAACATACATTCCAAATTGAGCTGTAAGACATGAAAACTGAAACAACGATTCAAGGTTTAAGTGCATCGCTAAATCCAGCACGTGCTGCGCGCAAAATCATTGGTTTTGTACCAACGATGGGGAACTTGCATGAAGGTCACCTTAATTTAGTTCGTGAAGCACGTAAACTGTGTGATGTCGTGGTGGTGAGTATTTTCGTTAACCCAATTCAGTTTGGTCCAAATGAAGACTTTGATAACTATCCACGTACTTTGGAACAAGATCAGCACTTATTGGCAGAAGTGGGTTGTGACATCGTGTTTGCACCGACTGTTGAACAAATGTATGGCAACAAACCGCGCTTAACCAATATTAGCGTGGGCGGCATTACCAATGATTTGTGTGGCGAACAGCGTCCGGGTCATTTTGACGGTGTTGCTGTTGTTGTGACAAAACTCTTTAATATTGTTCAACCGAATTTTGCATTCTTTGGGCAAAAAGATTACCAGCAACTTGCAGTGATTCGTCAGTTTGTACGTGACTTAAATATTCCACTAGAAGTGATTGGTGTGCCGATTACTCGTGCTGAAGATGGTTTGGCATTGAGCTCACGCAATGGTTATTTAAGTGCGGAAAATCGTGCGATTGCACCAACGATTTACCAAAGCTTGAAAACGGCTGAGGCGGAATTACATGCTGGAACTCAACTGGCAGATGTGTTAGCTAATATTAAAGCAACATTGACAGCAGCGGGTTTTGTTGTGGACTATGTTGAAGCACGTACACCTGAATTACAGAAAATTGAAGAATTTGATCAAGACGTGGTGTTGTTTATTGCGGCTAAATTAGGCGCAACACGTCTTATTGATAATATGCAGGTTAAATATACTGCAGTTTAAAACGGCTATGGGGTAGCAAGCGATGAAGCGCATTTTAATTGTTACAGGACAATCTGGATCTGGAAAGTCATCTGCATTACAGATACTTGAGGATTTGGGTTATTACTGTATCGATAATTTGCCATTGGCCTTACTCCCCGAAATTGTTGAAAAACTTGATTCAGAAAATAATCTTGAACAATTAGCGCTGGGTGTGGATGTCCGCAGTACACGTGCAGATTTACAAGAGTTCGATTTGGTTTTTCAACAGCTACAACGCCATGGCTCAGTCGATATTATTTATTTGACCACGCGTGATCAGGAATTGATTGCGCGATTCAGTTCATCTCGACGTCCCCATCCGTTGGCAAGTCGTTTCAAAAGTTTAAATGAGTGCATACAGGAAGAAAAATCTTTACTGTTGCCGATTCAATTACGCTCGACAGTACATATTGATACTACAGATAAGAGTGTACATGATTTAAAACATACCTTGCTGTCTAAACTTGGACAGGCAGATAATTTAATTTTGATCTTACAGTCTTTTGGCTATAAGCATGGTATTCCACTCGATGCAGATTATGTTTTTGACGTCCGTCATTTGCCCAATCCACACTGGGATATGGAATTGCGTAAGTATTCAGGATTAGATGAGCCAGTTCGTCAGTTTTTACAACAAAGTGAACAAACCAATGAAATGTTCCAAGATATTTATAATTTTTTGGATAAATGGCTGCCGGCATTTGCCGAAGGGCATCGTCATTACATGACGGTGTCGATCGGTTGTACAGGTGGGCAACACCGTTCGGTATATATCGTAGATAGACTAAAAAAAGCACTTGAGGCAAAATGGTCTATTCAGGTTCTACATAGAGAAATGAAGCACTGGTCATGATCGACACAACTGTTGACGTAATTAATAAACTGGGTTTACATGCGCGTGCATCTGGCAAGCTAATCGAAGTCACGACCAAATTTCGCTCGTCGATTCAAATTGGTAAGGGTGGAAAATTAGTAGATGCCAAAAATATTATGTCTTTGCTGATGCTTGGCGCAGGCAAGGGCACAACTTTACGCTTAGTGATTGAAGGTGCAGATGAAGAAAAAGCTTTATCTGAAATTCAAGCACTGTTTGCGGCAAAATTTTACGAGGCAGATTAAACGTGGCACGTCGACCGAACCGCTATACCGAAGAAGACTTTGAATCCTTAGAAGGACGTGCAAGTAAAACTGAGCAAAAGAAAGCTGTACAACGTATGGCTGCTTTGGGCGAGGAACTTGCAAAACTGAATCCTAAACAGATTAAAAATCTTCCTGTTGAAGAGCGTCTGATCGAAGCACTACTAGATGCACAAACAATTACTTCACATGAAGCGCGACGCCGTCAGTTTCAACGTGTAGGTAAATTACTGCGTAATGAAGATGAAACCATGATTTTATCTTACTTAACCCCGCAGCAAGGTGCGAAAAAAACAGCGCAGCTTCAACGCTGGACTGAACGTATGATTGCCCAAGGTGATCCCGTCATTAAAGAGTTCATGAAAGCACATAATGCTGCTGAACATCATCCTATTCGTCAGCATATTTTGCGTATTCAACGTGATATAGCAAAAAATGTAAGCGAAGAAGAACTGACTGCGTCAAAGTTGAAATTGTTTAACTACATTCAACAAGTGGCTTTATTATCTGATAACTAATGCATGATTAGATAGCCAAGTACTTAGATAGCTCAATGATCAGAGAATTCAACGTGATCTGATCATTGAAGCAAAACGTGAAGTTATAGACTTCACATCAAAAAAGCGACCTGATTAGGTCGCTTTTTTTGCTTAAATGATTGAAAAAATCATGCTTGGCTTTTGAGTTTTAACATTAACCAAATTCACCAACAGCGCGCTCTTTAGCCCATTCACGGAGAACGAACTTCTGAAGTTTACCTGTCGAGGTTTTTGGAATTTCGGTAATCACTACATCTTTAGGTACTTTGAAACGTGCAAGGTGCTGCTTACAGAATTCGATCAGTTCTTCAGGCGTTGCTTCTTTACCTGCTTTTAATTCAATAAAGGCACAAGGCACTTCTTGCCAACGAGGGTCAGGTTTTGCAACCACTGCAGCTGTCAGTACAGCAGGGTGTTGATATAGAATTTCTTCTACTTCGAGCGATGAAATGTTTTCACCCCCTGAAATGATCACATCTTTAGAGCGGTCAGTAATTTTGGCATAACCGTCAGGTTGGCAGACTGCTAAGTCGCCGGTATGGAACCAACCACCGGCAAAGGCTTCAGCCGTTGCTTCCGGGTTTTTCAAATAACCCTTCATTACGATGTTGCCACGGAACATGATTTCGCCCATAGTCTGGCCATCATGCGGAACAGGTAACATGGTTTCAGGGTCAATGACTTTCATGCCGTCTTGAAGCGGGTATGGTACACCTTGGCGAGAATGCAACTGTGCTTGTTCTTGAATGGAAAGATCAGACCAACCAGCTTGCGATGCGCAAAGTGCTGATGGACCATAGGTTTCAGTCAAACCGTAAACATGTGTGACATTGATACCAATATTACGCATCCCTTCAATAATCGCTGCAGGTGGCGCTGCACCAGCAACCATCACTTCAACGCGATGGTCAAATTGTGCTTTTTTCTCTTCAGGCGTATTGATCATCATTGAAAGTACGATTGGCGCACCGCAGAAATAATCTACTTTGTGTTCTGCAATCAATTTGAAAATCAGTTCAGGGTCAATTTTACGTAGACAAATATTGGTTCCGCCATTGGCTGCCATTGTCCAAGCAAAGCACCAGCCATTACAGTGGAATAGAGGAAGCGTCCACAGATACGTTGCACGTGGCGTCATGCCGCAAGCAATGATGTTACTCGCTGCATTGATATATGCGCCGCGGTGATGATACACCACGCCTTTTGGATTCCCTGTGGTACCCGAGGTATAGCTTAAACTAATCGCATCCCATTCATCTTGAGGTAAGTGCCACTCAAAGTTGGCATCGCCTTGCGCCAACCAGTCTTCAAATTCAATTTGTCCAATCGGTTGTGCTGTGCCTTCAAATTCAGCATCTGCAACATCAATGACATAAATGTCTTGATCGATCAAAGCCAAAGCTTCGGTGGCAACTTGAGCAAATTCAGGGTCAACCAACAGGACTTTGGTTTCTGCATGTTCCAGCATGAAGGCAATGGTTTTCGCATCAAGGCGTGTATTTAGCGTATTTAGTACAGCACCCGCCATCGGTACGGCAAAGTGTGCTTCAACCATAGCCGGAATGTTCGGTAATAACACAGACACGGTGTCATTTTTGCCAATGCCTAATTGTTGCAACTGATGTGCAAATTGACGACAGCGGTTATACGTTTGGCGCCATGAAATATGACGTTTGCCATGGATAATGGCATCCTGATCAGGATAAATATAAGCTGCACGCTCTAAATAACGTAGAGGCGAAAGTGCCACAAAATTTGCCGGGGTCCGTGGCAATTCATCGTATGCGCTAACCATCGTGGTACTCCAAGTCCATGTCTATTTGTTTTAAATCTGACTTAACAATAATTCAGTCCGTAGCTTCTCTGCATTTATGCTTTAGTCGAGTATTTATACTAAATTTTTAAGTTATTGAAATTGAATAAAATAAAAACAGTAAAGTGACGAAAATGAACCCTGTGGTTCTCAAAATTGATTTTTTAGCATAAATAATTTAGTTGAAAAATATATAGGTGTTGTTGGTTTTTATACTGATTTGGTAGATATTTCCGTGTGTGATCTTTTTTATTGATTCGGTTTGAATGATGCTTAACGAATAATGTGGAGCGCCTTGAATAGTCTTTGTGGGGATATAAACGAATGATATTTTCTTTAATTGATCATGGCTTATTTGCTGTTTTTTAACAATAAACTTAAATTTGAGAAGATGCTGAACTTCGTATAATCTAAGTAAAAAATCAAGATGGCTTGTGCATTAACATTGCAAAAGCGGAAATCAAAAATAAAACTGAATACAATAAAAAGTATGGCGACAAGGATGAATATGATAATTCAACACGACATTGCATGGGAAAATTGGTCAGGTGCTCAGAAGTCGATCCCGAAGTCATTTATACAACCGCAAAATCTTGAGCAATTAATGGATGTGGTGCAATCCCATCCTAAGATTCGCTTGGTTGGCGCAGGGCACTCATTTAGCCCTTTGGCAAAAACCACAGATACCTTAGTACGTTTAGATCATCTCAAAGGCATTCTAGATATCGATGCTGAACGCTGCCAAAGCACCGTCCAAGCTGGCACACGATTATTTGATTTGGGGGAGAAGCTCGCCTCTTTTGATCAGGCACTGATTAATCAAGGTGATATTGATCGTCAAAGTTTGGCTGGAGCGATTGCAACAGGGACGCATGGTACCGGACTCGAATTACCATGTTTATCGGCATTGGTTACGGGGTTTGAATTATTAACCGCGCAGGGCGAATTACTACAATGCAGTGCTGAACAGAACAGCGAAATTTTCCAAGCAGGGCGTGTTTCACTCGGGAGTTTAGGCGTGCTGACGCATGTACAGCTGCAAAATCGGCCGATGTATAAACTCAAAGAACAGACGCGATTATGTCCGCTGAAAGATGTCATGCAGAATATGCAGCAATGGCAATATGCACATCGACATATTGAGTTCTGGGCATTTAGTCATGCCGATCAGGTTATTTTAAAAACCTTAGATGAGACGGAAGATGACCTTCAACCGCGGAAAGAACAGTGCTTAGATGACGACGTATTACTCAAATTTTGTGCAGAATTGACGCGATTCTTTCCACCACTGAATCCATGGCTACAAAAATTATTGGGTGTTTTTGTCAAACCTTCGATGAGCGTAGATTGGTCAAGTCGAATATTTCCTTCTGCTCGAAATACAAAATTTAATGAGATGGAATACCAGATTCCGCTGCAACACGGGATGAATTGTTTAGAAGAAATTTTGCATACCCTTCGACGTCATAAGGTGCCGATGTTTTTTCCGCTAGAGTATCGACTTGTACGTGGGGATGATATTTGGCTCAGTCCGTTTTATCAGCAAGATTCGGCCTCAATTTCGGTGCATCAGTTCTATAAGCAAGATTATCAAGTCATCTTTAAGCTGGTGGAGCCGATTTTTTTAAAATATGGCGGGCGACCACATTGGGGGAAATTGCATAGCCTAAATGCGCGGCAGCTTCAAAATGTGTATCCCAAGTGGCAGGATTTTTTAAAGATTCGACAAGATTTAGATCCAAAGCAAAAGTGGCTCAGTCCAGAGCTACAGCAATTACTGATTGAATAAGCATCGTGGAACGTTAAACGTTGAAGACCAATTGAACGATATGAAAAAGGGGATGGCATGGATGCATATTTTCAAAAGTTGAATTCGCTGTTAAAACAAAATGGTACGGGGATGCCCCAGTTAATCGTGGATGTTGATGCATTAAATCACAACTTGGTGATCACTCAGCAGCAAATGCCAGAGCGTCTGCATCCGCGCTTGGTGGTGAAATCCTTGGCCTGCATGGCATTGCTTCAACACTGTGCTACACAGCTCAAGACACAGCGTTTCATGCTATTTCATTTTGCACATCTAAAAACACTTTTTGAATCGATTCCGCAAGCCGATATGTTGTTTGGAAAACCGATGCCGATTCAGGCTTTGAACCATGCAGACAAGGCGTTTTTGCAGGCAACGCAATCGCAAGTGCAATGGCTGATTGATAGTGAACAGCGTTTAGCCCAATACCTCAAATTTGCTGAGCAGCATCAACTGTGTCTACGCATCAATATCGAAATCGATGTGGGGCTACACCGTGGTGGTCTGAAAACGATCGATGAGCTAAAGGCTGTTTTGGATGAAATCGTTCAACATCCCCAACATTTAAAATTTTCAGGATTAATGGGCTATGACGCACATGTGGCGAAGATTCCACGGCTGATCCAATCTGCTGAACAGACTTATCAACAGTCCCAGCAAAGTTATCAACAATTCAAAGCTTATGTACAACAGCGCTACCCAACCTTATGTGATGAACACACCTGTTGGAATGGTGGTGGTAGTCCTAGTTTTAGTTTTCATTGTCAGCAGAGTGTCTGTAACGAAGTCTCGTTTGGCTCGATGTTATTAAAACCCGCAGATTTTGAACTGAAAAATTTACAAGCTTTCCAAAGTGCCTTGTGGATCGCCACGCCTGTGTTAAAAGTGTTGCCGCGGACTGAATTACCACAGTTAGAATGGCTCAGTCGTTGGGCAAAATATCAGGCTGTATTTATTTATGGAGGTTATTGGCGAGGGGACTATGTTTATCCTCAAGGCAGTCAGCCCCATGCGTTATATGGTCGCAGTAGTAATCAGGAGCTTGTGCAAATTCCACAGACAAGCAGCATAGATGTAGATGATTATATTTTTTTACGCCCTACCCAGAGTGAAATGATCATCCCTCAATTTGCACAGCTTTGGTTGTACCAAGCCGATCAATTCATGGCCTTTGAGACCTTCAGAGAATAAAAAAGAGCCCGTATGGACTCTTTTTAGGTTCAATTGTTTTGAAAAAAGCTCATGATTTGAAGCTTACTCAAATCCACTGTAGTGAATACCCGTGAGGTTCGACATTTCTTTTTTCCATGTGGTCAGGTCATCTTTGCAGAATTGATTCAGATGATGATGTCCGCAGGCACGAGCCATGACTTGCATCAGTTCAACGGATGCATTTAGAAAATTCGCCAGTTGTTGTGCCGATTTGTCTATTTCTAAACGACGACGTAAATGATCTTGTTGTGTGGCAATGCCGACAGAACAATCATTGGTCTGACAGGCACGCATAGCTAAACAGCCAATGGCTTGCATGGCAGAGTTTGAAATCGCGATGGCATCTGCACCTAAAGCGAGTGCCTTAATAAAGTCAGCGGGTACACGAAGTCCACCTGTGATCACTAAACTAATATCTGACCGTCCTAAACGGTCTAAATGACGACGTGCTCGTGCAAGTGCAGGAATGGTCGGTACAGAGATATTGTCACGGAATAAGGTTGGGGCTGCACCTGTTCCACCGCCACGTCCATCTAAAATAATATAGTCCACACCAATGCTGAGTGCTGCGTCGATATCACGTTCAATATGCTGTGCGGAGAGCTTGTAGCCGATCGGGATGCCGCCGGTTTCTGCTCGGACATATTCTGCAAATTCACGATATTGTGAAAGATGAGTCCAGTCGGGGAAAGTTGCAGGAGAAATGGCTGCGGTGCCTTCTGGTAATTTGCGCACTTCTGCAATCTTGTCAACCACTTTATGGCCTGGCAGATGTCCTCCCGTACCTGTTTTTGCAGCTTGACCGCCTTTAAAATGAAAGGCCTGACACTTTTTAACTTTTTCGATGTCATAGCCAAAACGACCCGATGCAAGTTCATAAAAATAACGTGAATTGGCCGCTTGTTCCTCAGCAAGCATTCCACCTTCACCTGAACAAATGCCTGTACCTGCAAGTTCAGCACCTATTGCAAGGGCAACTTTGGCTTCTTGAGATAACGCACCAAAACTCATATCTGACACAAATAGGGGGATTTTGAGTTTTAAGGGTTTTTTAGCATTTGGGCCAATTACCACTTCGGTTGCTACGGGTGCATCATCTAACAATGGAATTTTCCACAGTTGTGCGGTGATCAGTTGAATGTCCTCCCATTTTGGGAGTTGATTAAAAGGCACGCCCATCGCCGCTGTCGGACCATGATGTCCAAATTTACTTAAGCCATTGCGTGCAAGTTCCAAGATCAATTTATTATGTGGTTCTTCTGGTGCGGGTGCGGAGTCAGCATATAGGCCTTGGTATTGATCGCGTTTATACTGCTGTGGATTGCGTTTTTCCCAAGCTGTAATTTCTTCTAAATCTACAAAAACCTGATCGCCTTCCACCCACGCTTTAAATTTTTGCAGATTTTTATTCAGATAACGTGGATTGATGCCAGTTTTATAAATATAGTGAGAACCATGCAGCCCACAGACGATTTTATCTCCTTGAATATGGGCATCGGCCATGAGTGCGCCGCGATGCTGACAGCGACCATACATGACCACGACTTTTTCTACATCATCATCTTCGAGCCGTAAGACCACAAGATCGACATTGGCTGCAAGGGCATAAGCGGGTTGGAGCGGTTTTAAACTAGACCAAGATATAAGTGAATGTGCTTGCATGATACCTGCCTACATAAAGATTTCAGTGGGTATAGGTGTTCGAAATTCGGAATAATTTTATGAATTAGAACGTGATTATTATATTGACAGCATAAAGCGTATTTCGGCTGAAATCTGCTTGAATTATCAGGAGTCTTGTAAAAGGCAGCAGAAAAATCAACTTCCATGGGATTAGAGGTTTATTAAAGTTGGCAGGGCGTGTAAAATTTAGGTCGAATTTTATTTATCCACCGTTTTTATCTTTTGAGGGTCTCCCTCGATCATAATCTCGCGGTGACATGCTCCATTGTACGGGGCATCACTCCTTAAGGATTTTTATATGCCAATTATCACTTTGCCAAATGGCGATCAAAAAGAATTTGATCATGCCGTGTCTGTGATGGAAGTTGCTCAAAGCATCGGTCCTGGTCTAGCAAAAAATACAGTTGCGGGTCGTGTAAACGATCGTTTAGTTGATGCGTCTGATTTAATTACAGAAGATGCTAGCCTACAAATTATCACGCCTAAAGATGAAGATGGTATTCACATCATTCGTCACTCTTGTGCGCACTTGGTGGGTCATGCAGTTAAGCAATTGTTCCCAGAAGCAAAGATGGTCATTGGTCCTGTCATTGAAGAAGGTTTCTACTATGACATCTGGATGCCACGTCCGTTTACTTTAGATGACATGGCAGCAATCGAAGAGCGCATGAAAAAGCTCATCGACCAAGACTATGATGTCATCAAAAAAATGACTCCACGTGATGAAGTGATCAAAGAGTTCACTGCACGCGGCGAAGAATACAAACTGCGTCTGATCGAAGACATGCCTGAAGAAACTGAAATGGGCTTGTATTACCATCAAGACTATTTGGATATGTGTCGTGGTCCGCACGTTCCAAATACTAAATTCCTAAAATCGTTCAAGTTGACTAAAATCTCTGGTGCTTACTGGCGCGGTGATGCGAAAAACGAACAGCTGCAACGTATTTACGGTACAGCTTGGGCTGACAAAAAACAGTTAGCTGCGTATATCAAACGTATTGAAGAAGCTGAAAAACGCGATCACCGTAAAATTGGTAAAGCGTTAGACTTGTTCCATATGCAAGAAGAAGCGCCGGGTATGGTGTTCTGGCATCCAAACGGCTGGACGATTTACCAAGTGCTTGAACAATACATGCGTAAAGTTCAACAAGCCAACGGTTACCAAGAAATCCGTACACCGCAAGTGGTTGATTTCACACTTTGGGAAAAATCAGGTCACGCAGCAAACTATGCTGAAAACATGTTTACGACTCACTCAGAGAACCGTAACTATGCTGTAAAACCAATGAACTGCCCATGTCACGTGCAAGTCTTCAACCAAGGTTTGAAATCTTACCGTGATCTTCCAATTCGTTTGGCTGAGTTTGGTTCATGTCACCGTAACGAACCATCGGGTTCATTACACGGCATTATGCGTGTACGTGGCTTTACACAAGATGATGCGCATATCTTCTGTACCAAAGAACAAATCGGTACTGAAGTTGCAGACTTTATTAAACTGACATTAGATGTTTATAAAGACTTCGGCTTTGAAGAAGTACAAATGAAGTTGTCGACACGTCCAGAAAAACGTGTGGGTGATGACAAACTTTGGGACATGGCAGAAAAATCTTTAGCAGATGCTTTAGATGCTGCAGGCCTAGAGTGGGAACTTCAACCGGGTGAAGGTGCATTCTACGGTCCGAAAATTGAATTCTCATTGAAAGACTGCTTAGGTCGTGTATGGCAGTGCGGTACAATTCAATGTGACTTTAACTTACCAGAACGTCTTGACGCATCTTATGTGACTGAAGATAACGACCGTGATCAGCCTGTAATGTTGCACCGTGCAATTCTTGGCAGTTTCGAGCGTTTTATTGGTATACTTATTGAACACTATGCTGGTTTCATGCCACCTTGGTTGTCTCCAATTCAAGCATGTGTGATGAACATTACCGATTCACAAGCTGAAGCATGTGAGTCAGTCGTCGCTAAACTTAAAGAAAGCGGTATCCGCGCGATTTCAGACTTGAGAAATGAGAAAATCGGCTTTAAGATTCGTGAACGTACTTTAGAGCGTATTCCTTACTTATTGGTTCTTGGAGACCGTGAAGTTGAGGAAGGTACTGTAAATGTCCGTACTCGCTCTGGAAAAAATTTGGGTACTATGTCAATTGATGCATTCATTGACCTAGTAAAAGCAGCCGTAGCCGAACGCGGCCGGTACATTGTGGAGTAAAAGCGATTAAACAGCCTGACCGTAATCAACAGGGCGGAAAGTCAAACCGTCCTGCCTTGAATGATGAAATTCGTGCAAAAGAAGTCCGTCTAGTAGACGAAAATGGCGAGCAAAAAGGGATTGTATCTCTTGCTGACGCTTTGCGTGCTGCAGAAGCAGTAGATCTTGACCTTGTTGAGATTGTTGCTAATGCTGAGCCACCAGTCTGCAAAATCATGGATTTCAATAAGCATTTGTTTGATCTAAAACAAAAGCAAAAAGAAGCGAAGAAAAAACAACATCAAGTACAGGTGAAAGAAATCAAGCTACGCCCTGGTACTGATGTTGGTGACTACAACGTTAAACTACGTGCCATTATCAAGTTCCTTGAAGAAGGCAATAAGGTAAAAATCACGCTTCGTTTCCGTGGTCGTGAAATGGCACACCAACAGTTGGGTTTGGCTCAATTGCAAAAAATTGAAGCTGACGTGGTTGACTATGGTGTTGTTGAACAAACCCCGAAAATGGAAGGCCGTCAAATGGGTATGCTACTTGGTCCTAAAAAGAAAAAGTAAGTATCCATAAAAGAAGCACTGCATTTGCAGTGCTTTTTTTTGCCTATATTTTGGTTTTTTAATCTCAATGATGTTCAAGGGCACCAATAATTTTTGCTGCGTATTGATTGGAAAATAGAGCAAAATTCATGAATGCGAACTTATGTCTGAGGGTATTAAGTAAGTTTCTTTAAGAAAGACAAATTTGATTATATTCTAATTGATATTCAATCGTTGTTTCGATTCAGACGTTTTGAAATGCTTTAATTTAGTTTTAATGTAGGTATAAAGTGAGCAAAGCTTTTTATTGAGCTAACTATGTGAGATCTATTTACATAACACCGGCAGTGAGATGGGGATTTTCAGTACCCTCCAATAGATTTTCATCTTGGTAATATTAGGTCGTATATTCCATGTTATAAAAGCAATCAGAACAAAGTACATTTCATATAAATAGATAGTAATACAGAGTAGGATTATTTTTTGCAAGATACGCCAAAATTTAAAAAGAGTAGATGAACAGCTTGTAAGCCAGACCCACCAAGGATTCATTAAAAACACCTATGGGTAAGATTAAGTTGAGAATAGATAAAAAACGAAACATATAAATTGGAATCGAGACACTATATTCTTGAGATGGCATGATTTTTTATTCTTGTTTGTCATGTTTTGAATCTAACTAATTTTCTTAATATAAAAAAGACCCCGAAGGGTCTTTTTTTTTTATGAGAGTTTACTCAGCGCTATTTTCTTGGACAGGACTTTCTATCAATGCCTTTTTGCCAATTGGAATTTGGCGTGGTAGTTTTTCTTCAGGAATAATACGCTGTAAGTCCACTGTCAATAAACCATTTTCATATAGGGCTTGTTGCACTTCTATATGTTCATCTAAGCGTAAAGACAGTTTAAATGTACGACGCGCAATGCCTTTATGCAGGAATTCCACAGTTGTATCTTGCGCTTCAGTTGGTTTACCTGAAATGCTTAGCACTTGATTTTCTAAGTTTAGCGAAAGTTCATCTTCTGTAAAACCTGCGGTTGCCACCACAATGCGATAGCTATTTTCAGCCGTTTTTTCAATATTGTATGGCGGGTAATTTGGTGTGTCGCTTTGCATGGCATAATCAAATAAATCGTTGAAACGATCAAAACCAATGCTACGACGGAAAAGTGGGTTAAGATTTAAACTACTCATAATTAGAACTCTCTTTAATAAGCAAAGTTGTAACAATAAGAAATGTTCAGTGATGCTTGGCATCCACTGTTCACTAACAAGATCGTTTGATCCTTGTACATGTATCAATATCGGTCTGTGCTGATTTTTTTCAAGGGATTTTTATAAAAAAATTATATTTTTTGAATTTTTGTACCTTAAGTGATTTTAAAAGCAAAGTGATAATTCACATTTTAACATTACTTTTCAGAAAAACTGACAAGCTTTCACTGGATTAAACATGTTATACATAAAGCAAAATGAGATTGCCTTACTGAAAATTAAAAAGGAATATAGATGATTGATCTCTACTATTGGGGTACACCCAATGGACATAAAATTACCATCGCTTTAGAAGAAATGGGTTTGGAATACCAAATTTTTTCGATTAATATCTTGGAAAATGATCAATTTCAGCCAGACTTTTTGAGAATTTCTCCGAACAATAAAATCCCTGCAATCGTGGATCAGAATGGCCCACGAGGAGAGTCAATTTCAGTTTTTGAGTCTGGTGCGATTCTGCAATATCTTGGACGTAAAACAGGTTTGTTTTATCCAGAAGATGAGTTTGAGCGCGTTGAAGTTGAACAATGGTTGATGTGGCAAATGGGTGGTTTTGGGCCCATGTTAGGACAAAATCATCATTTTAGTCGTTTTGCACCTGAACGTATTCCGTATGCAACTGAACGTTATGTAAATGAGTCTAAACGCTTATATAAAGTTTTGAACCATCAGTTGATTGGTCAAAAATTTGTGGCTGGAGAGTATTCGATTGCAGATATGGCTATTCTGCCTTGGGCGCTGCGTCATGAATGGCAGCAAATTCAGTTGGAAGATTATCCATACGTGAAAGACTATATCGATCGACTGACGGCCCGTCCAGCGGTACAAAAAGCCTTAGCAATACACGTTTAAAAAAAGAGCATGGAAACATGCTCTTTTTTTTATGAAATGAATAGAAGCTTTTTCCACCAAGGTCTTTGGTTTTCTTTCAGGGTCTTGAGTGAGAAGGGCTGTAAGGCAACAAAGGGGGAGGCTACACCATTTTCGATATAAGGTTTGAACTTGGCACGTAAAAGTGACTGCTCAACCCGCTTATCAATGTGTGTAAGTCCAGAGCTTTTGATTAATTCAGCTTTTTGAACTTCGCCGGTGGCTAAAACATACAATTTAAAACTAAGGTCACGATTTTGATTGCCCAGATCGTCATTGTTGAAGTTAAAGATAGGTCGCTTTTGCCAAATCATTTGATCTTGTGTAATCACGTGTTGTTTGGCAACTTCAGAAGGACTTTGTGCATATAAAGCGGTCAAAATTTGTAATAACACGATAAAACTTAAGCAAAGAATTTTTTTCATAAAGTGAGTTAAAATTATTCAATATTTGCGTGGCAGATTAGAAGTCTCATGTATAAAAGTAAAGTGCGGAAAGACTCACCTTAAGATTTTAGATAGGACGGAAGAAAATTCTAACGCTGTGTTAGAATGCGGCGCTGCCGAAAAGAACGCGTTGTTGACGGCTTAGTTGGACGATTTTGCGATGAAAGACTTTTTCTTAAATTTTACCCGTATTGTTGAAAATAATCCAAGAATCTATTGGAGTATTATTTTTGGTATTGCAGGCTGCTTAGTGCTATTTGTCGCTGAAATTGTGCATGTTCAAAATATTCTTGCAGATTTACATACCAAAGATCAAAACTTGATGCGGGCTGCGATTGAACCGATTTCTTCACAATATAAATGGTCGAGAATCGTTGTAATTGTTGCAGCAGTGCTTTGGTCAAATTTTGAATATTTGAAGTCGAAGAAAAAATTAGGTCTCTAAGCATTCGTTTCGATGTGGTCGTTTTTAGTTTTATTCTTCGCGGCATTTGGGGCTGCGACCTTACTTCCTTTACAGTCCGAAGCCGTATTGCTCGGCTTGTTGAGCTATGGTCAACACAATCCATGGCTACTGATTGTGGTGGCCAGTATTGGTAATATTCTCGGTTCTTGTGTGAATTGGTGGCTCGGTTTAAAAGTAGAACATTATAAAAATAAAACATGGTTTCCCGTGTCAGAGCTGAAAATGCAGCAGGCACAGGGTATTTATCACAAATATGGTTATTGGTCTTTGCTACTGAGTTGGCTGCCGATGATTGGAGACCCCATTACTTTAATTGCGGGTTTAATGAAAGAAAACTTCTGGCGCTTTGTGTTCATGGTGACCGTAGCGAAAACCGGGCGTTATCTCTGTATTTATCTTATATTTTTAGGTTTCTTCTGAGATAAAACAGGGCATTGAAACATTCAATCCCTGCTTGAAATGTTGAATCTATTACTTATTTACAGTCATTTACTTTAAATTGAATTTCATCTTTAAAGTTCGACTTTTTATAGATCCAAAGGGTGCTCGCAGTACGTTTAACCGAGATCTGACTATTTCTTAGTGCTTCAACGACTTTCTGATCGAGTGTATAAATGCCAGAGCCTTGCTTGATCTTGACCTTTTTTACTTGTCCGTGTTTATCCACTTTAAAGTTAAATTTGACTTTACGATCGTGCTGTTTCAACTCATGGCTAGTGAGATCTAATTTTGGTTGAGATACATATTGGAATGGCGTTTTCTTATCTGCACTTTGTGCCTTCCAAACTTTTGAATCAAAGTTGAAATCACATTCAGGCGTATTGCCTTTAACTCTCAAATTAAACGCTTGATAGCCAATAATGGCTTTGGCTTCACCATTTTCTAAATGTGGTTTGACTTTAGCTTTTTTGACAGCAGAAATTAAGATTCGGTCGAGTTGATCGACACCTGTACTTTCTTCAACACTTGCATCGGTAATTGTGCCTTTTGCATTTGCTGTAACACGAATAATGGCCGCGCGGTCACGTTGCTTGAGGTCTTCATTGGCATATACCGGTTTTGGAAAAACCGACCAATTTAAACGCGTGGTTAAATGCGCAGGAGCAACTTCAATATTCTGTGCCGGAAGTTGATGGGTTTTGGTTGAAGCACTAAACGCTGTAGAAAATGGAGCGCAGGCCAAAAGGGTTAAGCACAGATATTGTTTCATAAGTCTATTCTAAGATCACAATGTGAGTGATGAATGCGTCGATATTGCTGCGCAGTATTTCCTGTATTGGAAATACTGGCAAGGTTTAAATGGAAAATATGCCATTATTTTTTTGACTGATGGGTAATGTCGATCCCAAACAAATCACGTGTTTTTGCCCAACTGATCGCAACTACAGCCATGGTCATACAGCCACCAAAAAGTGTCGCCATGATCGTGCCCATGTATTTTGCTGCAAGTCCCGATTCAAAAGCTCCAAGTTCATTACTGCTAGAAACAAACATGCCATTCACCGCAGCAACACGACCCCGCATATTTTCAGGTGGATAAAGTTGCAAAATGGTCTGACGAACCACCACAGACACGCTGTCACATGCCCCAGTCATTGCCAGTGCAAAGAGTGATAACCAAAGATTGCTTGAAAATGCGAATAAAATGGTAAATACACCAAAACCCGCTACAGCCAATAACATATTACGCCATGCATGATGAGTTGGAGGGAATTTGGTCAATGCAATCATAGTGATCAGGGCGCCAATAGACGGTGCTGCCCGTAAGTAGCCTAAACCTTCAGGCCCCACTTTTAAAATATCTTCGGCAAAAATCGGTAAGAGGGCAATCACGCCACCAAAAAGCACAGAAACTAAATCGAGTGAAATCGCCCAAAGGACAATTTTGGTTTTCCAGATAAATCGAAAACCTTCACTTAAACTATCTTTTAAATTGTCAGATTCAATTTTAGGAAAACTGCGTTTATTGAGTAGGTTAATGAGAACGAAGCAGACCGTTAGTAGCGCCGCAACACTGAGTAAGCTGGTTTCACGGCCTAAAAATGCCAACATAAAACCGCCAAGCATTGGCCCAATAATCACCCCACTTTGCCAACCAATCGTTGTCCATGTTGCGCCATTGGCATAGAGCTCCCGCGGGATTAAAAAAGGTTTAAGCGACGTTGCCGAGGGATTATAGAAACCACGGATAGTTCCAAGCCCAAAAATGACCGCATAAATCCCCCAAGACAGTTGGGTGACATCAATTTGGCCGAGACCATATTGGTGAAATAACCCCCAAAGAATAAGTGGCATAGGTACAGAAAAAAACAGACAAATTTTCATAATGGTCTGTTTATTGAAACGATCTGCAAAGTATCCTCCCCACAAAGAGAGAGCAATAAAAGGAATTGCTTCGGCTAAACCAATTAAGCCCAGTGTTAGCGGGTCTTTAGTGATTTGATATAGTGAATAAGCAACGATAATTTCTTGAATCAAAATGGCTAAGGTCAGACAAAATTGATTAAGCGTAACAATCGAGAAATCCCGATAACGTAGGGCTGCAAAAGCATCCTGTACAGGTTTCATAATGGACATTAATAGTTGGCGTGCCGACATTATATAAGCCTTATTGGGCATCGCTTATAAAATCATCGGAAAATCTATATCAGAAAATTAATTAAGATCGATATTTGGTAGAAAGATTCGCTTTTGTTTTGAGCAAAGATGCTTTAGAATACTCGCTCCCTTACCTGCAGGGCGTCTTTGCAATGGTGCAGACGTGCCGAACAGGTGTTCAAAAGAGGTTCTTATGCCTAAGATGAAAACTCGCCGTGGTGCAGCTAAACGCTTCAAGCCAACTGCAAACGGTTTTAAACGTCACCAAGCGTTCAAACGACACATTTTGACCAAAAAATCTGCTAAGCGTATCCGTCAATTACGCGGCTGTGTAATGGTTCACGTAAGTGACGTTGCTTCAGTTCGCCGTATGTGCCCATACATCTAAGGAGATTATAAATGGCTCGTGTTAAACGTGGTGTACAGGCTCATCGCCGTCATAAAAAAATTCTTGCTCGTGCTAAAGGTTACTACGGCGCTCGTTCACGCGTATATCGCGTAGCGTTCCAAGCAGTAATCAAAGCAGGTCAATATGCTTACCGTGACCGTCGTCAAAAGAAACGTCAATTCCGTGCTCTATGGATTGCGCGTATCAATGCTGGTGCTCGTCAAAATGGTTTGTCGTACAGCCGTATGATCGCTGGCTTGAAAAAAGCTCAAGTGATTATCGACCGTCGCGTACTTGCTGACATCGCTATGCATGACGCAGTTGCGTTTGCTGCTTTAGCTTCTAAAGCTAAAGATGCATTAGCTGCATAAGTCTTTATGACTTAAAAAAAGACCGCTTTTAGCGGTCTTTTTTTATGGACGAATTTGATTAGACATCTTATTTTTTCGACCATATGGCTAAAAACACAATGATGCCAATTGTGATTGCGGCAAATTTTATAAACTCAAATTGTTTAAAAAGTAAATAAAAGCCATAAAGTAAAGCGAATAGCATGGCAAAAATTAAAACTAAAGAAAAAAATACAACCCATGGTTTTTCAGGCTCTTTATCTGTTGAAGTGTTGGTGGCGGAAAGAGCTTGATTAGATGTTGACTTGAAATAATTAACTTTGGGGTATTTTTTCTGTAGTTGTTTGAGTACAGCTTTCTCTTCATCATTGACTAAATTTTCGCGGTTGAAATGATTGGCTGTATAGCACGTGACATCTACATGGTGTTCTGACAGTTTGTACTCATAATCCAATAGTTGTGCATATTCTTCGGTTGTAAATAAATGGATCGGTGAGCTTTCGTTTTTTACATGTTTTAAATTTTGGATAGCAGCTTCGATTGAATTGAGCATTTCAAGCAGACTTAATCCAACTTGAGGTGAAGCTTGAGGATTCTCCAAAAGAGGGAGTGAGTCATCCAGAAGGCCATAATAATACAAATTATGGATTAGTTTAAATTGAGGCTGAATGTGGGTAGAAAACGGATGTTCAAATAAATCCAGTTGAATGCTATTTACTAAACTGCTCCAACTCGATTTTTTATCAAAGCAAAAGCATTCGTTACGCTGTTGTTGATTGAGCTCAATTAATGTAAACAGCCCGAATGCGTCATGAAATTGTGTGGAACTTGCACCCCAAAACTCCCGAGGATCACCAATAGGGCTGATATCTAAAATTTTCGTTTCTGATTGGATTTGAACCAGTGCAAAGGCTTGATTTAAATTGTTGTGGAAAACAGCAAGAGGGTAGTTGGTTTTTACAAAGTCAAAATGAGGATGTTGATTAAGTTTTGCATGCTCAAAAAGAAGATCAAATGGATAAAGTGAGCATGTTCTAATCCGCTTTTCAGCCATATACATGATCAAATGATCAACTGAATCATGTAGTAATGCATTGGTTTTAAAATCGCGAATCAAGAAAATGTCGCAAGCTTGGCGGCACCATGGGTGCAAAATCTCGTCATAGTAAATTTTCTGGTTAAAAAAGCGTTGAGCGTTATATTGCAAACCAAGAATAAATTGCTCGTAATGATCTATCATAATGAAGCATTTTTTTATTTTTCAATTGTTAGCTATCTTAGCTTTAATTTGATTCAAAAGGTAACTGCTTGATGCGCAAACAGTATCACTTTCGCCAAGTAGGTGATGATACGTGTGTTTGGGATGTACATCATTTATTAAAACTCAGTCAGAATTTCAAGATTCAGCAAATCCCTGTAAATGACATTCAAGAGTTAAATGAAGCATATTGGTTTCCAAAATCTGCACCGACCACACAGCAAATTATTGAACATCTGGAATTGGTAAATGCTGCGGACTTAAGTTATCCCATTATTTTATGTGCCATTGGTCGAGTGATGGATAGTATGCAGCGAGTCGCAAAAGCATGTATAACCAGTCAGTCGCATATATTAGCCGTTCAATTTGAACAAACCCCAAAGCCTGACTTTATCAATATCGATGCAGATCTTTTGGATTATCGTGAAGAATAAAAGTTAACCTACAGATCCAATGCTGTTATCTTGAAGTAGATTCACCAGGCTCAAGTAGATCATCATGACAATGAAAAGAATAAACGTAGTCGGTACATCGGCCACTGGAAAATCAACCTTTTCCAGAGCTTTGGCGGAAAAATTAGGGCTGCATTATATTGAGCTAGATAACCTATTTTGGTTGGATGACTGGCAGGAGTGTCCTGATGAAATCTTTTTTGCACGTATCGGAGCTGAAATTGCTAAAGCGAAAAATGGTTATGTTATTGATGGCAATTATACTCGGGCGATTCCTGTTAAATGGTCTGAAATAGATACGGTGATATGGTTAGACCTTCCGTTTCCAGTCAATTTATACCGCTCTGTAAAGCGCGCAATTTCTCGGGCTAAGTCCAAACAAGATCTTTGGCCAGATTCAAATAATCAGGAAAGTTTGTGGCGGATGTTTGGTCGAGATTCCATTGTCTGGTGGATGATTAAAACCCATAAAACGAATCGTGAAAAATATCTACAGATGATGAATGCACCTGAATATCAACATATTCAATGGATTCGTTTAAAGTCTGCAAATGCAGTTGATGCATTTTTAGAACAATTGGACTCTTATGTTTTTGATGTTTAAGTTTTGATGTTTTATCAATAAAAAGTGCAGTTAAGTTACAGAAATAATCTTTATACCGCGCTTTGCGACATGCCTAATGTATGGATAGAAAAGAACAAAGGAAAATAAAATGTTGGCTGAAATAGTTGGTATGGGTCAAGGTAGCATTACTGTAGAGCTCGAAATTATTCCCCGCAAAGGTGAGGCAGTCAAAATCATGTATGGTGCAGACGCAGAGCTTGAGGGGGAAGTAGTCTCTGTCAGTCATTATATTAATCAACATGCCGATCAGCATCGCGTTCGATTAGAAATTCGTCCGTTTAATTATTTAACGACCTCATAATTTTGAGGTCTTTCATACAGAAGTATGTTTATAAAAAAGCCCTTCTATGAGAAGGGCTTTTTAATGTCAATTACATTTATACAGTTAAAGTCCGAAGTAATAAGCCAATAAGCAAATCACTACCGTAATAATAATTAAAGTAATCACTCCACCTGCACCGGGTTTATTGGTTGGATTTGGCGTGTGTGCAAGTTGAGGATATGATTTTCTTTGCTCAGTTTTAAATCCATCCAGAGGAGAGCTTTCGACCACAGGAGTTAAACGTGCAGTTTTATAGTGATTGGCGACTTTTACAATAAATTTAGCCGTTAAATCTTCAGTTTTTTGAGCAAAATGGCGCAAATTTAACTGTTCTTCAGGTGTATAGATGCTGCCATCTGCATGATAGGGATGCTGAATTTTAGATTGAATGTGGCGGTTTAATGCTTCTAGGCGATACAAGCTGTCATGTGCAAAATCCGCTTGTGCATCCGTTGGCAAGAGTGCAAGTTTTGTAGATTCATTCGATTCGCTGCTTAGATCAGGCTGTGTACCATAATAAGGTGTGCCCAACACCTCCGGCTCAATAAAACCTTCCGCAGGTTTTTGTAAAAATAATTCTGCTTCAGTGAAGTTATGAATATCATCCCATTTTGGTAACTGCATATCTGCTTCGATGCGTTTAATGAGTTTATGGTTCAGCTCATAGCGCCAAAAGGTTTCTCGACGAATTTGCAGTTGTTGGGATGCCGGTGCTTCATAGTCATTTTCTGCGTTATACCACTCGGCAAGTTCTTTACCAAAAATCCATGCCTGCTTTTTATTTTTTTCGTGGCTTACAATAAAATGGGCAAAGGGAAGAAGTTCAACGTTAGCATTCGGATTTTGTTCATCATTCAGCAAGCTGGAGCTATGTAGACTTAAGCGTTGTACCCCGTGTTTTTTTAAGCCTTCTAGCCAAATTTGGAAATGTTGAGCCAATAAATGCTGTGATAGCAAATCACGAAAATGGAAACTGTGCTGATCAAAAATGTGGTGATTCAACCAACGTTGAAAACTCAAACCTTGGTTGAGAAATTCATTGCCATAAGTGACGAGTGTGAGCTGTTGTTTCCAGATTGGATCGAGTGCCATAAAGATTGGATCCTATTGATATTGTGTTTATCTTATACTTTTTTTAAAACTTGATGCTAATGCAATTTTAACTTGTGAATGCGCTTCATCATAACGGCTAAAAACTGTTAGAATAAGGGGTTTATATTATTTTTTTAAATTGTTGCTTTGAGAGTTACTATGTCACTGGAAGCCCTGACCACTGAAGCGCTCGCTGCGATTGCAGCAGCAGAGGACCTTGCTACACTCGACCAAGTGCGAGTGCAATTTACAGGGAAGAAAAGCCAGCTCGCGGAACAATCGAAGTCGCTCGGTAAAATGGACCCAGAAGAACGTAAAGTTTTTGGTGCTCAAATTCATGCCGTTCGTGAATCGATTACTGGCGCACTGACTGCTCGTCAAGCTGAATTACAAAAAGCTGCATTAGAACAAAAGCTTGCTAGCGAAACGATTGATATTACTTTACCCGGCCGTGGTCAAACGGTGGGTAGTATTCACCCTGTGACTCAAGTTCAAGAACGTATTTGCCAATTCTTTACCAAAGCTGGCTTTACTGTTGCGACCGGTCCAGAAGTTGAAGATGATTATCACAACTTTGAAGCATTGAACATTCCGGGTCATCACCCTGCACGTGCGATGCACGACACTTTCTATTTTGATGCGAATCATTTACTTCGTACGCATACCTCAGGCGTGCAAATTCGTACCATGGAAACGAGTCAGCCACCAATTCGTATTGTGTGTCCTGGTCGTGTTTATCGCTGTGACTCGGACCAAACGCATTCGCCAATGTTCCATCAAATCGAAGGTTTGTATGTGGCTGAAAACACCAGCTTTGCAGAACTTAAAGGTTTGTTGGTGAACTTGTTAAATGAATTCTTTGAAAAAGATTTGAAAGTACGTTTCCGTCCATCTTATTTCCCATTTACAGAGCCAAGTGCGGAAGTGGATATCATGGATGAACGTGGTAAATGGTTGGAAGTTTTGGGCTGCGGTATGGTGCATCCAAACGTTTTACAAGCCGCTGGCATTGACCCAGAAAAATACAAAGGCTTTGCCTTCGGTTTAGGTGTAGAACGTTTTGCAATGTTGCGTTATGGCATTAATGACCTACGTATGTTCTACCAAAATGATGTGCGTTTCTTACGCCAATTTGCTTAAACAGTTTTATACCTCTCCCTAACCTCTCCTTTAAAAAGGAGAGGGACTTCTCGAAATCAATTAGAAGTAGAGGAGTTCTCCCCTTTAAATGAAGAGGGAGTTAGAGGGGGATTAAGAATTTAGATAAATAGGTTTTTATAAATGAAAATTAGCGAAAATTGGTTGCGTACATGGGTTAACCCAGCCATTGATAGCGATACACTTTCTGACCAACTGACCATGTTAGGTTTAGAAGTTGATGATTTATCTCCTGCTGCAAAACCATTTACTGGTGTAGTAGTCGGTGAAGTTTTAACAGTGGTTCAACATCCCGATGCTGACCGTTTACGTGTCACTACCGTAAATATTGGTTCAGGCGAGCCGTTACAAATCGTTTGTGGTGCTCCAAACGTACGTGCAGGCATGAAAGCTCCTGTAGCAACCATTGGTGCCGTACTTCCGGGCGATTTCAAAATCAAAAAAGGCAAGCTTCGTGGTGTTGAATCGCAAGGCATGCTGTGTGGTGCGTCTGAAATTGATCTTGAAGACAAAATCGACGGTCTATTGGAGCTTCCTGCAGATGCTCCTGTAGGCACAAATATTCGTGAATATTTAGATCTTGATGACAATGTGATTGATATCAGCATCACGCCAAACCGTGGTGACTGCTTCAGTATTCGTGGTATTGCACGTGAAATTGGTGTGATTAACCAACTCCCTGTGACTGCACCAGTGATTACAGAAGTTGCTGCAACCATTAACGATGAAAAAAATGTCGTTATTGCTACGGATGGTTGCCCACGCTATTTAGGCCGTGTAATCAAAAACGTCAATACCAAAGCACCAACTCCTGAGTGGATGGAGCGTGCATTAGCTCGTGCAGGCATTCGTCAGCACAGTATTTTGGTCGATATTACCAACTACGTTTTAATGGAATTGGGTCAACCTTTACATGCATTCGATGGCGGTAAAGTTGAAGGTTCTGTTCGTGTACGCCAAGCAACAGCAGCAGAAAAATTAACGTTGTTGAATGAACAAGAAGTTGAATTATCTGAAAACGTGATGGTGATTGCGGATGATCAAAAAGCTTTGGCGATTGCAGGAATCATGGGTGGCCTAAGTTCAGCGGTTTCTGATGATACCACTGAAATTTTCCTTGAGTCAGCGTTCTTTGATCAACTCTATATCGCAGGTCGTGCACGTAGTTTTGGTTTGCATACCGATGCCTCTCAGCGTTATGAACGTGGTGTAGATTTTGAATTGCCGATGACAGCAATGCACCGTGCTTCTCAGCTTATTGCTGATTTAGCTGGCGGTGAATTTGGTCCAATTACTGTTGCTGAAAAAGTAGAGTTATTACCAAAACGTGAAGCCATTGAACTAAATCAAGCACAAGTTGATCAACTGCTTGGTTATAAAGTTGAATCTGCATTTATTACCGATGCTTTAACGCGTTTGGGTTGCAATGTTACTGTGAAAGCAGAAGGTGAGTGGACAGTTGTACCGCCATCACACCGCTTTGATATGGCGATTTATCAAGACCTCATCGAAGAAGTGGCACGTATTCACGGTTACGACAATATTCAAATTAGCTTGCCGGTGATTGATGTCAAACTGGCGAAATACCAAGACCAATTTGAATTGGTTCAGTTACGTCAAACTGCAGTGGCTTTGGGTTATCAAGAAGCAATTAGCTTTAGCTTTGCAGATGCGAAACTAGAGAAACAATTGAATCCACAGGTTCAACCACTAGCGCTTGCAAACCCGATTTCTAGCGACCTTGCAGTGATGCGTTCAACCTTATTATCAAGTTTGATCCCATGTGTGCAATACAACGTGAACCGTCAGCAAAATCGTGTTCGTTTCTATGAGCTTGGTCTACGTTTTGATTATCAAGGTGCGAACAGCATTCATGATCTTAAACAGATCCCAACCTTTGCACTAGTTGCAACAGGTTCACGTACGACTGAATCTTGGCATGGTAAAGCACAGCCTATGGATTTCTTTGACTTTAAAGGCGATGTAGAGGAGATTTTAAATTCTGCACGTTTAAATGTTGAATATGTACGTTCAGAGCGTACGTGGTTACATCCGGGTCAATCTGCTGAAATCTTAGTCAATGGTCAATCAATTGGTTACTTTGGTCGTTTACACCCATCTTTAGAAGATGAGTTGGATTTGGCGACTACTTGGGTTGCTGAATTAGATCAATCGGCTGTTTTGCAAACTTATGTATCTAATTTTACAGAATTATCACGTTTTCCGTCGGTTCGACGTGATATTGCTCTTTTAATTAGTGATAAGATTAATGTTAGTGAAATTCAGCAACTTATCGAAAAAACCGGCGGTGAGCTTTTAGACGCAGTTTGGTTATTCGATGTGTACACTGGTCAAGGTGTCGAAGAAGGCAAGCGCTCATTGGCGTTTGCAATTCAATGGCAACATCCAACACGTACATTAGAAGATGCTGAAATCAAAACCGGTATGGATAACATACTTCAGGTGTTGGAAAACACTTACCAGGCGACATTGAGGGCTTCATGACAGCATTAACAAAAGCAGAAATGGCTGATCATTTAAGTGAGCTCACGAGTTTAAACCGTCGTGAAGCAAAACAAATGGTCGAGTTATTCTTCGATGAGATTAGCCAAGCGCTAATCTCTGGGGAACAAGTTAAACTCTCAGGTTTCGGTAACTTCGAGTTGCGTGATAAACGTCAACGCCCAGGCCGTAACCCGAAAACGGGTGAAGAAATTCCGATTTCTGCCCGTCGTGTAGTGACCTTCCGTGCGGGACAAAAATTCCGTCAACGTGTTGGAAATGAGCAGATCAATTGATCTGCTTTTTTTTTCCTTTGATTTAGGAGGCGCAGTGCTCATCATCTATCGCACAATTCATGTTGAAGAATATTTGTTTTAAAGTGAGATGATATACTTGAGTTGAGTTGAGTTGAGTTGAATTGTCGTAGAGGTTGATTGTGGCTTTCCTTTAGCTAAATTGTCAGTTTTTATTTTTCAATAAGCATGGGCTTAGTATTTTGAATTTTAGCTCTTTTTATGAACTAGGGTTTAAAGTTTGAGGCAATAAAAAAGAGAGCCAAAGGGCTCTCTTTTTGTGCTGAATAATCGGTTAGATTATTGAGCAGCAGCTTCAGAAGCAGCAGTAGTAGCTTCAGAAGCAGCAGCAGTAGCTTCAGAAGCAGCAGCAGTAGCTTCAGAAGCAGCAGCAGTAGCTTCAACAGCAGCAGCGTCAGAAGCAGCAACTACTTCAGAAGCAGCAGCTTCAGATGCAGCAGCAGGAGCAGCTTCTTCAGTTTTTTTAGCACAACCAACGAAAGCTAAAGTAGTAGCAACTGCAGCAGCAATAGCGATTTTTTTGAATAACATGGCATCACTCTCTAAAATATGAGATTAAAAAATAACCTGCGTTAGTCTGTTGTGTGCTTTTATTATGCCTAATTTGAATAGGTATTAAAAATGCATAGAGCAGTCTAACTGGTCTGCGTGTATGCTATCACTGAGTATTTTGAAATGCTACTAGTGACTTTGAAAAAACCGTTAAAAATAGGTGAAAAACGGCCATTTTTTAACAGAAAATAACAATTAAGAGAAAGTTTTATATTGGCGAAATAGCAAATAAACTACTAAAAAGAATAGGGTTTTTTAAAATATATTTTTTATAATCATAAACTTGAAAATAAGTTTACATGGAGATCTATCAAATGTTTCTTTGTGTAACTAAAGTCAACCAAATAAAAAGGCCATCGTTATAGATGGCCTTTTCAGTCAAACATTCAACTTAGTTGGATGCTTTACGTTTCATTTGATCGAAGAAATCATCATTGGTTTTGGTTTCTTTCATACGATCAAGCAAGAATTCCATCGCTGCAAGTTCGTCTTGTGTATGAAGCAATTTACGTAAAATCCAAACTTTACGTAGGTTATCTTCAGACATCAAACGCTCTTCACGACGTGTACCTGATTTTTTGATATTCATCGCAGGGAACACGCGTTTTTCAGCAATACGACGGTCTAGGGTAATTTCTTGGTTACCTGTACCTTTGAATTCTTCGTAGATCACTTCATCCATCTTACTGCCAGTTTCAATCAACGCAGTTGAGATAATTGTCAGTGAACCACCTTCTTCGATATTACGTGCTGCACCGAAGAAACGTTTTGGACGTTCTAAAGCATGGGCATCCACACCACCAGTAAGAACTTTACCAGATGACGGAATCACGGTGTTGTAAGCACGTGCTAAACGAGTAATTGAGTCAAGCAAAATCACTACATCTTTTTTGTGTTCTACAAGACGTTTCGCTTTTTCAATTACCATCTCTGCAACTTGTACGTGACGAGCTGGTGATTCATCGAATGTTGAAGCAACTACTTCACCACGAACAGTACGTTCCATTTCTGTTACTTCTTCAGGACGTTCGTCAATCAGAAGGACAATCAAGAAACATTCAGGATTGTTACGAACAATCGACTGAGCGATGTTTTGTAACAACATGGTTTTACCCGCTTTTGGCGGTGCAACGATAATTGAACGTTGACCTTTACCAATCGGAGCAACCAAGTCGACCACACGCGCAGTTAAGTCTTCTGTTGTACCATTACCTAATTCCATTACCAATTGTTCGGTTGGAAATAAAGGTGTTAAGTTTTCGAAAAGAATCTTATTACGTGAGTTTTCGGGTGTGTCGTAGTTAATTTGATTAACTTTTAATAATGCAAAGTAACGTTCGCCTTCTTTAGGTGGACGAATCGTACCTGTAATAGTGTCACCAGTACGAAGGTTGAAGCGACGGATTTGTGATGGGCTCACATAGATATCGTCAGGGCCGGCTAGGTAAGAACCCGCTGCAGAGCGTAAGAAACCAAAGCCGTCCGACAGAATTTCTAGAACGCCATCACCAAAAATCTCTTCGCCGTTCATTGCGTGGCGCTTTAAGATGGCAAAAATAATATCTTGCTTACGGTTACGAGCCATTCCTTCGAGGCCCATAAACTCGGCAATCTTGATGAGTTCGCCAATCGGTTTTTTCTTGAGTTCGGTTAAGTTCATAGGTGGTCAGATAGAATCTAAAATTCTGAGGTACAGGTTGGAAAAGGGAGCAACAAATGTGCCGCGATCATGCAAGAAACGATAGCAATTGGTTTGCACAAAACAATTCAGAGATCTGATTCGTTATATGAAGAGAGATGTGAAAAACAATTCTGTTGCCGAGCGGCATTTTATGTGTTGTGTTGTAAGAAAATGACAGGATTTGAGATCCTTAATTTCTTGAGTAAACAATATAAGAGAGAACACAGCATTTGTCAATTTATCAACCAAAAAAATACGCTGTGTAAAACAGCGTATTTTCGAGTGTTTTTATCGAAAAAATATTAGATGTTTTCTTCGATGAAAGCTGTCAATTTAGATTTTGGTGCTGCACCGACTTGGGTTGCTACAACTTCGCCGTTTTTAAACATTAATAATGCAGGAATGTTACGGATGTTGTAGTTTACAGCTGTTTGTTCGCAAGAAGTAACGTCTACTTTAACGATTTTAACTTTGCCTTCAAACTCAGTTGAAAGTACTTCAAGTACAGGTGCAATGGCTTTACAAGGAGCACACCAACCTGCCCAGAAATCTACAAGTACAGGAGTATCAGACTCTAGTACATCGGCTTGGAAGTTTTCATCAGTTGTATTTACGATATTGCCAGACATGGATTTTGCTCCGGAATTAATTTTTAAGTTGACTCTATGTTTATAAGTATTACATAGCCAACTATAACAATGTAGGGGGTTATGTAAATTTTCGACCTGAATGGCGAGTTTGTCTAATGGATGATCACGATGCCGATGATCGTGTATGACTATCATTGCTTCAGATAAAAAATCGATAAGTTCCGGCCGAACTACTCATAAATGGCTTTTAAATTACATGTATGTGAATTAATCTAAGCACAATTCTGAACAGGTTTTTTTGAATAATGTCTGATTTTTTGATTGATGAAGAATTACTTGCTGCTATCGATATGGGATCGAACAGCTTCCACTTGGCTATCGCACGCGTAGACCATGGTGAAGTGAAAAAAGTTGCATCAATGTCAGAAAAAGTACAGCTTGCCGCAGGTCTAGACGAAAATAAAAATTTGACTGAAGCCGCACAGCAACGAGGATTAGCCTGCCTAGCACGTTTTGTGGGGCGTTTAAATCCTGTACAAGCTAACCGTTTACGTATTGTGGCGACAAATGCCTTGCGTCAAGCAAAAAATGGTCATGAATTTATTCAAAAAGCCGCTGAAATTTTACCAAAACCAATTGAAATCATTGCTGGTCGTGAAGAAGCCCGTCTCATTTATTTGGGGGTTTCACATACCATGGCAAATAGTGGTCGCCGCCTTGTGATTGATATCGGTGGGGGTTCAACAGAGTTGATTATTGGTGAAGAGTTTGAACCGATTCATACAGAATCTGTGCAAATGGGCTGTGTCGCTTTTACCAAAGCGTTTTTTGCTGATGGTGAAATTAACCTGAAAAGTTTTGATAAAGCGGTAAATGCTGCTCGCAAGGAAATCGCAGGCATTGCCAACACTTATAAAGCTGCGGGCTGGGATACTGTTGTCGGTTCAAGTGGCACGATCAAAGCGTGTCGTCAGATTTGTGTCAATATGGGCTGGAGCAACGATCAGGAAGAACTGACACGTGACGGTTTATTTAAACTCAAAGATAAATTGCTTAAATATAAGCATGTCAATGAAATGGAATTTGATGGTCTAAAAGAAGACCGTCGAGCAGTTTTGCCAGCCGGCATTGCCATTTTGTATGCAGTCTTTGATGTGCTGAATATCGATAAATTGGTTTATTCTGATGGCGCGTTACGTGAAGGCGTGATGTACGACCTATTGGGACGTTTCCAACATGAAGATGTTCGTGACCGTTCTGTACATGCGTTGATGGGGCGCTACAACGCAGATATGAAACAAGCTGAACGTGTGGTAAATACCGCTCAACAACTGTTTAATGGTGTGGCGACCGCACTGAATTTGACCAGTGATGACAGTGATTTACTGCGTCGTGCAGCGTATTTGCATGAAATTGGCTTAGCGATCAGTCATAGTGGTTACCATCGTCATGGTGCTTATTTACTGCAACATTCGGATATTCCGGGTTTCTCACAAATTGATCAAAACCATTTGTCGCATTTAGTGGCGCATCATCGTCGTAAGTTACGTAGTGACGCGCGCATTGATGTGATGAAAGTCGGTGGTAACAAACTTGTTTACTTATGTCTATTGCTTCGTTTAGCAGTTTTATTAAATCATAGTCGCAGCGATGAGATGCTTCCTGCCATTGAATTAAGCGTGGACAATGCGCAACAATGGCAACTTAGTGTTTCTGGTGATGCCAAACAGTGGCCTTTGTTGGTTGCAGACTTGCATGATGAGCAGGTGCAATTTAAGCATTGGGATATTGAACTGAATATCCAGTCGGAACAATTTATCAATTAACAGACCAGTTAAGTTAGGGATAATGATCGACCTATGAAAAATAAAGCAGCTCAATCTAAAGCCTGGACTACGGTTCAGATCGCACGTCATCCTGAACGTCCGCAGTTTTTGGATTATGTTGGCGAAATTTTTACAGAGTTCGATGCTTTGCACGGTGACCGCCTATTTGGTGATGACGGAGCGATGATTGGTGGTTTGGCTCGTTTAGATGGTCAGCCTGTGATGATCGTAGGTCAGCACCGTGGTCGTAGTACACGTGAAAAATTACAGCATAATTTTGGTATGAGTAACCCCGAAGGTTACCGTAAAGCACAGCGTTTATTGGATATGGCCGAGCGTTTTAATCTGCCAGTCTTTACCTTTATTGATACCATGGGTGCGTACCCAGGTGTGGGTGCAGAAGAGCGTGGTCAGGCCGAAGCGATTGCAACTAGCTTAGCTCAGCTTTCTTCACTTAAAGTGCCTGTAGTGGCAACGGTATTGGGTGAAGGTGGTTCGGGTGGTGCGCTCGGTATCGGCGTAGCTGACCGTGTGATTATGTTATCTCACAGTATTTATTCAGTGATTTCACCGGAAGGCTGTGCATCTATTTTGTGGAAAACTGCAGAAAAAGCAGAGCAAGCAAGTGAAGCATTGGCATTGACGGCAGATAAATTGCAGAAGATGGGCATTGTGGAATACGTGGTGGACGAAGCGGAGGGCGCACATTTAAACCCTGAAAAAGTCATGCAGGATTTGAAAGTGGTCTTGAAGCAAGCTCTAGAAGAACTGCAACCAATGGATGCAAACGAACGATGCGAAGCGCGTTATCAGCGTTTAATGAAGTTTGGCAGCGACAATTTAGGGCTGACTGCTTAAGTCAAATTCAGGCGCTGCCTGAACAAAGCCGATTTTTAATAGGATGTAGTGGTGGCATGGATTCCATGTTGCTGCTGCATCTTATGTCGTTTTTGTGCCCTGAAAAAATGCGGGTAATTTATATTGATCACCAACTACAAGCGTGTAGTCACGCTTGGGGTGAGTTTGTACGTGCTCAGTGTGCAGCGCTAAATCTTCCATTCATTATACAAAAAGTTCAGGTTGCGCAAGGTAACCTTGAAAACCAAGCCCGCTCAGCCCGCTATCAAGCCTTTGCCCAACATTTACAAGCAGATGAAATATTGCTACTTGCGCATCATCAGCAAGATCAAGCCGAGACACTGATATTGCGGCTACTTTCAGGTGCCGGTGTCCATGGCCTTGCTGCCATGAAAAAATTCGATGTACGTGAAGATTTTACATTATGGCGTCCGCTATTAGATCTTTCACGTGAGCAAATTTGCCAATGGGCAGCACAGCTGCATGTGCAAAATATTCAAGACCTCACCAATTTTGATACCGACTATGACCGTGCGTGGAGTCGTGAAATTTTGTGGCCACTACTCAGTGAGCGATTTCCTAAAATGCAGCAAGCTCTGAGCCGAACCAGTTACTTGATGCAAGATGCTGATGAAATTTTATATGAGGTGTTGCAGCAAGATTTAGCGGCCTGTGGTTCATCGCAAATGTTATCTTTGGCTGCTTTACAACAGCTCAGTCAGGCACGTCAGCGTCAGTTGTTATCGCACTGGATGAAAGGTGAGGGGCAATATCGTCCAAGTTTTGAAATGGTACAGCGTTTATTTTCAGAAGTGATTGGCTCACGCGAAGACTCGCAAGCGGCATTACACTGGAATGGATTTTATTATCTGCGCTTTCAACAGCAACTTCATCGGATTGCCAAAGCGGAGTATCTGCCAACTGAACCCATTCAAGAGGTTGAGGTTGTAACTTGTGTTGCAGGTCAGTGCCTCAAGTTGCCTGCAGGACATTTCGTGATTCAACCCTCAGAGGTTGGCTTATCACCTGAATTATTGGGGCAGCAACTGCAGATACGCCCACGCCTTGGCGGCGAAAAAATTCATTTATATGGTCGTGTCGGAAGTTGGCCTTTGAAAAAAGCCATTCAGCAGGCGCAAATTTTTCCATGGCAGCGTCATACTATTCAAATATTAAGCCGAGATAATGTTATGCTAGGCGTCTTTACGCCTCAGGGCTTTTGGTTGGCGCAGTCTGAATTTTGTACTCAAGCTGGCTGGCAACCGACATTATCTCTTAACGCTAAATCTGCAATATCGGATCTTCAATCATGAGCGCAATTCTAAATTGTAATATCAGTTTCATTGGTGGCGGCAACATGGCACAGGCTTTAATTGGTGGCCTGATTGCACGTGGTGTCCCGACTACACGTATTACAGTTTCAGATCCCGTAGAAAAAGTACGTGAGCTTTTGGCTGAAAAAGATTTGCATGTGACCGATGATAATGTTGCAGCAATTCGAGAAGCTGACATTGTTCTTTTTGCCGTTAAACCTCAGGTGTTAGCAAAAGTTTTGGCACCATTACAAGGGTTGCTAGAAGGGAAGTTAGTGATTTCAATTGTTGCAGGTGCAGAAATTGCAACGATTTCAAAATTATTAGGCACAGAGCGTATTGTTCGTGTCATGCCAAATACACCGGCTTTAGTTCAAACCGGTGCGCATGGCTTATATGCAGGTGAAGCGGTTTCAGCTGAAGATCGTGATCTTGCAAGTCAAGTTTTGGCTTCAACGGGTTTAACACTTTGGGTAAACTCAGAAGCGCAAATTGATGCGGTAACAGCAGTTTCTGGCTCAGGTCCTGCATACTTTTTCTATATGATGGAAAGTATGATCCGTGCAGGTAAAAACATGGGCTTGGATGAAAAGGTAGCTACAGCGCTAACCTTGCAAACTGCATTGGGCGCTGCACAAATGGCGATTACCAGTGCCAACAGTCCTGCGGAGTTGCGTAAAAATGTAACCTCTCCAAACGGTACCACACAAGCTGCGATTGAAGTATTTGATCATGCTCAAATTTCACAAAATATTCAGGCCGCTTTAGCCGCAGCGCAAAAGCGTAGCCAAGAGTTGGCACAAGAGTTAAGCGAAAGCACCAAATAATTCGATTTGATTTAGGAAAGTTCAAGTATGGGCTCTGCTCAAATTTTTGGAATCATTATTAACGTTGCAATTTTGCTCGTATTTTTCCGTTTTTTAATGCAGCTTGCTGCCGTGAGTCCATATAACCCTGTGGTTTTGGCAACAGCAAAAGCAACAAAAATTGTCGATATCTTTAGCCGAATTTTCCCTACTTTGGCCAAAGGTCGAGTGAATACCGCAGCATTGGTGTTGGTGGTGATTCTGTATTTGTTAAAAATGTTTGGTTTGATGTATTTGTCTGGCGTGGCGGTGAATAGTCCATTCCATCTGATTATTATGACCTTTGTGACCATGATTCAGGATTTAATCCGTTTCTGTCGTTACTTAATTTTTGCATCGATTATTTTGAGTTGGGTCGTGATGTTTAGTCAGTCACGTTCGCCTTATATTGAAGTGGTTCAAGAATTGGCAGAACCGCTACTTGCGCCATTCCGCCGTATTCTTCCAAATATGGGGATGATTGACTTGTCACCAATTTTTGCGATTTTGGCATTGTTGGTTGCGGAAACCATTATGAAGCAAGTCGCAATTGCATTATTGACTGGTCTTTAATCTGAGCTAAGACGAGTTAAATTAAAAAGGACGCCTCGGCGTCCTTTTTTGTGGATTTAATATGTGGTGTAAAACAAGATATTTCTACTAACTAAGAAACATCTCACCTCCATCCCAACCTTCCTCCTATAAGGAGAAAGGTGTGAATGAACGTGAATTAACGTGAATGAATTAGTGTGCTTCGTCCCAGTTATTGCCTTGACCCACTTCCACAATCAGTGGAACGGAAATTTTCAACACAGATTGCATCACTTCAGTCAGTTGGGCAGACAGTTCATCGGCAATTGCAGCATCAACTTCAAACACCAATTCATCGTGTACTTGCAGTAACATTTTGGCTTGATCTTTCGGTAAGATTTTATCGACTGCAATCATGGCTAGTTTAATGATATCCGCCGCAGAACCTTGTAGCGGCGCATTAATCGCTGCACGTTCAGCGCCTTGTTTCACCATTTTGTTGCTCGCCATAATGTCTGGTGTATACAGACGACGACCTAAAATGGTTTCCACAAAACCTTGTTCACGTGCAACTTGGCGAGTACGTTCCATATATTCCAAAACACCAGGGTAACGTTGGAAGTATTTACCAATATAGTTACGCGACTCTTCACGAGTGAAACCTAATTGACGGGTCAAACCAAATTCAGACATGCCATAGAGCAGACCGAAGTTCACCGCTTTTGCTTGACGACGTTGGTTGCTGGTCACTTCGTCGAGTGGAATACCCAAAACTTCTGCCGCAGTACGTTTATGTACATCTTGCCCATGATTGAAGGCATCGACCAATGCATGATCTTGCGAGAAATGCGCCATTAAACGTAATTCGATTTGCGAATAATCGGCTGCCAATAAAATGCGACCTTCAGGTGCAATAAAGGCTTTACGGATTTGACGTCCAATATCTTCACGGACAGGAATGTTTTGCAAGTTTGGATCTGTGGATGACAAACGACCTGTAGCCGTTAACGCTTGGTGGTAACTGGTATGCACACGATGTGTGTCATTATTCACTTGCTTTAACAAACCGTCGGTATAGGTGCTTTTCAGTTTAGAGAGACCACGATATTCCAAAATTAAATCAGTAATCGGATGATCGATTTTTTCTAACACACTTTCACTGGTGCTGTACTGACCAGTAGAGGTCTTTTTGCCACCTTTTAAACCTAATTTATCAAACAGAATTTCACCCACTTGTTTTGGCGAGCTGACATTGAAGCTTTGACCCGCAAGATCGGTAATTTCGGTTTCTAAATTTTGAATGGTATTGGCAAATTCCACACCAAGTTGGTCGAGGAAGTTCATATCTAGCTCAATACCGTTTTCTTCCATAGAGGTTAGAACACGGGCAACAGGCATTTCAATATCGTGCAAAATATTGATCAGCTCCGGGTGAGCTTGTAACTTCTTATCGAGTACTTCATATAGACGATAGGTCACATGGGCATCTTCTGCGGCATAATGAGCTGCAGTTTCAAGCTCAATTTGGTTAAAGGTCTTTTGTTTTGCACCTTTGCCAGCCACTTGTTCGAACGTCGTTGTGAGATGACTTAAATACAAACGTGCGACGTCATCCATCCCATGACGTGTAGCCACAGAGTTAAGGACATAAGAGGCCAACATGGTATCGAAATACCAACCTGCCAAATGAATGCCATGATTTTCTAAGACATGTGCATCATATTTGAGATGATGACCAATTTTTTGTACGTCATTATCTTCAAGTAAAGGTTTGAGTTGATTCAGGATCGTGTCACGATCAAGTTGTTGCGGCGCACCTTCATAATCATGCGCAAGCGGCACGTAATAGGCATCATGTGCATCTAAAGCCACCGAGAAACCTACAATCTGCGCCACGCGGTAGTCAAGGCTAGTGGTTTCGGTATCAAAGGCAAAACGCTTTTCAGTGCTTAGACGCTTGAATAACACATCCCAATCTTCTTGAGTCAATACCGTGTGATAACGTGCTTCACCAAGTAAGTCATCAACACTGGTTTTGTCCGCTTGATCTTCAACTTCAGGTGCATTGGCTACAGTCGCCGTGGTGTTAATGGCTTTGGCTGCTTGTTTGTAGGTTGCGCCATTGGGGTTGTTCGGATGATCTAAAGACTGCAGTTGGTTACGGAATTCTAGTTCCGTATATAAATCACGAAGTGCTGGAATATTTGGATCGGCAAGTTTCAAATCTTCGTATTTAAGACCCATGTCGAGGTCACAAACAATACTCGCCAGTTGGTGATCAAGAGCAATCCCTTCGACATTGTCTTTAATGTTTTGACCGACTTTACCTTTAATACTGTCGACATTTTCTAAAATGCCGCCAATCGAGCCGTACTCGGTTAAAAGTTTCGCTGCCGTTTTTGCGCCAACACCGGGTACACCACGGATACCATCAGAGGCATCGCCCATCAGCGTGAGGTAGTCAATGATTTGATTCGGCCACACCCCAAATTTTTCAAAAACGCCTTGAACGTCCATAGGTTTGTCTTTGAAGCTGTCTTCTAAAGTGACACGCTCAGTAACGAGCTGCGCCATGTCTTTGTCACCGGTGGAGATCAAAACTTGATGACCGGCTGCTTCAGCGCGTTTGGCTAAAGTTCCGATAATGTCATCGGCTTCAGCACCCGGCAACATATGCAGCGGAATCCCTAGAGCACGAATTAATGCATGAAGATATGGAATTTGTTGTGATAATTCTTCCGGCATCGCAGGACGGTCACCTTTATAGATCGGGGACAATTCATGACGGAAGGTTGGTTCAGGTGTATCGAAAATAACGGCCATGTGCGTCGGTTGGATACGACGCATTAATTTTTGGATGGCAGAAATGGCACCTCGGATTGCATTGGTATGCAAACCGGTTGAAGTGGTTAATGGTGGCAGTGCATGGTAGGCACGAAATAAAAAGTATGAGCCATCGACCAAGACAAATGGTGGCATTGATAATTTCCTAATCCTAAAAACGGTTTTATTGTACGTGATTTTTTGCCCGCACGCAGAGTCTAGATTGTATATGTAACTTACCGAATCACTGATGAATAGTTTTAATCCATCGGTCAGGCTCATGTATCATCAAAACATTCAGGAAAATGACGAAGCAGGTATGCTGAAACAGAATAATGAAATCAAGATGATTTGGTTGATGACGCTGATCTTGGTAGGGATCGGGGCATGGTACTTAGATGTCCGAATCCTGAGTTATATCAGTGGCATCGGTTTTATGCTCAGTGTGATGAATTATGTCGATGATTTACAGCACGGCGCTGATGCACTGAGTTCATCAAAACAACCATTTCAAGTGACATCAAAGGTTCCGTTATATATTGCATCGTTATTAACGGTCGTTGGACTGTTAACAGAATTGGGATACTTGGTTGCGATCGGGATTGGCCTGTGGGTCTATTTTTTTCTGCGTTGGCTGAAACGATTAGAACGTCAGCTGCATCTATTGCAAGGACGTGCGCTTCAGTCGCAATCGATTCATGCAGCTACTTCAATATCAGCGTCGACAATAGACCGTCCTGAAAATTTTGATTCTGACGATACACCATCTGTACATCCCGCGACGGAAATTGGTAAAGCTAGACATCAGACACCATTCAATTCATCGTCTACTGATACACCATCCAAGTCTGCGCCAAATCTTTCTAGTCAGATTCAGCAATGGCTTTTTCAAGGCAATCCTGTGTTAAAAGTGGCGGTGTTGGTCTTGGTGATTGGCGTGGTGCTCTTACTTAGATTTGCCACAGAGCATTGGCAACTAAGCTTGGCCATGAAACTGCTGATCGTGAGTTTGAGCAGTGCAGGTGTTGTCGGACTGGGTTTTTTGCTGCAAACCAAAAACCGCAGTTTTGCCTTGGCGCTTGAAGGTCTAGGTCTTGCAGCGCTGTTTTTGACTTTATTTTTTGCCTATTACAATGCCGTGATTCCGGGCTTTGGCATAGCTTGTCTACTGTATGCTGCACTTATGGCATTGACGATTTGGCTCAGTCTGAAACAACAGTCGGTAGAACTGGCAATTATGGCAATGCTGATCGCCTATCTTGCGCCATTTACCTTACCTGTTCGAGATGCAACAGCAACGGAATTCATCGCCTATTATCTTGTTATTAATATTGCTGTTGCGGTCATGAGTACATTAAGACCGTGGAAATATCTAAATCAAATCGCTTTTTTGATGACGGTGATTATGGGTGGTGGATATGCTTTTTACCACGGATACACCACCGAACGTCAGATGATGAGCGTGCTGGTTTTAGCCCACGCTGCGATTTTTATCTGGCTAGGTTTTCGTTTTAGCCAGTTATTGGCGAAACAGGATCTTGCGCATTTTCAGCTTAAACCTGCCTTGGATATTGCACTGATTTTTGCTGCACCAGTGCTTGCTTATCTGGCATTGTATTTGATGTATTTTGAGGAAACGGTATGGCAGGCGGGGTATAGCTTGCTATTCGCGGCGCTTTTTGCCGCGCTGTATAGCATCAGTAAACGTAGTGCTGTGATCCCACTGATTGCACAAAGTTATTTGAGTTTGACCTTAATTTTCTTGGCATTGATTCCACCTATAGTATTGAAAGAGCAGTGGAGTGTGGTTGGTTGGGCAGTTGAAGGTGCGTTGATATTTATATATGCCCTATACAAGCAGTCCAATATCAGCCGTTATTTAGGCATGGCGCTCTTGGTAATGGCGGGTTGTTCAAGTCTGTACTATTTGGTTCAACTGCCACATTTCCCTGCACAGATGTATTGGGGCGTGTGTTTGAGCTATTTGGCGGCCATTATCGTGACGCACGCGGTTCCTGCATTTCATAAACAGCTTTCAAGTTCGAGTATTGCCTTTCAATGTGTGCAAATGCTCTCAGCAACTACTATGTTCACCATGTTGCTCTTAGATTGGCTGCAGACTAGCCATCAATTGGCGTTGAGTCTATTGATTGTTAGTGTGGCCTATCTGGTGGTGAATGAAGGCTTGTTAAAACGAAAAGCTTCGTGGAGTTGGTCCATCATTAAATGGACCGGTCTAGTGCCTGTTTATGTGATGGGGCTGTACCAAGTCATTTCAGTGAGTGAGAACGGTCAGTTAATTTGGCATTCAACGATGGAGCAGATTTATTTTGCATTCGCTGGGCTGAGCTTGACGTTGCTTTGGCTACGACCATTACTCGGTGTGCGTGAAGAGAAAGAATGGGTCAGTCTCGGAATTTTGAGCAGCTTGGCGTGGACCAGTCTGACGCTGATTCCCAGTATGCCGTATATCAGTGTGGTAATTTTGCCGCTGATATTTTGTGCATGGTGTTATTGGCAAGCGCAGCAACCGGTCTGGAAAATGTTTTGGCAAGCGCGTAGCAGTTTGTTTTTGGCTTTGAGTTGGATCATTAGTTCGCAATTATTTAGTCAGCAGGCCTTTGTGGGATATATCTTGCCCATATTAAATCCTTTTGATGCTGTGAGTTTGCTGTTGTTAGCGGCTTTTTTATGGATGTTGAATCAACAGTTAAAAGCCGGTTTAGATCGTAGCTTGGCTGCCGTGTTGAGTGTTCTAGGGCTACTTTGGTTAAGTAGTTATGTTGTGCTTCGTGCCTTACATATGTATCTGGATACACCTTATAACAGTTTAGACATTTGGAGCGATGCGACCGTTCAACTAAGTTTTACCGTGCTGTGGGTGTTATTGGCTTTGGTGAGTATGCGCTTTGCTACTCAGCGCCAATTACGTTCAGTTTGGCTACTCGGTGGCAGTATTTTGGTCTTGGTCACTTTGAAATTGGTCTTGCTGGATTTATCTCATGTCGGCACTCTCATGCGAGTGATTTCCTTCATGGCCGCAGGTTTTGCCATGCTTTTAATTGCTTATATTGCGCCCATGCCGAATGACAAGATTGAACCATGATGAAGTTCTTAAAGGTACGAGATCACGAACCCGCATAGGTCGATTCGATGGCTATAAAAAGTGGATGATAAAAAAGCCCTGCACATTTAAAGATATGCAGGGCTTTTCATATCAAGTCTATAAACTATTATTTGAGTTGAGGCTCTCGTTGAATCTCTTGTGCATTGGCATATTGATCGACGTCGGCATCGCTTGCTTGCGTAGAAAGCGGGTGGTCAACAAAACCCATTTTCGGTACAGGAATTTCAATTTTATTTTCGACAAAAGCATTTCGAATCCGTTCCTGCATTTCATCACGGACTTTCAGGAAATTCTCTCTTTGACACCAAATAGCAAAAAGCAGCTCAATGGAAGATTCACGAAAGGCAGTGACGGTCACGGCAGGTTTAGGATCGGCCAAGACCAATGGATATTTACTAACGGCATCTAATAAAACTTCACGGACTTTGATGATGTCTTCATGAAAGTTAATTGCAAGGGTAATTGGAATTCGCCGTATTGGAAACTTAGACAGGTTATGTACAGGTGCCCGAATCAGTTGTTCATTCGGCAAACGGACATAGACATTGTCCTGCGTGAGTAATTTGACCGACAGTAAATCAATCGAGATTACTTCACCTTCAATGGTATGCCCGCGAATCAGTGTCAATTGAATGGTATCACCAACCTCAAAAGACCCTTCACCGATCAAGAACATCCCGCTGATCAGGTTGGATGCGGACGTTTGCGAGGCAAAACCCAGTGCGACCGTTAAAATACCCGCTGCACCCAAGAACACGCTGAGTTTAAAGCCGGCTTCTTTTAAACTTGCCATCACAAAGATTAAAAAGATGAAATAGAAAATCCCGCGACGCCAAACCAACTGCTGATGAGCATTGAAACGCATACCCACAGTACGAATAAAGGTATTCGAGATAAAACGTGCAATCAGAAAGCCGATGACTGCCAGTAAAACAGCCACCAATAATTCTGTCAGCCGATCAGTATTGAGATTGGCGACCATTCCTTTTAGGCTGCTGGTAATTTCTGTCGAAATATTTAAATCTGCCATGGCTCGCCCTTAGAAAAATGAATCAAACATATTGAACAGCACATTGGCTGACTCGCGTGGCGGATGCAGATAAATCACGTCACCTGCTTGTGGCGGTGTACGGTTTTCAATTTTGACCCGCGGCGGTTTGTCATGACCTTCATGCACGACTCGAATTTGTGAAGTCCATAAACGTCCTGTACTTTCACTATAAAATAATGGCAAAGCCGGTACAGGGACATTCATACGGTCAAAACGAATCTGTTGATTACTCACGTTATGAAACTCAATAGGGGTTACTGCACGAAAAGCACGAGGTTTGAGTTGTTTAAGTTCTGTACGACCATCAACTGCTGTGGCATAGCAAATTTCACCCATTCGATGGTTCGGACCAAACCAGGTATCTTTTGGTAGAATCACAGGTATATCAAACAAAGGTTCTCTAAGACCTTCGACAAAACCAGCAATCCAAAGCGGTGTGCTGATATATAGCGTTCCGCGCTGTCCAGCTGGAATATAAATCGGATCGACTGGTTTAATCACCACAGACCGATCTGCCAAACGTGGCATGATTTGAATTTTGTCATGTGTTTGGCGGAACATATAGCGTTCCATTTTAATGGGCTGTGGAAAACCAAATTCAGGGTCTTGTATCGGATGCCATTGTTGCTCATAGTCAAACTGAAAGGTTGGGCGATGGTATTCCATACGCCACTCTTGCATGCCGCGCGTCACACGGAACAATAAAGACCCAAACTGCCAACTGCGCGGGTGATTCAGTTCAAATTGATATTCCCCCCACCATTTACGTTTTGGGGATTCCTTTTCAGTCAAATCATTTTCTAATGGCAATGCGTATATCCCTTGTCCTGATAAATCCTAAAAACAGACTTCACGCTGTCAGATGCTTAGAGTACACTCAAAACAACTTTTTTCATCATTATAATGCGTGATGCAAGTACTTAAACAATTACAAATACCATATAGTTTTGCCAAACGTCATGGCGTATTGCTTCGATATGAGGGTGATCAAGCTTTTATTGTACGTCGTGACAGCACGCCACTGTTGGCTTTACAAGAAGCACGTCGCTTTTTAGGGTATCCTGCACAATATCAATTATGTAGTGAGCAAGAGTTTAATCAATTACTCAGTGCAAGCTTTGCCGGAGACACCGGTGAGTCTCAACAAGTGGCAGCGGGTCTGGAAGATCATCCTGATTTACTCAGCCTTGCAGACTCTGTGCCAGAAGCTGAAGATCTGATGGATCAGGAAGACGATGCACCGATTGTACGCTTAATCAATGCCTTATTGTCTGAAGCAATTCGTGTTGGAGCCTCCGATATTCATATCGAATCTTTTGAAAAAAAGCTGTCTGTCCGCTTACGTGTCGATGGTCAGTTACGTGAAATTGTGCAGCCACGTCGTGAACTAGCACCACTGTTGGTGTCACGGATCAAAGTCATGGCCAAACTCGATATTGCAGAAAAGCGAATTCCACAAGATGGTCGTATTTCACTACGTTTGGCGGGCCGTGAAGTTGATGTTCGTGTATCGACCTTACCATCTTCGTATGGTGAACGTGTAGTGATGCGTTTACTCGATAAACAAGCTGGGCGTTTAAACATGACCCATTTGGGCTTGATGCAGCATGACTATGATCGATTGAAACAACTGGTACATCGTCCGCATGGTATTATTTTGGTTACGGGACCAACGGGTTCGGGTAAAACTACAACCTTATATGCGGCATTGTCTGATCTAAATGATGGTTCAAAAAATATTTTGACCGCTGAAGATCCAATTGAGTATCAACTTGAAGGGATCGGGCAGACGCAGGTCAATACCAAAGTGGATATGACCTTTGCTCGTGCATTAAAAGCCATGCTTCGCCAAGATCCAGATGTGGTGATGGTCGGGGAGATTCGTGATTTAGAAACTGCTGAAATTGCAGTACAAGCGTCATTAACAGGCCACTTGGTACTTTCCACGCTGCATACCAATACAGCAATCGGTGCTGTGACCCGTCTTAAAGACATGGGGATTGAACCCTTTCTACTTTCAAGCTCTCTGATCGGTGTGGTGGCGCAGCGTTTGGTTCGAACCTTGTGCCGTCACTGTGCGACTTGGCATGATGCCGATGATTTTGAAAAAGACTTATTTAAGCATCTCGATGCATCGGCCGAATTAAAATTGCCACAACCTAAAGGCTGTGAACAATGCTCGCATACTGGATTTACAGGGCGTACCGCAATTTATGAAATCGTCCCGATTGATGAGCAAACACGTCGCCTCATCCATGGTAATGCTGCTGAGTTTGAGTTAGAAAATCATGTACGTGCAAATGCGGGTTCAATTCGTGATGATGGATTGCGTAAAGTTTTGGCAGGTAAAACCACCATTGAAGAAGTGCTCAGAGTGACGAATGAAGCGGCTGAATAGTCAGTGTAAAATATAAATAAAGCCCCGAAGCCTGTGCAAGGACTCGGGGCTTTGCTTTAGTTAATCTTTTCAAAATGAATAACAGCATCGTATGCTTTATCTGTCAGAGTGAGGTGAGTTGCATCACTGAGTTTCATTTCAATGCTATTGCTCTCTTTATATTTCAAAACATCATTATTAACTTCGGCCATACCGGATGAAGCACTAGAAGTGCGCTCAGTATTATTTTTATCGAGCCAAAATTCGTCTTTAATTTGGTAGTCATCGCCTTGTTTGCTAATGGAAAGTTTGCGTAGGCTCTCCGTGTCAGGTGTTTGTTTCCATTCCCCTGAAAAATCAGGCGCAGGTGTTTGGCTACATGCGGCTAAGGCCAAGCTTAGAAAAAGCATCGAAAAGTATGTTTTCATTGTGAAGTCCTGAAAATGATTTTAATTTTTTATGGATATGTAGTTAATTATAGTTTGAATATTAAACATTTTTTAAATTTTATTCATTATTCTTTCTATCGAATGTCTCATAATTTTTTATTTTAATTTGAACAAAAACAGCCCAAAAAATATGGGCTGTACGGTCTTTCACTTACCACAAACTGACAACTTTCTTCATCAATTCAGCACGAATGGGCGCGGTTGGGTTACCTGCATTGCGCTGCGTTTCATTTTCATAAAACTTTTGCCAAGTTTGAACCATCTCTAAAGTGACATCTTGAGTTTTAAGCTTTTCAACGTCGGCTTTACTGATATTGGCTAAGCGCGCTGCTGCACCTTCTGGGCCTGTACCCCAACCAATGATGCCTTGACCATAAGCAGGTAAAGACATGTTGTTCGGTGTTGGTGGTAGCGCAAGACGTTGAATTTCTGGATTGACCAAGGATTTAATGTGAGGACGGACTTTTTCAGACAGGGTTAATTCAGCAAAACTCAGTGTGGATGCGCTGATTAGTAATGTACTGATAAGGAGAGGTTTAAGCATCATAGATCAACAAATGAATGTAAATAAGAATCGTTATATATTTTAGCAAGGTTTTGGCAGCTGAATAAGAATATTTAAATGTATTGGAAATGGGTAAGATTTTATTTTGAGCTCAGCTGTAGATGTGTAGAGGTCAAAAAACTCAAAGCACTATTTTATAAGGAATTAAAACAGTGCTTTGTTTAGATAGGTACAAATGGGTTTAAGTCAAAACATTTAAAGTGACATTAATATTGTTTCGGGTCGCATTTGAATAGGGGCACACAATATGCGCGGCATCGACCAATTTCTGCGCCTCGCTTGCATCCATACCCTCAAGATGAATATTAAGCGTCACTTCGATACCAAATCCTGTTGGAATAGGGCCGATACCAACATCACCCTCGACGTAGGCAGCAGGGGTAATCGAAATTTTATCTCGGTTAGACACAAATTTCATTGCACCTAAAAAACAGGCTGAATAACCAGCGGCGAAGAGTTGTTCAGGATTCGTACCATTACCTGTACCCCCCATAATTTTCGGCACAGCCAATTGAACATCTAAATGACCATCGGATGTCGTTGCACGACCATCACGACCACCAGTGGCTTTTGCATGGGCTGTATAAACTGCTTTTTCTAAAGTCATTTTTCTAATCCCTCAGATGATGGTTCAAAATCATATCGTGGGGGATTTTGTTTAAATAATATTCAGTTTTTTTGTAATTTTATACAGAGTGAAAATCAATATTGAACCAAAACACGGTGCTGCATCAGTGGCATTGATGCACGAATCTGCTGCTGTTCGTCTAAGTCAAAAGGAACTGTGAGTAGTTGAGCGCCTTCTTCTGCGGTGATTGCTAAAATTTGACCACGGCTGTTGCTTGCTCCAGCATGCCCCCAAGTTTGACGCTTTTCACCATGCCAACCTTGTTGTGCGGCACCCAGTACAGCACATTGGCTATCCATGGCACGAGCTTGCAGTAAGAGCTGCCAGTGCATTTCACCCGTGGTGTATGTAAAAGCTGCAGGCGCCGTTAAAATGTTTGCACCTTGGCTACTAAGTTTCAAAGCCAGTTCAGGAAAGCGCAAGTCGTAGCACACCATCATGCCAATATTGCCAAAAGGTGTTGTTGCAATTACGGTTTCAGTACCAGGTTCAAAGAATTTTGATTCTTGATAGCCACCGACAGCGTCACCAACTTGCACATCAAATAAATGAATTTTGTCATAACGTGCTTCGGTACGTTCAGGGCTGATACACAGGCTGACAGTACGGACACGGCCATCTTGAATGATTGAACCATCTGGACGATAAGGGCATGGGAGTGTGCCCGCAACAATCCAAAGTTGATAACGATGTGCGAGTTGTTCTAGTCGCTGCTGAATACTTTCAAATTGCGCCGCGGTTTCGCGTTGTTTACCTGCAGCAAAGCAGACAAAATTTTCAGGAAATACAATGAGACTCGCACCTTGAGCCTGACTTTGCTGCATCGATGATTCGATCACTTTGAAGTTATCTTCAATGTCATTTTGAGAATTCATTTGTGCAACGGAAAGTAAAGTCATGCGAAGAGGGTCTCTGCTGTGATTAACCTAAATTAGACATTTTGCTGCTTGGGTTGCTCTAGATTGTCCTGCTCTTTTTGCAGTTGTTTGACCAAAGGCTCAAACATATTTTGGTTGCTATCATTCAGTTTCATCAGCGTTTTGTGTGCATCTAAAACCGTATTCAGCATATTGCTATGGGTAATGTGTTCTTCCATAAGTGCGCGAGTGCATACACTTGGATCACCACAATAATTCAAAATAACAAACACTTGACCTAAACCCATGCTATTGGCAAGCGTTGTGATATCAGAGTTTGTAGACAACATTACTGCTTGGATATGGTGAACTTGTTTGAGCTTCAAACCCAGTTTCGCCAAAATGCCAAGAACAGTACTATCGATAAATGTCGTTTGGGTTAAATCAACGATTGCACCGACGACATTTTGTTGCTGTTCAATTTTGTTTAATAACTTGTCTAGACTAATACAAGATTGAGCACGCACTTCGCCAATAAGCTTAAAAATATGCGTTCCGTTCAAGCTTGCATATTCAACATGACCTGTTGACATATAAATGCCATTTGCAGAGAAGGATAGTAAATTATCCCATAGGGGCACAGCTTACTCAAGTAGCCGAGTATGATCAGAAAGTCTTATTCGGTTTAAGTAGTTGATTTCGTGACTAATTGATTCGACGTAAACTTAGGATGGCAATATCGTCGGCAACATGGTCTGGTGCTTGAAATGATTGATTTTGCAAGTGATAAACCAATTGACCTAGCTGTTCATTCAATCCACCATCAAAAGGTTCAAGTGCGCCATCCGAGCAAATTACAAAGCGCGAATAACGATTTAAGGTAAATTCAAACTCTTCAACTTCTAGGTCTTCAGTTAATCCAAGTGGAAAGCTACTGGTATTTAAAATTCGTGCGGGAAGACCGGGTTCAAATAAAATGGCCGGCGGATAATGGCCTGCACTAGACCATTTCAAGACATGCGTATCGAGATTGAGTATCCCCGCAATCATGGTAATGTGCTTTTCAATATTTTCTTGGACCAACATGCCATTGAGTTTTTTGATCAACTCTCTTGGGGTTTTTGAACGACCGTGGAAAGCAGCCATCCATGAGGTTAGTAAACTACTCGTCACCCCATGACCAGATACATCTGCGAGATAAAACATGATTTCTTTATCACTGATTTTCCAGTAATCGTACCAATCACCGGATAAATAGGCTGAAGGCTGGAAGAATGTTTCAATTTTATAGTTGTGGAGTTCAATCGGGTTGGGCAGTAAACGTTTTTGCAAATCTGCAGCAGAAGGGAGATCACGGCTGTCTTGATTGCGTTTGTATTGCGCATCAATTTTAGTGAGTGCCACCTGAAGGTTGGTTGGAATATGGTCCCACACCCATCCTGCTAAAGCGCCTTGTTGCCACGCTTGAGCCAATGCAGCGCCCTCATGCTCAAAAGCGAGCACAATGGTAGGAAGTGTCCATTGGTGATTTAAAAAGTCGGCAACATCAGCAATTGCAATGATTGTTGGATCATACAAGTCTAGATCTTCAATGTTAATCATTTGTACGCTAGGAAGCGCATCAAGTACCTGATCTAAATATGGAATATCACGAGTAGGTTGAATGAAATACATAAAGAATTAGATGAATCCTTCGATAGACAATAAGTGTACTATAGCAAGCTAATGATGGCTGGAGGGAAAAACCACACCAGCCAATTGAAAAATTTTATTTATTCAGTTAATACCGTGTCGGTATCATCTGAAATGCTATCATCAATGAAATCGGTAGAATCATCAGATGAAACGTCTGTTGAATTATCTTCAGATTCATCAATATCGTCATCTTCTTCATCAATAAATAGGTTTTCTTCAGCAATACCTTTTTTCTCAGCAATAGAATAGTTCAGGCGTTGTAAATAGATGTCGCGAATTTGAGCATATTTATCGCCTTGCAATACACCTTCAATATCCAGTAATTGAGCGCGAGTATCAATTCCACGTAAAGTTTGCTCAGACCAATATGCCACATCATGACCATCAAGCATATATTTCTGTGGACGTCCTTGACTATCTACAGCTAGACCGACGGTTTGGCGCAATGTGCTTGGACCAAGCACTGGTAAAACAATATAAGGACCAGAAGGAATACCGTAATAACCTAAAGTCGCGCCAAAGTTTTCATCTTCGGTTTCTAGACCTAGACGGCTTGCAGGGTCAGCAAAGCCTAAAGTTGTCAGTGTATTAACAGTAAAACGCCCCAGACTTTTTGCGGCACGTGTCGGTCTACCTTGGATGAGTTGGTTAAATGCATTCCAAGGTTCGCCCAAATTTTTACGGAATAAACGATACGATTCACGTATATCCTTAGGGGTTTTTGCTACATATTGCACAGCAACAGGGCGGGCAATATGGACATCTAAATAATCATTAAATGCGTAAACTTTCCGGTTGATCGGTTGGAAAGGGTCTTTATCTTCTTCTGATTGTGCTGCATTGGCATTTACAGATAATTTTTTTGCAACTTCAGATGACTTGACCATCGCAGCATGCGCAAGTTGTTGTGTTTTTGATTTATTGGCAGCTTCTGAGTCTTGAGCAACAGGTGCTGAAGCCTCGTCATTTGCAAATACAGGTGTTGTTACGACAAGTGACAATAATCCTGCATATAAAAAAGAAGTTTGGCGCATATATAGTCCTGACGCTTTTAGCGCGGCAAAATGTTTGCCGTATAATAAGTAAAAACGTTCAAATAATCTTGATTTATTACTATTAAACCAAATTTGATCAAAATATGAATGAAAAAATGTAATTTGAGCGAAAAATGTGCGCTCGAAATAATTATTTTAAAAAAAGTGTTGCGTTGGATCAGAAATGCTGTAGAATGCACATCCATCGGCGGTGATGAAGATTAAAACTTCTGATAAAACAATGACTTGGTTGAATTGATTAAGTTGGGTTTTATTTGATAAGTTTAAAAATAATTTGAATTACCAGTTGACTCTTTAGAAATAAAGAGTAATATAGCCGACCTAGCTTGCTGGTGACGAACCAACAAGAAGATCATTAAGAGATTATGAAGAACAACTTGTGTGG
>NZ_VPDZ01000058.1:0-1098 GCF_013417465.1 Acinetobacter sp. YH12251 | reverse complement strand
CATTTGGAAGCTGAATAGGTAACTGGGAAACAGATGCGACACTACGGTCTTGCTCTCCAAGACGGATAACAAAATCAAAACGACGATCGCCTTCTAAAATCTCTCCCACGCTTTGTCCACCAATACTGGTTGCCACAAGGTCTTGAATTGAACGCACACTCAAACCATATTGTGCAGCCAAAGTTTTATTTACCTCGACATTCAGTAATGGCAAACCTGAGGTCTGCTCAACTTTCACGGCACTGCTACCCGATATTTGCTGAATGATTTTGGAGATTTTAGTCGCCTCAGTATTGAGGACATTCATATCATCACCGAAGATTTTCACACCAACATCACTACGCACACCTGAGATCAATTCATTAAATCGGAGTTCAATCGGTTGTGAAAATTCACTATTATTGCCTGGAATCGTGGCTAAATACGTCACCATACGGCCACGTAATTCATCTAAACTTTCTTTAGGATTTGGCCATTCTGAACGAGGCTTTAACATGATATAGCCATCTGAAATATTGGGTGGCATGACATCTGTTGCAACCTCGGCTGTACCCGTTCTGGCAAATACTGCCTTAATTTCAGGGAAACTCTTTAAAAGAAGTTTTTCAGTATTCTCCTGAATACGTAAAGACTCTTCTAAGCCTGTACTTGGTGAACGTAACTGTTGTACCGCAAAGTCTCCTTCACTGAGCTGTGGTGCAAATTCACTGCCGAGTTTGGTACTGATAAATCCCGTAATCACTAATACACACAGTGCAAAAGTCAGCACAACTGCTTTGTATTGATACGAAATATCAAGAGTTTGCTGATATTTAGCTTTTAGCCATAACATCCAACGACTTTCTTTTTCTTGAATATCGCCTTTGACCCACAATGCCACAGCAGCAGGCACAAAGGTGATCGATAAAATAATGGCTGCAACAAGGGCTAGTACCACTGTCAATGCCATCGGATGGAACATTTTTGCTTCCACACCACTTAAAGCAAAAATCGGCAAATACACCACCAAAATAATAAGCTGACCAAAAATAAGAGGACGACGTGCTTGGCGGGCAGCCAGAAAAACTTCCTTAAAGCGTTCACTTTGTGTGAGAGGTC
>NZ_VPDZ01000057.1:0-1180 GCF_013417465.1 Acinetobacter sp. YH12251 | reverse complement strand
CTCTGTACACGACAAAAATAGATAACTCATTGAAATAATGTCACAATAATTGTTTTCTAACGACGAATACTATGACACATCTCAATGAGTTATATCTTATCTTAAACAAATCTCTAAAATGGAACAAGTCACATTTAAAGTGCTTTGCGCTCATCATGCTTGTGATTATTTTAAAGCAAACATGTAATCTTTCTTCTGCATCTAAAGCCTTGCCCATCAAGTGTTTACCACAATCATTTTATCGACGTATGCAGCGCTTCTTTGCAGGTCAGTATTTTGATTATCGTCAAATTTCTCAGTTGATTTTCAATATGTTTTCATTCGACCAAGTGCAACTGACTTTAGATAGAACCAATTGGAAATGGGGAAAACGAAATATTAATATCCTGATGCTCGCAATCGTTTATCGTGGAATAGCGATACCTATCCTTTGGACATTGCTTAATAAACGTGGAAATTCAGATACGAAAGAGCGTATTGCTTTGATTCAACGCTTTATAGCCATTTTTGGTAAAGACCGTATTGTGAATGTGTTCGCAGACAGAGAGTTTATCGGTGAGCAGTGGTTTACATGGTTAATTGAACAAGACATCAACTTCTGCATTCGTGTTAAAAAAACTTCATTGTCACCAATCATTTAGGAAAGAATCATAAAATTAGTGATTTATTTCGCCATCTTAAAGTTGGTCAAATTGAATGTCGTAAACGACGGATTTTGGTTGGTCGGGTGAAACTATATATAAGTGCACTACAGTTAGAAAATGGAGAGCTTTTACTCGTCGTTTCTCCTCAGTTTAATGCCAATGCTATTCAGGATTATGCATTACGCTGGGAAATTGAAACCTTATTCAGTTGTCTCAAAGGACGCGGGTTTAATCTTGAAAATACGCGCTTGACAGACCCTAGACGAGTGAAAAAATTGATTGCGGTGTTAGCTATAAGCTTCTGTTGGTGTTACTTAACGGGTGAATGGCAACATAATCAAAAAAAAGCGATAAAAATAAAGAAGCATGGACGACTCTCAATGAGTTTATTTCGCTATGGTTTAGACTATGTTCAAATGGCGATTCAGCGTTTAATTGGTTTTGGGAAAAAAGAAGAGTTTAAGGAAATTTTGGCAATTTTAAGAAAGCAGAATCCTGATAGGATAAGGGTTCTGTGAAATTTGTCGTGTACAGAG
>NZ_VPDZ01000056.1:0-1237 GCF_013417465.1 Acinetobacter sp. YH12251 | reverse complement strand
TCAGGGCCACATTAGGATTCAAATCTATGAAGACGGCTTATGCCACAATTAAAGGTATTGAAGTCATGCGTGCACTACGTAAAGGACAAGCATCGTCATTTTATTATGGTCAGCCTCAAGGTGAAGTGTGTCTAATCAACAGGGTTTTCGGTCTCTAAGCACTTTTAAAAAGGAACTTCATCGACTCAAATCTCTATTTGCAACAGTGCCGATTTTATCCATAATAATAAAGAGCTGTACGGAGTCGAGGCGATTTGTAGAATTTTACCGATCGCACCTTCAACCTATTACCGGACTCTAGATCTCTGTGAAAATCCAGAACATCGAGCAAAGCGAGATTTACATGACTTGCATCATGCTGAGGAGATTAAACGAATTTGGAAGGAAAGTTCAGGTCGGTATGGTGTACGTAAAGTCTGGCAAAAACTGAAACGTGAAGGCTATATTATTGCGCGCTGTACTGTTGCTCGATTAATGCAAAAGCTAGGTATAAAAGGTGTTTGGCGTGGTAAGAACAAACAAACCACCCGTAGCCGAGATGATCAAAAACGAGCGGATGACTTGGTAAAACGTAATTTTACTGCTGATCATCCTGACCAACTGTGGGTGAGTGACTTTACGTATATTCAAACAAATTCAGGCTGGGTTTATACTGCATTATTGCGAAGCAAAAGATAATCGGATAAAATGTAGCAATTCATATTCGTAAGCGTGGAGTAATCAGATGGGAAATTCCAAGTCAGCAGACAAGTAAGCCGCAACAACCAGTATTGTTGTTGCGGCGCTCTGTAAGGCTAGTCTCATCTGATTGCTGACGAGCAGACGTCGCCCGGTATTCCTTAATCGAGGGTTGATTCGTCATGACCACCACACGCCCCGCGTGGGCCTATACGCTGCCGGCAGCACTGCTGCTGATGGCTCCTTTCGACATCCTCGCTTCACTGGCGATGGATATTTATCTCCCTGTCGTTCCAGCGATGCCCGGCATCCTGAACACGACGCCCGCTATGATCCAACTCACGTTGAGCCTCTATATGGTGATGCTCGGCGTGGGCCAGGTGATTTTTGGTCCGCTCTCAGACAGAATCGGGCGACGGCCAATTCTACTTGCGGGCGCAACGGCTTTCGTCATTGCGTCTCTGGGAGCAGCTTGGTCTTCAACTGCACCGGCCTTTGTCGCTTTCCGTCTACTTCAAGCAGTGGGCGCGTCGGCCATGCTGGTGGCGACGTTCGCGAC
>NZ_VPDZ01000055.1:0-1274 GCF_013417465.1 Acinetobacter sp. YH12251 | reverse complement strand
TGATGTGTGCTGAATTAGCAGGAGACTTTCACTTGGGAGATTCTAGGCAGCTAACCGATAAAAGTCTTCTGCCATTTGATTTGGTGTCTTAAAATCCAAGCCTTTTTGAATTCTTCGCTGATTATAAAATAACTCTATATATTTTGTAATATCCGCTTTGGCTTCTTCCCTTGTTTTGTAGTTGCGATGATGGACTAGTTCATTTTTGAGTATGCCCCAGAAACTCTCTATCGGTGCATTATCAAAGCAGTCGCCTTTTTTGCTCATTGAACCCTGAAAATCAAATTTCTCAAGTAAGTTTCGATATTCATTACTGCAATATTGGCTGCCTCTATCTGAATGTACAATGAGATCTTTAGCAGGTTTCTGATTGCGAATAGCCATATTCAATGCATCACAAACAAGCTTGGCTGTCATGCGCTCATTTAAGCTATAGCCAACAACCTGTTTCGTGTAAAGATCTTTGACAGCTGCCAAGTACAACCAGCCCTCAGCCGTCCAAATGTAGGTAATGTCACTCGACCACGCAAGATTAGGCTTCGTCATTGAAAACTGTTGCTTGAGTAAATTGTCATAAATAGAACGGTTGTGATCACTGTTCGTGGTTCTTTTGAAACGCTTATGGCGCTTACAATACAACTGATTTGATTTTTTTATTTGGCGCACAGCATACGTACTTATTTTGATACCTTGCGCTTGTAAATGCTTGGTTAATCGAACATAGCCATAGCTTTGTTTGGTTTCTTCATGGGCTATTTTGACCAAAATTGTCTGCTGATTTCGCTGAATTGATCTTTTACTCATGCCTCGCTTTAGCCAATCATAAAAGCGAGAAACGGATACACGAAGTAATCGAGCCATTAAAATAATCGGAAATAAGTGGCTTTGCGATTTCATATAGGCGTACCTCACTGACTTTCTTTGGCAAAGTACGCTGCTGCCTTTTTTAAAAATTCACGTTCCATTTCAGCTGTTTTGAGCTGTTGTTTAAGCTTCTTATTTTCTTCGAGTAAGGCGTTTAGATCGGGCGAATACTGTTTTGTGCCTGCTAAAGTTCCAGCCTTTGCTTTGTTATTCCAGTTCGAAAGGGTTTGCATTGAAATGCCAAGTTGTCTAGCGGATTCCGATACATTACCTTGGTTCTCTTCAATGGCTTTTATGGCTTCAGCTTTAAATTCTGCGGTGTAAGTCTTCTGTTTCTTGCTCATGGTAAACTCCTAATGAGTATGTATAGTTTACCAAGTTAAACCCTCCTGTTTTTTAAGCACACATCA
>NZ_VPDZ01000054.1:0-1076 GCF_013417465.1 Acinetobacter sp. YH12251 | reverse complement strand
ACATGAGGGCGGAGGGAATGTCCCTCTTCCTGGCTCTGGGCCTCCTGGTGGCTGGGCTCTGCTCCAGGGTCCACTGCCTCCCAGCGGATGACCTTGCCTCAAAGATTGTGACCCTGAAGGGCCAGATCACGAAGCTGCCAGCGCACAACACCGCCGTCGTCTCCAGCAACACCGACTTCGCCTTCAGCCTCTACAAGCAGCTGTCTCTGACGAACCGTCATAAGAATATCATCTTCTCCCCGCTGAGCGTCTCCATAGCCTTGGCCTTCCTGTCCTTGGGAGCCCGAGGCCCCACCCTGACAGAGCTCCTGGAAGGCCTCAAGTTCAATGTCACAGAGACCCCCGAGGCAGAAATCCACCAGGGCTTCCAGCACCTCCTGCAGGCCCTCAGCCAACCCAGCAACCTGCTGCAGCTGAACGTGGGCAACGCCATGTTCGTGGATGAGCATCTGAAGCTGCTGGACAAGTTCGTCCAAGATGCCCGTGAGCTGTACCACTCCGAGGCCTTCCCCACTAACTTCCAGGATTTAGAAGCTGCCAGAGGACTCATTAATGACTATGTGAAGAACAAAACCGAGGGGAAAATCGTGGAGTTGATCAAGAAGCTTTTCCCTCGGACCGTGGCCGTCCTGGTGAATTACATCTACTTTAACGCCAAGTGGAAGACGCCCTTTGATCCAGAACATACTATAGAGTCCACGTTCCAAGTGAGCAAGAACAAGACAGTGAAGGTGCCCATGATGAGCCTTCGAGGCCTGGAAACACCTTACTTCCGGGACGAGGAGCTGGCCTGCACGGTGGTGGAGCTCCCGTACACCAGCAACGACAGCACGCTCTTCATCCTCCCTGACGACGGCAGGATGGCGGCCGTGGAAGCCAAGCTGCTCCCGGAGACGCTGAGGAGGTGGAGAGACTCCCTGCAGCCCAGGCGGATAGATGCCCTCCACCTGCCACGGTTTTCCATCTCTAGCGACTATAAACTGGAGGAGATCCTTCCCCGGCTGGGCATCAAGAAAATCTTCAGTGCGGAGGCTGACCTGTCAGGAATCACAGATCAAGCGCGCCTGGAAGTTTCC
>NZ_VPDZ01000053.1:0-1421 GCF_013417465.1 Acinetobacter sp. YH12251 | reverse complement strand
GGCGATCCCTCGTTTGACCAGTTTATCTACTTCAGTGACCAAATCTTTTAGGCTTCGCGCAAAACGATCCATTGAATGTACAATCACCCTGTCCCCTTCCCGGACATAGTTCAACATTTCCTGAAATTTAGGTCGGTCAGTATTTTTACCTGAAGCACGGTCAACAAAAATCCGGTCGACCTCAATTCCTTCAAGTTGACGTCCAGTGTTTTGCTCGACAGAACTTACCCGGACATACCCTACTTTTTGGCCTTTCACTTTTTCACGCCCCAATTGGATAAAAATGAACAATTTCGTAAATTATAAATCTTTAACACTAAAGTTACATGTTACTTATGATTAAAAATCATTTAAATGATACATAATTTCATGAACTTTCAGATTGTAACTTTAGGGTATACTTTAAAGTTACACAAAACATCTATATGAAGACTAAAGTCCAAATTAGTGTTTATGTTGGTTCAATGTATTACATTTCGTATTTTCTATTTGTAACGTAATTTCAGTAATATTATGATTATGTTTTAGAACTTCTAAGGCCTTTTGATAGAGTTGATCTGTATTGCTATTCGGAGCAACCAAATGAGCAGTTAAATGAATATTTCTTGAGGATATAGCCCAGACTTTCAACTGATGAATCCCTTCAACGCCCTCTAGCTTCAATAAATCATTTCTTAACGACTCAATATCAATCTCATCAGGAACTCCTTCAAGCAGAATATGAATACTTTGTTTTAATAAAATCCAAGTTCGAGGTAAGACCCAGAAGCCAATTAACACAGCGATTACGGTATCAACCCACATCCACTGGGTAAAATAAATAACTATTCCTCCGATAATCACGCCTATCGATCCTAGAGCATCACTAAGAACTTCTAAATATGCACCTTTTATATTTAGACTTCCTTCAGCACTAGCAGAAAGGATTTTCATTGAAATCAAATTTATGACCAAACCAATGACCGCGACAATCATCATTCCAACACTTTGAATTTCAGCAGGATTCGTAAAACGTTGATAAGCTTCATATACAATATATATTGCTACCACAAAAAGCATCACCGCATTAAACAGAGCCGCTAAAATTTCAAATCGCTGATAGCCAAAAGTTCTTTTATCATCTGCGGCTTTTTTACCAATTTTGATAGCGGCAAGAGCAATAGCTAAAGCGGCTACATCAGTAAACATATGAGCTGCATCAGATAACAAAGCCAAACTTTGGGTAATAAAAGCAGCGACAACTTCTACTATTAAAAAAGTAGTCGTTAAACCTAAGGCAACCATTAACTTCTTACTATTTTCTTCAGTAACAACCGCATGGCTATGATCATGATGTTCTGACATAAAATATTTTCCTTATTCTATTTATGATGAGCAGAGATATTGGATAACAGCCAATATCTCTGCTGTAAATCGACTAA
>NZ_VPDZ01000052.1:0-1541 GCF_013417465.1 Acinetobacter sp. YH12251 | reverse complement strand
AAGAAGAATTGGGGTTGAGCATGTATTTGGTAGTTTAAAAACTTTCAAAATCCTTGCCGAGCGATATCGTAATCGAGGAAAAAGACTGGGCTTAAGATTCAATTTAATTGCGGGAATCTATAATTTAAAGCTGAGCAAAAAATGAATTATGAAAGAAGTCTAATGTAAATGAAAAAATAAGGGATAATTTTTCAACATTTCTTTTAGTTGTGAATCAGCTATTTTGTGATATCTATCATTCCCATAAAAAGCTTTAAATGAGGTATTAAATTTTATATTTGATATTTCTCTCCAGTAAGCACTGGGAAACATACTCAAATAAAAGAAATCAAATGGTTCCATTAGTCTTTTAAATTTTCTCTCATCCTTATATATAATTGTACAAATTCCTTTTAGATAAATATTGGTATAGATATAAAGACTTATGAAGAAGATCCACAATAAAATAAAGAATAAAAGCCCGACCATTCCGATGAATGTTGTAGGTTCAGTTTTATATAACTTAATAATAAACTCTATCATTTATTTTCCATAACTTTTTCAACTAAATCGTATGATTTACCAGCATAGTGACCTGCAATCTCAGATGTACCTTTAGCGGCAATAGCAGCTCCAGCAGCAACAATACCAATAACAATTAATCCTGTTCCACCTGTCGCAAGACAATTAAATAACTAGCTTTTTTAGAAGAAACCGAGGTATTAACCTCGGTTTTCGATAGAACTCTAATTTTTTTTAAAATACTGGTCCACAGAGTAGCCAAGAAACAAAAAGAGCAAACTTAAAATTCCAGATAGCATAAATAGATAATGAACATAAAAAAACATTGGGTAATTTTTCAAAAACTCTTTTAACTGATAATCACCTATTTTTTGATATATATTATTCCCATAGAAAGCTTTAAATGAGGTATTAAACTTTATATTTAATATCTCTTTCCAATATGCACTAGGCAAAACACTTAAATAAAAAAAAATCAAATGGCTCCATTAATCTTGCAAACCGTTTCTCATCCTTATACACAATTTTGCAAATTTCTTTTAGATAAATATTAATATAGATATAAAGGCTTATTATAACCACCCATGCCACTACAATAAATAAAATACCAACTAGAATAATAAATAAACCAGGTCTATCTTTAGACATAGATAATAGAATTTCCAACATTATTTATTCCTAATTTCGTCAATATAGTCATAGGCTTCACCTACGCCATATCCTGCAATTTCACTAGCACCCTTTGTAGCCATTGCTCCTGAAGCAGCCACAATACCTATTACAATCAACCCAGTTCCACCTGTGGCGAGTCCAATCACAATAGCACTCACTACTGCTCCAGCAACCAAACCAGTACCGACTTTGGCAGTCTCAACAATCGTTGTTCTTGCTTTGTCTTCTGGCGCGGCTTCATATACTGATGTGTGCTGAATTAGCAGGAGACTTTCACTTGGGAGATTCTAGGCAGCTAACCGATAAAAGTCTTCTGCCATTTGATTTGGTGTCTTAAAATCCAAGCCTTTTTGAATTCTTCGCTGATT
>NZ_VPDZ01000006.1:0-262674 GCF_013417465.1 Acinetobacter sp. YH12251 | reverse complement strand
CAATGGCTTTTATGGCTTCAGCTTTAAATTCTGCGGTGTAAGTCTTCTGTTTCTTGCTCATGGTAAACTCCTAATGAGTATGTATAGTTTACCAAGTTAAACCCTCCTGTTTTTTAAGCACACATCAGTAATCTAACCCACCTGCCATAGGTGCCACCCACAGTTTTCTCTCGATGGGACGATCGAATAATTCTTGAATGACAGGATGTTGACTCAATGTTTTAACCTCTAGCTATATTTAGCAAATGATGCGCGAACCACATTCGAAATCTTCCAAGCCACTTTTACAATGCTAAATTCAAATCTATGTTCGCAAAATCAGTTGAGCGTAAAAACGTTTCATGGCAATGATTATGCAATTGAATGATGACAATGAACATCAACATCGTTCAACGCTTAAATTGAGGAATTTGAAGCTTCGGAATTGGACGGCAAATTTGCAATGCGATAGTTTAGTAATTCCATACAAAAATTTCTACGCTTTTGCTTAAGAGTCGTTGAAACTTATGCATCAGCCATGTAGTTAACACACTATCGATTCAACATCAGACTTTCAGCAGATCTGCCTGTACAGGTGTTACTATAGAGGGATACTGCTAAAATCATTGAAAACTTAAACCCGATAAATTCACATCATTGAGTTTAACTTTATGAAAAAATTGAAAATTCTCTCTTTTATATTTTTCGCTACCATATTGACTGCCTGCCAACAACCGAATGACGAGGTGGCTGCAGCTGAAAGCCAAAACGCTGATTTAACAACGGAACAAGCGACTCAACAATTTGAGCAGTCAGATGCGCAAATCAGTCAATACCTTGATGTTTTAGATGCCCCAAGCACATCTATCAAGGAAAAAACACAAGTCTTATGTCATGACTACCCTCATGAATATAAAACCAACTATATGCCTGCCATGCTCAAACTCGCAGCCCAAGACTATACTCAAGATAAAATGTTGAATGATTTGAAGATTGCACAGGACTATTACAAAGAAAAACTCAAAATTGAATGCCCTGCTGAATAACCTCCGTTTCATCATGGCGTCATAATTGTGCGATAAATTGTTATTAAGCGAAAAGTGTGTAAGTTTCGCTGTAATAACAACGTAAAATACACTTCCCGATTTATTCGGGTTTTTCTTTTTTAAAGTCTTTAAAATATTAAACGATATTTGAATGACACATATTATTTTGTGATGGATTTCAAGCCATTGATTTATTGTGATAAATTTTTCGTTAAAGTTCACAATCTAGCCACATAATAACCCATTTTAATTACACTTTTATCATGATTAATACATTAAGTTGTTTTTTCCAAAAAAATAGACTGAATATTGAATCATGAAAACTTTAAACAAAGTACTTTTCGCTACACTTATCTCTGCTGCTACAACTACATTTGCTGCTGAAGAACAAAAAGTTGAAGCTGCTGCATCTGAAGCTCAAACAACTGAAGTTGCTCAAGACGCAACTGAAGCGGCACCTGCTTCTGAAGCTGTTGCAAAATAATTGAGCAAAAATTTAAAAGCCCACAGATAGTGGGTTTTTAAATTCACAGACATTTTATGTTTGTCACAGTATACAATCACTTTGATATCTGTTATTTAAAATATAAACGTTGAATTTGTCGTGCCCGCCGGTTTAAACCTAATATTTCTTTTCTTTGCAAAATATCTTCTTCACAAAATCCCAAGCGCTGGATTAACTCAGGCATTGCTAAGCCTGCATGTTCGATCAACTCGGCATCTTGTTCAGTTGACCAAATAACTTTTGAAGCTGTTAATTTTTGCTGACGTTTTGACCTTCTCATTTGCATAGTATAAAAGACTTTTGGCTAATTCACAAAAAAGCCCACCCGATGTGAGCTTTTTTGCACAGACTGAGTATTCATCATCTATTGGATTGAAATATAAATTTACTGAACGATGATGTTAAAGATTTTCATCCTTTGTGATCATCACTGAGGTTAAAATTGGAACTGCAAAACAAGGTAGTAAGAGTAAGATCCAATATTCCACCATTGGTTTAGCCACAACAAAGTTTATAACGATTGCCCCCAATACCATAACTAACGCAATCAAACCTAAGAAACGACTGAAAAATTTAGCTGGCATAACAATCCCCTTAAAAAATTATGGATTTCAGCTAGTATATACCTTCATTTTTTATAATCTGTTGAAAATGATATTGGAATATTCATCTATTTAGCTCAAAAAGCATTCTTTTTCCAATCATCCTGACAGAACTGCTTGTTTTTACACGCGTAGATCTCCATAAATAGATTGACAGTCCCCTATGAGGCATATACATATTTATTCATTACTTATGTATTTTGCATAGTATACTGCTCCTGCTTTGTCGCCCCCATATGGCTGAGTTTATTGGAAAATATGAACAAAACTTTTTCGACCACATTATGCTTTAAATCCCTTTCTGTACTGGCTTTATCCATTGGCTTGGCTGCCTGTGGTAATGGTTCATGGTGGAGCAAAGATGAACCCACTATGGAAGCGGAACAGATTAAAAAAGCCATTCCACCTCGCGTGAATGAACGTCTGTCATGGGCCAATGATATCTACGACATTAGTGATCAGCTCGGTATTCCGACCACGAAAGAAAATGTCTGTACGATTGTTGCTGTGGTCGATCAAGAGTCCAATTTTGTTGCTGACCCACATGTGCCGGGACTCGGTGAAAAAGCCGTTAAAGAAGTTCAAGATCGTCTTGAAGAAAAGTTTAAAGATAAATTGGGTGATGGCATCGGAGGTACGGTCGCTGGCTATTTCCAAGATGTGTTAAAAAATCAGCCGAGTCCGGAAGATAACTATTTGAGCCAAATGCGCCGCGTTCAAACTGAACGTGAACTAGACGAGCTATATCGTGAAATTTTTGACTACATGTCTAAACATTATCACGTGAGTGCATTAACAGGCGCGGCGAAACTGGTTGGACAAGATATTGGTGAAAAGCTCAACCCCATTACCACTTTGGGTTCGATGCAAGTTCATATAGGCTATGCCAAAGACCACAAACGCCAAGGTGGAAATATTGCCGCACTACGCACAGACATGTATAGCCAATATGGCGGTTTGTATTATGGCATCCACCGTTTAATGATGTATCCGGCTGAATATGACAAACCGATTTATCGTTTTGCAGATTATAACTCGGGTCGTTATTCGAGTCGTAATGCGGCATTCCAAAGCATGTTGAATGACTTGACCCCTGCTGAGCTCGGCTTAGATGGTGACCTCTTACTTTATAATAAAGATGGTTCTCCACGTTCTGCAAAAAGCCAGTCTGAAACCGCGTTGATTGCCGTTTTTGCAGAAAACAATGTGATCGCGACGCCACGTCAAATTCGTTCAGATCTTAAAAAAGAAAAAGATCAGGACTTTGAAGATACTTTAACGTATAAAGCGGTCAAAAAGTTGTACCAAGAAAAGACTGGTAAAGAACCGTTTTACGCCATGATGCCTGAAGTCGTAATTTCGGGGCCAAAATTAAGCCGTGATTACAATACCAATTGGTTTGCCACACGAGTCGATGGACGTTATCAAACATGCATGCGCCGCATCAAAAACCTAAAACTCTAGCCTTATTTGATTTTGACGGAACCCTGTGTAACAAAGACAGTTTTACAGGGTTCATCTTCTATTCCCTGCCTAAAAGGCATATCGTGCGCCAAGGGATTAAAATTCTCCCTTGGATTCAAGGCTATTATCTCAAGCTATATCCTGCACATGCAATGCGTCCTCGCCTATATGCCGCAATGTTTAGCCAAGCCAATCATGAGCAGGTTTTAAATCAAGCAGCGCAATATGCTGAACATTTGATGGCAGAACTCAATCCTTCACTGTATGAACAATTACAGCAACACCAAAAACGCGGTCATGAAGTCGTGTTGGTTTCTGCATCCGTCGATTTATATCTTAAACCTGTGGCCAAAAAGCTTGGGGTCAAACTGATTTGTACCGAAACAGCAGCCAATGACCAAATACTGACTGGTTTGTATCAAACCTTAGACTGTAGTGGCGAGCAAAAGAAAATTCGAGTTTTGGAGCAATTTAACCTTCAAGACTATGAGCATGTTTATGCCTATGGAAATAGCGATGAAGACCTCGCTATGTTTGAATTGGCCACCCACCATTTCATGAATGGAAAGGATAAACGCCTACCTGAACTCGACTAAAGTCGAGTGATTTAGTTTGGTTTATTAATCAAAGTTAACAATCACAAACTTAAATTTAAGTCGCTCTAATATATGATTAAATTTTGAAAATTCTGCTTTTATTTTGACTTTATAGTGTGCTATTTTTCTCATTAATTAGAAATAATGCGGTCAAATATTAAAAGCGGGAAAAGAATATGAATCAATTCAATCCACCGAAATATGTCAAAGGCCTCCATATTAAATTTGGCGAAAATCCATTTGTACTCCTTGCTCAATTTGCCTTCTCAGCCACTCGCCAGATGTGGACGAAAGAAGAAATTGAATTGGTCATTCGTATGGCTAAAAAAGGAAATTATATGAATTTGATTAAGATCCTCAAATTACATATCAAAAATTGAAATAAATATTTTCCCCAAAGTTAATATAAAAAAGCCATGCAATTGCATGGCTTTTTTTCCCGTAAATTTAGTGTAGCGTTTATTACTTTTTAAATGGAAACGCATATTTCACAATACGTTTTAGTACACTGCCGTACTGTTTCACTAAACTTGCGTTGTTATAGTTCAAACCATATTTTTCACATACGGCCTGTACTTTTGGCGCCATTTTACGATAACGACGCGCAGGAACATCTGGGTATAAATGGTGTTCGATCTGATGGCTTAAATGCCCTGTCAAAATGTGAAATGCTTCTGAACCAGTAAGGTTTGAAGAACCACGGATTTGACGCATGTACCAATGTCCACGGCTTTCATTTTCAAGTACTTTTTTCGGGAAAACTTCAACATCTTTGGTAAAGTGACCACAGAAAATAATACTAAATGTCCAAATATTACGAAGACCATTCGCAACGAGGTTCCCTGTGAACACAGGTAATGCTGCCGGCCCTGCAATAAGCGGGAAGAACACATAGTCTTTAAATAATTGCTTGCCGATTTTGGCTTGCATTGGCTTCCATTCTTCTTTGGTCTGCTGTTTTGTTTTGCGACCTTTAAAGTATTTACCCAATTCAAGGTTTTGAATGGCAACCCCCCATTGGAACAATAAGCAAAATGGAATGCTATAAATCGGTTGTAATAGATAGCCCGGCTTCCAACGCTGTTCTGGGAATAAACGAACGAGACCATAACCAATATCATCATCCATACCTTTAATGTTGGTATAGGTATGATGTTTAAAATTGTGAGTTTGGCGCCAGTTATCTGCAGTACCCACGATATCCCATTCATAAGTCTGACCATTGAATTTAGGATCATTCATCCAGTCATATTGACCATGCATGACATTATGACCTAATTCCATGTTTTCCATGATTTTGGCAAAACCTAAAAGACCTGTGCCTAAAATCCACGCTGGCGGAAACCAACCTGCAAACAATAATGCACGACCTGCCATAGATGAATATCGAATAGTCGAATACACACGACGAATGTATTTCGCATCCTTTTCACCTAAGTCATCTAAAACTTCTTGCTTAATCGCGTCAAGCTCACGCGCAAGTTCATCTAATTGCGATTGGGTTAACTCACGGTTTTTAGGATTTTTAAAATATTCAATTTTTACAGGCATGTTCATATTTTTTCTACCTTATAAATCAATAACGAGATCTGACTGTGCTGAGTTCACACAAATTTTGAGTAAATTACCCGGTTCTGTATTTTGGCTACCATTGACCATATTTTTAGTCGAACCTTCAACTTTGTTGCAGGCACATTTATTACAAATGCCCATACGGCAACCGTGGTTTGGTTTGATATTTTGCTGTTCAAGACTGGCTAGAATTGATTGGCCTTTTGGAATACTGACGGTTTTATTGGATTGCGTAAGCGTGACATTCACAAAACCAATGTCATCCGTTGCAATTGGACTCATGCTAAATGCTTCACTCATAAAGCATTGTGCATGATCAAATAACGCTTCGGCCTGAGTGACGAAACCCGATGGACCACATGCAAACACAGTACTGTGCTCAATGTTGTCAAATTGAGCAGCGTGAGCGGCATTTAATCGTGGATCGGGAACATCTTCTTGGGTAAAGAAAATTTGAAATTTAAAGTTTGGATATTGATTTGCCAAAGCTTCGAAGCGTAATTTGAATGCGGCATCATCGTGATACTTAACCCAATACATTAACTGAATTGGTTGCTCCGCAATTTGCTTGGTTTTGCTCATCGCTTTCAACAAACTCAACATTGGCGTAATACCACTACCCGCAGCCAATAGTAGCAACGGCGCAGAATTTGACACCAAAGTCATATCACCAAAAGGCTGACCAAATTCTAAGATGTCACCCACTTGTGCTTGTTCTACGAGCCAAGTACTCACGATACCCGTATTCACTTTTTTTACGCTAAGCAATACGTGTTGATCATCCAACTGAGTCAAACTATAAGTACGTTCGTAACGGATACCATTTACGCAAGCAAAAACAGGATGATGCTGACCAGCTTCGCCAATTTTAAATAAACGGTTCACCTGTATGGTTAGGCTGACCATCTCATTTGCTGCATTTTCTTTTTGTACAATTTTGCCGAGAGCCTGATTACCAGACCATAACGGATTAAATTTCTGTAACCAGAAATTTACCGCATTGACGTCTACAACACTGTCTTTGAGTGCGTTTAAAGGCTTTTTCGCTTTTTCGAGTACATGCATAATCAAATACAACTCATGGGAGGTTTTTAATTATTATACACATGTATATATATTTGTATATACGATTGTACATTTAATCGACATTTTCACAAAAGCTATTAGCAGACGCTATAATATGTTAATGTTTTTAATCTATTAAAAAATATGACTCAGTCTGCACAGACGAATATGGTTAACATGTACCAGGAAGAATTACATTCTGAAGCTGAAACTCCACTTGCAGTTCGCACTGTAGGTCGTAAAGCAACGATTACCAAGGAAGAACTGTTTCAGGCAGCGCTTAATTTAATTGGTCCACAAAAAAGTATTTCATCACTGAGTTTGCGTGAAGTTGCACGTGAAGCTGGCATTGCTCCAAATAGTTTTTATCGTCACTTCAAAGATATTGATGAATTAGCCATTGAGTTGATTGATCGAGCTGGTGGTGTGTTACGTCAAATTTTGCATGAAGCACGCCTTCAGGCATCACGCCAAAGCAGTATTATTCGTAGTTCAGTTGAAGTATTTATTCAGCAGCTAGATGCCGATGAAGGCAACTTAAGCCTTTTACTTCGTGAAGGCTATACTGGTTCGCATTCCTATAAAAATGCAGTTGAGCGTCAACTTAACTATTTCCAACAAGAATTAAGAGAAGATTTAATCGTCCTAGAACGTTTAAATCAGAGTAAGTTGGCTCATCCTGACATCGTGGCACGTGGTATTACCCAATTGGTGTTTAACATGGGTGCAAAAGTCATTGATCTACCGACAGAACAACGCAAAGAAGTTGCCGAACAAACCATGATTATGATTCGCATGATTTTGGAAGGTGCTCGCCATTTAGACGAAGCACAGATTCGCTAAAAATTAACGGTCAAAAAAAGGAGACGTTCAGGTCTCCTTTTTTATGAGCAAAATTTATTTTTCTAATACTGTAAGTACTGCATGACGTGTAGCGCTGTCTGTTTCGGCTGCTCAAGTGGAAACATGTGCCCACCTTCAACTACACTATAATCTATACCATAGGTTTTCTTCATTCCGTCAGGCAAACCTTGTTTATAAAAATGGCTGTTATCTGCAGTGATAAAGTGTACAGGCATTTGAGGGGCTTTACGTGGAGTACGCCACCACCATGCAGGTACTGTACGGAAAATTTGCGCTTCCACGGCTTTTGGAATGCTGAGGGTCACGCCACCGCGTTTTTCATCAGTGCGAACACCTTGTGCAAAATAATCCTCAAAACATTGCGGATCAAAACTTTTAAATAAACGATTATTCCGTAGTGCCGTATAGGCTTCATCCAAATTTGGCCAATGGTCATTACGCTTCAATGTAATTGCCGCTGGGGTAAGTTTATCGACGGCTTTGAGCTTTAATTTTTGCATACCTTCAAAAATGGCAGACTTAGGACCGATTACGAAAGGTGGATCCATAATAATCAGTTGTGAAAACAAATCTGGACGTTTATAAGCCGCCATAAGGGTGACTAAAGAGCCAAAAGAATGCCCAAGCCCAATCACTTTTTGTTTTGGAAATTGGTGCTCGATATCTGCGATGACTTGTTCGACCAAATATCGCCAATCTTTGGTGATCGGATAGCGCTCATCCATACCAATAAGCGGAATCGCCTTCACATCAAATTGCGGTGTAAAGTAGGATAAAAACTTTCGATAACTTGCAGCAGGAATACCATTGGCATGGGTAAAATGGATCGCGCTTTTCATCTAGAACTCATCCAATCAACTGATGATGCCACATCATAAAGAGATCAATACGATTTAAACAGGACCCAATGAGTTTATCTAGATGACCTCAAAGTCAGTTTGCAGATTATTTTTGTGAACCGACCATTGATTGATTCGGTAAAAATGTTGCGCCACAAGTGGTTTTATCTCCAGCAACCACAACACCTCGCCCCTTTACCGTTGTACTTTGATCTGCCGCGATCGCAGCCACAGTCGAATTACATTTCGGGCAATAATGTTTCATGCCATTTAAATGTACTGCAATACCATTAATCACAAATGAAGGTTCACATTCTGAAACCACACCACCGTGTGACGTTTTACTACCTAAGGTAATTAAGGATTTCATATTTTTATTTTCTTCTAACGAACTGCTGAAATTTGAAGCATTTTAACGGAACTGCCCTCAACTCGCTAGCATCGACGTATAAATTTAACCAAGCCAAAACTTTACTTAACTAAAGCATTAAAACACGACCTTAAGGCAGTTCGTGAACAATCATTTGATTATGATGCTATCGCTATATGCCCTAATACATTTAATCATTTCACTTTCATAATTCAATCGACATCAATAACGACAACTTATGTCGCGATGCCGATTCTTTTATTAATCAAATCTTGTATATTGGGTATAGCAATGAGCATGAAGCGTAGCGCCCTATATTAACAATTGCAGTATTTAACTGAACTTCGAATCAGAACAAGGTGTGTTTCTACACCATGATTAACTTTAGATCGTTCATAGAATGAACACATTATCCAAAACCATTTTTAGAAAAATTTAGATTCGAAACGTAGCACCATTTCATTTTATTGCGCCGATAAATAAAGCATAACCATTCTATTTTCAGGAGGTTTTATGATTTTAATAAATGACTTTGATTTAACCCAACCGCAAAAAGTCATCGTGTTAGACCATACACTAGATGACTCAACCCTGTTAACTGAAGTACTCGCTTTGTGTAAGACCGCAGACCCAGAGCTCATCGTGGCGGAAAGCAAAGAGGCTGATTTAGTTCTACGCTTATTACCTGAAATACATGATTATTGTGGTGCCATTGCCTTAAAACAGCCGCTATGTAATGACATCGACTTTGATTTACTTAGTGTTCATTATGTAACACGCAGCCAAGCAGAACGAAGTACGATCCAAATTCAGTTAGCAAAAAATCATCCTGACTATACAAAGCTTGATGGCATATTTTATATGTTGGATGAAAATGAAGATTTTGATCAAGCTGTAGAATTGCTGAAGAATAGTTACTTTTTTTATGCCGATGTCGACAATTTAGATTAAAAATAAACAATACAAAACTTTGATTTAGCGTAAATCTGTCGTGATTAATTTTACAGTTATAATTTTAGCCATAAAAAAAAGCACCCTAAGGTGCTTTTTTAAGATTCTTAACTTATGGCTTAACCACTACCATAATTTGAATCGCTTCTGGTGTAACCGCTAGACCATCAAGCAGTGTTAAACCTTCTTTTTGCAGTTTTTGTAAACGTGCAATTTCGTCTTCACGAATACTTGGGTTGAACTGCTTCAAATAAGTTAAACGGTCAATTTCATATTGCCATTTGCTACCGTAGATTTCTTTGGCTTGTTGTTTAAAGCCCGGTAATGCACCACGAGCAATTTCAAGCGCTTGCGTATAACGCTGTTCAATGACATCACGACGCGCCTTAACCACTTGGCGGCAACTGTTGCCATCAAGATGATGTAAATAAGGACGTAAAATTTCAGGTGCAATTTTTTGCGATAAATCCTGACCTTTTTCGCTCAGTAATACACGAACCAACTGTTGTGGCAAACTTGACGGCAAATTCAATGCTTTCGGTGCAACGACATCGACTTTAAACCACACTTCCATTAACACAGAACCTTGCGGTAAAGCGGCCGATTTCAATACAGCAACGTTGGTACTACCAAAGCCTTGCGTATTAATCATTTCCATCACACTTTCAGTGAATGGATGCTCAAGTGTTAAATATTGAGCATCTTCACGGATCTGTGCTTGGTCACGATAGAACGTCGCCGTCATACCTTCTTCGTCCAAAGTCAGACCTTGAACTTGCATTTGATCCGTTGGCTTGATGATCACGGTACCATTACTTTGCTCATCAAAATCAATGTTTGTAGACGCCATGAAGCGCTTCATAAACATTGGCAAGGTTGTATTGTCGTCGTAGTCTTCAAGTGCAGTCACAATTTCTTGCGCTACAATTGGACGGCAAGAGTTGTACTCAAGTAAACGGTCACGACCTTCTTGAAGTTCAGCTTCAAGTGCTTCACGTTGTACACTTACGGCTTCGAGCAGATCTTCAAACTCTTGGCCTTTATCTGCCAACAAACAATCTTTCAGATTGACGATAAAGTTTTCTTGGAGAGTTTGCGCTGTCGGGGAGATATTACAGAAAATATTTAATGCTTCGTTATACCAACGGAACATACGCTCTTGAGCAGTACCAACCAGATAAGGCACATGAATTTGAATACGATTTTCTTGACCAATACGGTCTAAACGACCAATACGTTGTTCAAGTACATCTGGGTTTGCAGGCAAGTCAAACAAAACTAAGTCCGATGCAAACTGGAAGTTACGACCTTCAGAACCAATTTCTGAACATAGTAAAATTTGCGCACCGTATGACTCTTCAGCAAAGTAAGCTGCTGCTTGGTCACGCTCTAATAAGCTCATGCCTTCATGGAACATCGCAGTGCGAATACCCGCATGCAAACGAAGTACATTTTCTAAAGACTCAACCACTGGACCACTACGTGCAATCAATAACACTTTTTTGTGTTTCAGGTCTGTACGCAGACGTTCCATCAACCACATCACACGTGGATCTGTTTCCATCCACGAGCCATCAAGCTGCGCTTCTTCAGGCCACATTTGTTCACGTAGCTTGCCATCTTTAGACCAGTTTTCTGGTGCAGGTAATGGCGCAGGCTGACAGTCACGACCTGGGAAGCCTTGAATCGCTTCACGTGTATTACGGAATAAAATACGGCCTGTACCATGACGGTCTAATAATTCGTGAATGGCACGGAAGCGTTGTTCTGGCTCGTCAGTAATTCGATGACCTAATAGACTTTCAATCGCTGCCAAATGCCCTTCTTCGAGTGGTAGATCAGACATCAGCACTTCAGCAATTTTAGCTGTTTGGTGATACTGCTCTTCTTCATCCAAGAAACGATCAAGAGAACTAAAACGTTGTGGATCGAGCAGACGTAAACGTGCAAAGTGACTTTCCACACCTAATTGTTCAGGCGTTGCGGTTAATAACAAGACACCCGGCGTTTTTTCAGCAAGTTCTTCAACAAGGTCATAACGGTCATTGCCGCCTTCTTCTTCTGACCACATTAAATGATGGGCTTCATCGACTACGAGCAAATCAAACCCAGCTTCAAGGGCTTGTTCACGCAAGTCATCATGGTCGATCATCAAATCGACACTCGCAATGATGCATTGTTCTGTTAAGAATGGGTTGAGATCTGGATCGTGTTCTTTAATTGATGCTGTACGTGTCAGATCAAATAATGAGAACTCAAGATTGAAACGACGACGCATTTCAATCATCCATTGATATTGCAATGAATCAGGTACTAAGACCAAGATACGTTCTGAACGACCCGTTTTGAGTTGCTGATGAATAATCAGACCTGCTTCGATGGTTTTACCTAGACCCACTTCATCAGCAAGTAATACACGTGGAGCAAAACGTTTACCCACTTCATGCGCAATATACAGTTGGTGTGGAATGAGACCCACACGTGAACCTACCAAGCCACGTAGAGGGCTAGACTTCATATTGGCTTGAAGAAGCAGTGCTTCGATACGCAGGTCATACCATTCTTTATAGTCCACTTGGCTTGCAAGCAAACGATCTAATGGTTTTGCTAACTGAATACTTGCACCAATACGTGTTTCATTCAGTGCTTTACGCTCTTCTGTGCCATCGGCAAGTTTACGTACCGCGTTATAACGAACCACGCCACCACGGTCTTCAAGAGATTCAACAGTCCAAATTTGACCTTCTTGGTCTTGGACTTCGTCATTTACATTGAAAACAATACGAGATAAAGGTGCATTGTGACGGGCATAGACACGAGTTTCATCACTTTTCGGGAATAAAATGCTGACCGATCGCTCATCAACATCAATAAGAACACCTAAACCCAGTTCCGTTTCTGTATCTGATAACCAACGTTGACCAATAGCAAACTGCTGCAATTTTTCCACCTTTTTCTCAAGTTCGGTCTGAAAATATTATGCTCAAACTGTGAACGTTATTTGAGCAAAAATCTAGACCATAAAGCAATATATTTTGACATAAAGCCCACTAAATAGTGAGCAGAATTCTTAGGGATTTAAATGATTTTCCTAAAATGGTACAGGACAGTGAAATTCCACTGTTTGCTCTGTTTCAGGATGGTTAAAACTCAAATGCTCAGCATGTAAACATAAGCGCGGCATCAGCTGTTGTTGTTCAATTGTTGCATATAAAGTATCACCTACAATAGGATGACCTAAATATTGCATATGAACACGAAGCTGATGTGATCGACCGGTAATAGGAGTTAACACTACACGTGTTACGGCTTGACCCTGAATCTCAAAATGTTCAGTGGCTTTCCAATGCGTAAGTGCAGGCTTATTATGTGCAGGATCGGCAATATGCAGTGGCGGATGTTCTGGGTCATACACGACGGGTACATCAACAGTACCTTCACCTTCGAGCGTACCCGCAACCAATGCCTGATATGTTTTTGAAGTTTGACGTTCTTGGAACTGGCGTGAAATTCGATTTTGCCCTTGACGGGTTAATGCAAAAACCAAAATACCTGAGGTATCACGATCCAAACGATGGATGAGCAAAGTATTCGGCTCAATTTGTAATAATCGATTGATAACACAGTCTTGTAAATCTACTGTTTTTCCCGGAACTGTGAGTAAACCTGCTGGTTTATGGATCACCATAAAGTCAGTGTCACGATGTATCAGGTGTTCGGTTAGAAAATTACTCAAAGTTCAATCCAGTTCTGATCTCGAAAAACAAGGCGGCAATAATAAAAAGCTTAGCCAACAATTACAATGCACAAAGGCATATTTCCCGACGTATTTTCCGATTTAGAACAAAAATAATTCCAATTGGCTTTGTTTAGTCTGTACTGAGCAATTTTTCTAGCAATGCTTTTAAACTTGCATCATCTAAAAAGTCTTCATAACGGATGTTAGCACCATTGGCACGCCACAACCCAATTAAGCTGACCATGGCAATGGAATCGAGCCCATAACTACGTAAATCGATTAAGGGATCTATTTCCAATGCGTCCATATCTAGCTGCTCTGCAATAGCCAATAATATGCCTTTGGCTGACAAAACGAATTCAGTTGGTGCTGACAGATTCCAAAGTCGCATCAAATTATAACTACTCATATGATGTATACCTTGGCCTGACATGGAGTCCACCCACTGAATATGCTGTTCCTGATTATTCAGCACAATTGCGTCATCAACAATACAGATTTGCTCTGTTACGCTGTATAGATGCGGCAAGATCTGTTTCAGCATAGGTGTGATTTGCCCTGCAAAGATGAGCTGCGGGTGTGTTGTTGCATATTCACCGAGCTGCTGCATGCCTTGAAGTAAATCATCGCCATATAAGTCGACAATGGGAATCTCTAAGGCTTTGGCTTTATTGGTCAACTGGATAATATTTTCCATCAACTGCGTATCTTGTATGCCCTGCTGCAAGCGTAAATTTTGTAAGCCAACCAGTACCAATACCGACTGTGTTGAAGACAGCTGCCATTTTGCTTGAGATGGTGAAAATTGGATTTTTTTTGGCATGGGATAAAGCATACAGACTCGGTACATAACTCAAGTTGGAACAATTGATATGCTAACGCAGAATCATATCTGAAGGTGACTTTCGGCTACTGATGATTTACTTTTTGGTCAACTTTAAACTTATATATTTTTTTAATTCTATTAATTTTATTAGATAAACCTAAGTTTTGGTTTTATTCAAATTGGGATAAAAAATAATCTTGTAAATATTCAAGTGACTTACCCTCATACAGCAAAGAAAAATCACCATCGTGCTCTTCTAAACTTGAGCTGCCATCAATAACACCCAATACATTACTAATTGAATCAATCATTACTTGTCGTAAGATTGAAAAAAAATTCTCTTATGTTCGTCTGGCAAATTATTAAAAAAACTTATTGCATCAATAAAATAAGGATCTTTTATTTCTGATGGCAAGGTATCTGAAAACAATCCTTTATAGATTTCAAGGTTTTCGTTGATTATTCCTATTTTGAGTAAATATGCTAATTCCTTTGAGTCCATAGCTGTCCATTTATTTTAATTTGTATAACGTCCATTCTTTTTAAAAGAACATAAAAAATTTTCAAATATCATTTTTTTATTTTACGATAATTTCTTTAATATTCTTTTCATTCACAAACAATATTCGAGATACATCAATACTCATCATTGTAAAATATATGTATAGCTGCTCCTCCCTAGTATACATCGCATTAAGAATTACATTTTTTTAATATATTTCCTAAATCTGTATATTACATAGTATATCAAACTAGAACTGATCATTATAAAACACACTGCTAGCACTCCAATAAGCCCTGATACTTCAAACGACCACATTTTCTAGACTGTTTTACTACAATATGAATGCTGACAAGAGCACGACCCCTGTCAGCTTATCGTATTTATTTTTGTGGTTCGACGGTAGGTGCCGCCAATGGTGGTGACATCGGATGTGCCGAAGGTTCACCGCCTGCAACACGAGATAGAGGCAGCCACTGTGCAAGTATTGGATTGGTTCGATCAAATAGTGGAGTTAACTTTAATTCAGAAGGTAACAATTCACTCAAAGAGCTCATGCTTTCAAGTTTAGCCAAAGCCTTGATGCTATCTTCAGCCGCATTACCTGTATCCACTTTGGCAGCCACAGTCACAATACTGACTTGCTTTTCATCTTGATTAAACATCAGCCAAGCACTGGACAAACCTAGCGCCTGCGCTTGCTCTCGCAAAGTCGGCCAAACCTCTTTTAGTAGCTGATCTAACTGATCATGCTGTGTAGAAAACCGTTCAAAACGCACAACATGATGTGATGTTGCTAAGGGTTTAAAATCATGAGCACCAGCAACACGCCAAATATATCGCTGTACATTCAAGAAAAATGGACGGCTCCAAAACTTTACATTCGGCTCAAATTCCAATTCTTCACTGGTGAAACGCTCATAATCTTTTACATTTTCCCAAGTATCAAATAAGTAGCGTCCACCAGTCCAAAGCGCACCACTAAAACGGTCAAAACCAAGTGGCATATATTTGTGGCGCATGCCCGGACGCACATCCATGCTGCGACGTTCAATTTCCTGCATATTCACTAAATCATGCATCTTGATTTCACTTGCAACCGGGAAGTCTGAAGTAAACGCTGCTTCTGCCTGAATCGGGCCTGTTTCGTAGTTGAGAATCGCCATGTGTATCTCCTATATTCGTTGTGGAGTTGTATAAATAATTGCTCTCAGCCAGTGCTGAATCAGCTGTTAAACCCACTTTATCGAAAATAAATTCTTGAAAAAGATCTTCAAATTTAATTTACTTATTACATCATGTAATTAATAAGCAGAAATATTATGTTGCGTCACTATGATGATCTGCAAATCGGCAGTCTTGAATTATTCTGTTTAACCGTGGAAAAGAAAAGTTTCTCTGCTGCAGCAATTGCAGCAGGCATTTCTCCTGCCGCAGTCAGTAGAGCGATATCACGCATAGAAGCAAAATTTGGGGTAAAGCTATTTGTCCGCACTACACGCCAACTTAAAATTACCGATGCTGGGCAGCATTATTATTATTTTTGCAAACAAGCCCTGAATAGCCTACTCGAAGGTGAAATGCAAATCAGCGGTGAACAGGAACACCCCATCGGCTTACTGAAAATTAGCGTACCTACAGCTTATGCACATTATCGACTGCTGCCTAAAATGGCTAAATTTGCCGAGCTGTTTCCACACATCAAGCTCGAGATTCATGTCAGCAACCATAATGTAAATTTAGTAACTGATGATTATGATATTGCGATTCGCGGTAATGAGTTAACCGACTCTGGCTTAATTGCACGAAAACTTGAAGATGCTGCATTATGCATTGTTGCTACACCTGAATATTTGAAAAGGCACCCTGCACCTATGAACATCCAAGACTTACAGCATCACGAATGTATTTTGTTTGAATTGCCGAGTTCAGGTAAGTCTGGACCGTGGTCACTCATGGATGCAGGCAAAAAAATTATGGTTGATGTGCAAGGAAAAATTACCTGTAAAGATGATTATCTCTCGACCTTAATCTTAGCTAAATCAGGTGCGGGACTGATGCAGGTCTACCGCTTTTCAGTGGAGCAAGAATTACAAAGCGGCGCGTTGGTGGAAGTTCTCAAATCTTATAGCCAAACAACTCGGCCTTTTTATTTACTCTATCCAAAGTCTAACTATCAGTCTTCTAAACTCAAAGCATTTATCAATTTCATGCTGAATGCTTCGGCTCAATCTTAGAAAATTTCGATTTAATGCTATGGGCGAAGTTCCTAGACATTTAAATCAAAATAAAAAAAAGCCCAACATATCGATTGGGCTGAATTATCTATTTCACTCAAGATCATGCTTAGTTTTGCTGCGCGAAAAACTTCTCAATCGCCACTTGTGCAATTTCTGCATCTTGAAATGACTTTACCCCAGACACGCCCATTGCACCCACCAATTGCCCTTCATACAAAATCGGCTCACCACCTTCCAGCATGCCATTAAACGTCTGCATGGTTAAGAAACCCATCTGCCCACCTTTTATCAAATCTTCAAACAATTTAGATGGGCGCTTACTGATGGCTGAACATTTGGCTTTTTCTAAGCATAGATTTGCTGTCATTGGCGCTGCACCATCCATTCGTTTCATCGCCAATAAATTGCCTGTATCATCCATTACCGCAATGCTGACATTAAAACCTTGTTCAACTGCATAAGCATGTGCTGTGTTTAGTAAAAATTCTGCATCTGCCAAAGTTAAATAATGCTTGGTTTTCATTTAAAAATCCTTTTCTTAAAAAGCCGAACTTAAAACAACAAAAAAGCCCACAGCAGGCTGCGGGCTTTATTCTAAAGCAGAATTTACCGATTTAAATGAAAATTACTTCATTTCAGCAAAAACTTCTTTCGCCATTTCGATGGTAAATGCAATATCTTCATCGCTATGTGCGCTTGAGAAGAAACCGGCTTCAAATGCAGACGGTGCAAGGTTAACACCACGTGTCAGCATGCCATGGAAGAAAGTGCGAAACGCATCTACATCACATTTCAAAATTGAATCAAAACCAGTAATTTCAGTTTGATCTGTAAAGTAAATACCAAACATACCGCCCACTTGCTGGGTAAAGAACGGGATGCCTGCTTCATCTGCAGCAGCCTGTAAGCCTGCAAGTAAACCTGCCAATTTTTCAGTCAAAGTTTCATAGAAGCCCGGCTGACGCAAATGTTTAAACATCTCAATACCGGCACGCATAGCCAATGGGTTACCAGACAATGTACCTGCTTGATAGACTTTGCCAAGAGGTGCAATGCATTCCATCACTTCACGCTTGCCGCCAAATGCACCCACAGGCAGGCCAGCACCAATAATTTTACCTAAAGTGGTTAAATCAGGTGTTACGCCATAATGCGCTTGCGCACCGCCAAGACCAACACGGAAACCTGTCATTACTTCATCAATGATAAAGACTGAACCATGCTCATCACACACATCGCGAATGGCTTGTAAGAAACCGTCAATTGGTTTCACCAAATTCATGTTGCCTGCAACTGGCTCGACAATTACACCAGCAATTTCTGAACCGAACTTTGCAAAGCATTCTTTCAGCATGGGAATATCGTTATATGGCAGGGTTAAAGTGTGTTTGGCAAAATCAGCAGGTACACCGGCCGAAGTTGCTTCGCCTTCACCTTTAGTTAAAAGACCAGAACCTGCTTTCACTAAAAGTGAGTCTGAGTGACCATGGTAGCAGCCTTCAAATTTTACAATCTTGTCACGCCCCGTATAACCACGAGCTAAACGGATAGCAGTCATCGTTGCTTCAGTCCCTGAGTTGGTCATACGAACCAATTCAATAGACGGCATAATTTCGCAAATAATATCCGCCAAAGTTGTTTCATGAACGGTTGGCGCACCAAAACTCAAACCATCAACAGCCGCGTCTTGAACTGCTTTAATAATGTCGGGCTGCGCATGACCTAAAATCATTGGGCCCCAAGAGCCGACATAGTCGACATAGCGTTTTCCGTCTACGTCATAGAGATATGCACCTTGCGCTTTTTCGATAAATACCGGTGTACCGCCTACACCATTAAATGCGCGTACAGGAGAGTTTACACCGCCAGGAATATGCTTGCTGGCTTGTTTAAATAATTGTTCTTGCTTAGCAGATAAGCTCATAAAAATTCTCTACTTATTCAATCTAAAAAATAAAATTAAGCTTGTTCAGCAAAAAGCTCAGACCATTCATAAACACGACTGCTAACAGCAGACATTGAACGACCTAATACATCACTAATCACAGCACAAAGATCAGCACCTGCTTCAATGACTTCTGCTGAATTTTCTACAGTTAAACCACCAATTGCACAAATAGGTACATTTAGTTTCGCTTTGGCTTGTTTTAGCGTTTCTAAGCCAATATTGCCTGCTTCAGGCTTAGTTTCAGTTGCAAAAATGGCACCAAAAGCCACATAGTTTGCACCGTCTGCAATTGCCTGCTCAGCCAGTTCTAAAGAGTTATTACAGCTTCGACCGATCAAAACATTTTTAGGTAAGCGTGTTACAGCTTCAGCAATTGAACCGTCATCTTGCCCTAAATGGACACCCACACCATACTGAACTGCAGCTTCTAGATCGTCATTAATGACAAAAGGCACTTTGTACTGATTACACATATTTTTCATGTACTCAATTTCATAAGCCTGATCTTCCTTTGCCACTTTTTTACGACGATATTGCAAAACAGCAACTTCATAAGTTGCCATCGCGCCTTCAAGCTTGGCTAAAAGCAATTCGATTGGATCATCATTGGTAATGAGGTATAAACCACGCATAGTTCAATCACAACTTAAAACTTTTGAATATTATAACGATTAGGTCTATGAAATGTTGCTTGGGATATAAAATTTTAATGCTTTGCTGCTGAGAAAGTTATATTCCTTTTCACAGGACTGCTTATATAAATGTTTAATTGAATTTTCTGTAGAAAATGGCAAAAAATACCTATTTTCAGGTATAGAACAAAACTGATACAAATTATTTAATAGTGCACCAGAAGAACTCAAAACGCAGCGCATAAAAACACAACACTTTTATAAAAATAAAAATTTGTAACCTATTAGACTTTTTGGTGCTTGGTAAGAAACGTTTTGGGGAGCGTTCAGAGCATCAAAAAGTCTAACCTATTTTATAAAAGTTTTTATTGTTATATATTTCAAACAATAGACTTTTCTAAGGCCATAAAAAAAGCCTAGAGAAGGTCACTCTAGGCTCGGAAAACTGTGGTTTATCGACTATTCATGTTTTAGATAAGGAGTAAATAAACAATATGAACATTATTAGACTAATCACTCTAATTTTGCAAGTCATTTACTCAAAAAAATCACACCCATATCCATAAAAATTAAGCGTTTGATTAATAAACAATTAACTATCAATCTTATCTAAATTGCGGTCTTTTAAGCTTAAGTTCCCCTTCACAATATCAGACAGCATGCGCCAATCGGAAATAAAACTGTACAAAGGTTGCTTGAAACTAGCTGGCTTATTTTTTTCAAAGAAAAAATGTCCGACCCATGCACAGGCATAGCCTGAAACCAGACCATAAGCAAAATATTTCGGTTGTTTTTTTAAAATTGCTTTTGCAAAAAAATAGAGACCTATACTGCTGCCGGTGACATGTAAACGTCGACTCATGATATTTCGATGTTCAGTCAAATAAAACCGATAAAATTGCGAATACTCACGAATAGGTAACTGAAATTCGGGCTTTAAATCTCGATTAAACTCGGGTTGTACTTGTGAATTCATGTTGTGCTCATCCTGAACTTATTTTAACCAACATAGCTTAAAACTCTCCCACTTTAAAGGCGTAAAATTTTATTTTGATCCCATGAAAATCGAACCATTGTGAATTATACAATTGATGGAATATCCATCTTTTAAAACTTTTCTTAGTCCCAAAGCTGAGTTTTCAAATCCGTCAAGTCTTACTTCTCAACTGTTTTTCGCTACAATCGATACGCGTTTAGCTGATAGAAAATTTACGCGCATTTTAGTTTTTCATTTTTATAAAAATTTAAAGAACGCTTCATGCCAGATCATGAAGTTGTGACATCAGGACAGAAAACCATGGTTGAAGTTGAATTAAAGTTCCAGATTCCAGAAGCACGTCGAACTGCATTATTAAAAGCACTCGATCCAAAAAAATCGGAACAAATTCAACTTAAAGCTAAATATTTTGATACCCCAGATCGAAAAATGGCACAGCAACATGCAGCCTTGCGTCAACGTCTAGAGGGAACGCGTTGGATTCAAACCTTGAAAGCTGCAGGTAAAAGCCACATTGAACGGTTTGAACATAATCTTGATTTGGGCGAGCAAGAACAAGCTCCTGCCCTAGATTTATCGGTCTATGCCAATGAAGCTGAAGTTCAGTCAGTTTTAAAAACCACTTTAGGCGATCAGCAGGATTCGTTACAACTTCAGTTTGAAACAGATATTCTCAGAACTTATCGCGTCATAGAGTTTGAAGATGCCAAGATCGAAGTTAGCTTAGATGTCGGCTGTATCCGCAGCAACAGCACAGAAACAGAAGTTCATGAAGTTGAATTTGAGCTTAAAAGTGGCTCTATTCAATCACTCCTTGCCTTTAGTTTCGAATGGGTTAAAAAGTATCATTTATGGTTAGATGTCCGCAGTAAAGCGGAAATCGGGAATTTGCTGGCGTTTAATCAAACTGTGAGTCCAGCAGTTGAGGCTAAAGAATTTCAACTCAGTAAAAAAGACACTGCCGCAAAAAACTTACGACTTTTAATTGCACAGGAAATGCAGCATCTTCTGCCTAATATTGCCGCAATTTCTGCAGGTGTGGCTCAGGCTGAGCACATTACACAAGCTCAGAAAGCACTCCATCATTTACAATTAACCATTTCGCTATTTAAAGATTGGAACAGTGATATCGTTGAAAAATGGGCTGTCCAATTAGGCGCATTTAAGCAGCAATTTGAACAATTACACCATTTTGAACACATGCAAAATACCTTGGGTGGCTTTTTACAAAACCCAACGACTTCAGAAAATTTAACTAAAGATATTTTGTATTGCAAAGAGAAGTTAGGCAATTTGGTTAAATCGACTCAAAATGTACATCATTATCTTGAGCTTTTAATGTTTAGTTTGAAATTCGATGATGCGCCGCAGCAACATGATTTTAAATGGTATGCTCAAACAACCCTGCAAAACCAATATAAAGCCCTCCAAGAGTCTTTAAATGATGCCGACATTAACAATTTTGAAAGCTTAGACGTGCTTTCTCAACGCATACAAGAGCTTAAATTTAGCTTCCCAGTTTTGACGTCGATTTACGATGTAAAAAATTTGCAGAAATACAGTAAAGCACTCAATGATGCACAAGTTGCGGCACAGGAATACCAAGTCCTTTCCTCTTCTGCACAGTATATTCAGCAAACAGAGCTGGAAGCTAGCGATTGGTTTGTTCTCGGTTGGTTGACGGCAAAACTAGAGGTTTATGCTGATAAGCTATTAGAAGCGACAGAACAATTCCTTGTGAGTCGAAAACTCATTAAGTAAAATCAAAAAGGGAGATTCAATGAGTCTCCCTTTTTATTTGCATCCCACATTGTCGTATAGATATTCATTTGTTGAACATTCAGATTCAAAGTCGGTTAATTTCAATTCATCATTTCTTTAGTTTGACTCAGTTACATTGAAATATTTTGAGAAGCTATTATTTTTGTTTTCTGGATAAAAACTTTTAAAATAAGCTATCTGAAAAATTAGATTCAGGGTGGTTTTATGTTGAATAGTCACATACCTGTAATTCATCCCCTATTTTCATTTTCACTTATATTTATCCTTTTCCCATTACTAAGTGCTTGTAGTGAACAACATAAGCCTGTGCAAAGCACCGAATTAAGGCGCACTGCATCCTTACAAGTAGAAAAGCCGCTTTCTCCAACTCAAAACTTTGATCAGACACGACGAACCTTTAAAGTCCTGCGCAATAATAATGAGGACTATGGTGATGAGTCTTACCAAATCAAAACCAATGCTGGCATACTAAGTATTTACAGTATGAACTTGAATCCGCAACAAGGTCAGTTACTGTCAAGCGTCAAGTCTGGAGAATGTCTAACTCTATCGAGTCAAAGTGACAATTTAATTGCGGTTGATGGTTATATAAGTGTGATGGAATTGGGTGACATTAAAATTCATCCCTGCAAATAAACATCAAAATAGTATTTGCATAACAGTCATTCAAAAAAACTAAGAAAAGTACGTTAAGACTACGCTGCTATTGGGAGTTTAATTCATGATCCATACTGATTGGACCTTGTGCTAATAACCCCCATGATTTCATCGCATTACTCACCATGCGCTGTAATTGCATCAAGGCCATACCATCACGGGCTTGTATGGTCATCCCTTGTAATAAGGTCATATAAAAATCAGTCAATTGCTCTGCATGAGCCAAACTTTCAATTTCCGCATTGTGCACGCCTATAGCGAGCCGATCCATAATTTTTGTTTTGGTATAGGCACGTCGTTGTCTGAGCTGTTCTTGTATGGTTTGATTTTGCTGTGAACAATTCATTGTTGCCACCACGACCATACAACCTTTAGGTTTATTGGTTTGCACCAAATGCTGAATACTATCGTACAGGTATAATTCCATCGAAATTTTAGCTGTTTGACCTGCTTGTAGAATTTTTTCTGCAGGCTGAACTTCGTGTTCACTATAGTATTCAATACATTTTTCAAAAAGCGCCGTTTTGTCGCCAAATGTGCCATATAGGCTGGGTGCGGTGATATTCAAAGCTTGAGTTAAATCACTGATGGACGTTCCTTCATAGCCAAATTGCCAAAACAACATCATCGCCTTTTCCAAGGCTTGCTGTTCATTAAAACATTTAGGTCGTCCACGCTTCTTGACCGAATCGGCTGGATTAGCGTGCTGATTTTCTTGCTTTGAATCATTCATCATAAGCTAACATTTATATTTTATAACGTTCACTAATAAAATAATTGACGCTCACAATTTAATCAAATAATTTATTTTTATAACAGTCACTATTAAATTAAATAATTAAGGTGTAACGCTATGAATCCGCATGCTACAGCTTTAAAACAAGATAAACAGTTGACGCAGCAGCCTGATGAATCTTCTCCCAATCAAGGGAATTGGTTTGCAATCCTCACGGTTGCCATTACAGCTTTCGCCCTTGTCACCAGTGAGTTTTTACCCATTGGCGTGTTAAATGCCATTGCTCAAGATTTAAATATTAGTGTAGGTACCGCAGGTTGGGTGATTACCCTCCCTGGCATTATGGGTGCGATCGCAGCGCCCCTGCTTTCTGTTGCTGTGAAGCAACTTGACCGTCGTATCTTACTGATTGCCTTAACCGTGATTATGGTCATTTCTAATTTTATAACTGGCTTCGCAGAAAGCTTTGCGCTGTTGTTGTTTAGCCGTTTTCTATTGGGTATTGCTATCGGTGGATTTTGGGCAACAGCCATAGCCTTGAGTGGGCGTGTCGCACCCAGTCATCTCGCCATTGCCAAAGCCACTGCGATCGTCATGGCAGGAGTTACCTTAGCGACGGTTTTAGGTGTTCCATTAGGTACATGGTTGAGTGACTGGTTAGGTTGGCGTAGTGCGTTTCAAATCATTGCAGCGATTGGCATCGTCATTTTAGTTTTAGAAATCAAATTTCTCCCAAAACTTCCACCCACTTCGGCTATTCGATTTAGTGATTTACCTGCACTGATTCAACATGATAAAGCACGTAAAGGCCTGATTATTATTTTATTAATTGGTTTTGCTCATTTTTCTTCTTATAGCTATCTCGCCCCATTTTTTAAGAATCATGCAGGCTTTGATGCGACCACCATCAGTTCATTATTATTGATCTACGGTATAGCCGGTTTCTTTGGTAATTTATTTGCGGGTTATAGCAGTAACATCAATGTCCGCTATACCCTTGCTTTTGTTGCCTTCAGTTTTATCGTGGTATTTTTTAGCTTTCCACACTTTGCAGTTCATTTATTCGGTGCATATCTTTTAACCGCATTATGGGGTTTCGCCTTTGGGGCATTTCCTACAACGGCCAATATCTGGATGTTTGTACATGCCCCTGAAGCTGTTGAAAAAGGCATGCCGCTGTTTATTGGTATTTTCCAACTCATGATTGCGTGTGGTTCACTGTTTGGCGGCTATATTGTCGATCATTTTAATGCCAACACCTTATTGTATTCGGTGATGATCTTTGTCGCATTTGCCATAGTGGCTATATTCACTTTAGGGCGTGGATTAAATAACCCGAAGCTTCCTTGTACAGCAAACTAAGTACACGCTCTAACTGATATCGTCAATACATTTGATTAACGATATTTCCCAAAGATTTTCCACGTATTGTTATCTGCTAATGGGTCACTATAGCTATCACTACGAGCTTTACGTGGTTTATCACGGGCATCCACCAATTTAAAGTCGTTTTCGACACTGAGTACAATGCCATTCACATAAAAACGGGTACGGGTGTATTCACTTTGTCCATGTTGAAATACATAGGTTCTGAGGTCAATAAATTCACGGTGTGCGACCAAAGCTGCCGTATCATCGCTGTCTAGCCATAGCCGCATCGCTTGAATTTGATCTGCTTCAAATTGCCCACATTTTTCAACTAAGCTGGCAATACCACGAAAGGTTTTAGATTCTTTCGCCCGTGTTTTGTTGATTCGAATACGATCCACGTGAAAATAAAAAAGCGGCAGATTCAAATGACTCGGCAAATGGACTGCATCGAGGACTTCATCTTCCATAAGGGGCTGAAATAAGTCCTGAGCACGTTCAATTAAGCCAGTCCACTGCGCATAATATTCGGCTACTTCAGATTGTGTACCATAATAAATGGGCAGCCCTTCTACATTGGCTAAGGTTGAGGGCGGCCAAACATTTTGTCGAAGTAATGCAATATCACTTTTCAGACTTTGCACTGCGATTGCATCTTGCATGGGGTATTCCACTTTACTTAGGCTATTTTTTTAGATTAAGTCAAAGGTTTAGTTTCTGCAAGGCTTTGCCTATAATACTGCATTAGATTTTTATGCTAGGACACATTCATGGTTCAAAAGATTGAAGCTACTGATGTAACCGAAGAAGAAGCGTTGAATGCAGCTTTCTTTGAACGTGCGGATGAATTTATTAAACAAGCCAATGAATTTTGTCGTGTTGAAAAAGGTTCTCAAGTCAAACCGGCAGAAATGCGCGGTCAAGTGAGCGCTGCCATGTTATTTGGTACTGCTCGCTTTAATACTTGGGTTGCTGCAAATGGCTTCAAAGATGGCAAAGAAATGCGTGATGCCAAAGATCAAGTAATGTCTTATATTCTTCAACAATTTCAAATGATGCTTGAAGATAATTATGATGAATATTGCGAACAGTTTGAAAACTATCTTCGCTTCCGTCATAACGAAGAATTCCATGCAAATAAGCATGATCACGACCACGATCATCAGCATTAATCAAAAGCCCTTCGGGGCTTTTTTTATACAACTTCTCTTTCACAAAGCTTTGATTTAATATTTAGTCATAACGTTGTATTTTCATCATTCATGCTATTTTCAGTGCCTCGCGTATTCGAAAATACAATGAAATACGCAAGAAATGGACATGGTTTTAAGGACAAGGATAGCAATGCAGACGCTCGATTTTGCCATCGTGGATTCACATATACATCAATGGGATCCATACAATACCCCACATGCCGCTTCACTTGCCGTGAAATTATTGGGTAAACATCCCTACTTGCTCGACAAAATGATGCGCTTAGTTAAGCCGCAAGAGTTAATTGACACAGTTGGTTTGACCAAACATGTGACGACACCGTATTTGCCTGAAAATTATAAGCAAGATGCAGGACATTATCAGGTCGATCAAATCGTACATGTAGAAGCGAGCTGGCATGACCATAAAGGTAAAGGGGTAGTTGGTGAAACCAAGTTCATTGAATCCTTAGACTTTAACGCTCAAAAAATTAAACTTGGCGCCATAGTCGGCACTGCAGACCCATGTGACAGTAGTTTTAAGAAAATTCTTAAAATGCATAAACAAGCCTCCCCACATTTTCGTGGCATACGAAAAATGGCAGCTGTACATGAAGACCCAAAAGTTCATGCATGGACCAATGAGCCCCATCTCTATACCAATAAAAAATTTATGAAAGGTTTTGAAGCTCTTGCTCAAATGAATTTAAGTTTTGATGCATGGGTTTATTCAGACCAAATTCGTGATTTAACCGCTTTAGCACGTGCTTTCCCTGAAACATCTATCGTTCTGGATCATTTTGGGACACCTGTCGGTGCCTTTGGACCTGTCGGCTCACATACAGGCTTAACCCAAACTTCACGTGACAATATCTTGTTTCGTTGGAAAGATGATTTAGCTGAACTGGCAAGTTGCCCAAATGTTTATACCAAAATGTCTGGATTATTCATGCCGGTGCTGGGTCATCAGTTTCATAAAGAACAACGCCTTGCATCTAAACAAGAGATTTTCGATTGTGCCTTTCCGCTTATTTCTCATGCTCTACAATGCTTTGGGAAATACCGTGTGATGTTTGGCTCTAACTTCCCGATGGATAGTGTGAGTGCATCCTTGGTGAATATTATTGACGCATTTTCAGATGCGGTGGCGAGTTATGATCCTGATGCACTGACTTTAATCTTCCAACAAAATGCCCGTCAGTTCTACCGCCTATAAGTTCGTTAAGAAAATCTCGCTATCAAGTTATCCATTGTAGCTCAAAAAAAATCCTCCATCTGGAGGATTTTTTTATTAAGTTTATTTTTGAGTAGATTTTGCGGCTTGACCATATTGGTCAGCCATCACCTCAACCAAATGTTCAGGTTGAATATATTTTTTGATGACAGCATTAACATCCGCTTTGGTCAAACTAGCAATGTGTTGATCACGCTTTTCACGATAGTTTAAATCACGACCTTTTTCTAACTGTGGAATCAACATACTATGAATGCGACGGTCATCTTCAAGTGCAGTTAAACGCTTTTTCAAAATACTGGCTTTGGCTGCTTCTACTTCCTGTTCCGTCACGCCATTTTTCAATAAGTTTTGCAACACTTTATGGACAGACTGAGAAACTTGTGCAGATTTACCCGCAGTGTAGTTTGCATCAATACTCAGTACACCTGAATTCACCCATTCATCAAAATTAATGTCTGCACTAAAACCATAAACCAGTGCATTCTTTTCACGTAACTCTTGAGCTAGACGTGAAGACAACTGTGAATCACCGAGTATGTGGCGTAATACTTGTAGTGCAGGAGAATCGGTATGCTCTACACCTACAGGTAGAGTCATAATGGCTTGGTAACTACCAAACTCACGCTGTTCAGACAATGCATGCACTTTCTGTGCAGGATATGCCGTAAACGTAGACTCTAAGCGTTGATAAGGTTCGCTGGTTTTCCAATCTGCAAATTCTTTTTTCAGAATTTTTTCTATTTGCTTGGTATCAAAATCACCTGTTACCGCAATTTGTGCATGCTGTGTTTTAAAGAATTTTTGATGTAACTGCTGCACTTGATCACGTGTAGCCGACTCAATTTGTTTTTTCGCAAGTTCAGGTTCGAAGTGATAACGAATATCCCCCGGCTCATAGATCTCGACAATACGCGACAGAGTCATTGCTGCAACGGTATCAGGCTCTGTATAAGGTCGATCCAAACTCGACAAACTTTGCGCTTTAATTAAATCAAATTGTGACTGTTCAAATGCTGGTGCTTTAATAACATCAATGACATATTGCAAAAATTCAGCAAATTTTTCTTTACGAGCAACCACTTGAATCATCAGGCCATTATCATTTGCACTGACCGTTGCACCGCCACCAACATCAATAATTTTATCGGCAATTTGCTGCAAACTTTGATCTTTAGATGCACGGAACATGAGGTAAGCTGTCAAATCTAGCAACTCACCTTTATTCATTAAACTTTGTGCTGTACCAAAATCCAATGCAATCGTGGCATAGGTTTTGTCATCACGGGTTTTAGTTGGAAACAATGCATACTGAATGCCGTTTTTAAATTTAGCGCGCTGAATCTGCTTTTCTTTCTGATTTAAATATTGCTTAGATTCTGCAACATATTGCTTCACTTCAGCACGATAAACACTCGCATCTTTCAACGGCTCTTCTGCAGGCGCTTGCTGATCTAAAGTTTCAGCAGGTTTCGACGCAGCCTGTTGCTGTGCTTTCTTCTGGTCTTCAGGTGTTGGTAGAATATTTCCTGTGACACGGTATTCGGGCTTTAGAAAGTCCTTATACACCTGATTCACGTCGCTTACATTTAGCTTTTGTACTTTATCTAAGTCTCGGAAATATTGAGACCAGTCCCCGTTATAAGCCACAGTATAAGAACTAAGACGCTCGCCAAGTGCTGTTGCGCTATTTTTGACATTGTCAGCCATATTTCGAGTCAGGCTTTTAACACGGTTTAGCTCGACGTCATTAAAGGCTTTATTCTGCTCTACACCTTGTGCCAGACTGGTTGCCACTTTGTTTGCATCATGCCTTGGGCCATATATCGCCCCCATAAACACCAAATTAAAATCTTTATCTAACCATGTGGTGGATTGAACTGCGGTTGCTGTCCCTGTTTCCACCATGCTTTGATACAAATGCCCACTTGGCTGTAAGGTATACAAAGTTGGAGATACCGCCAAAGCAGTTTTAATCGGTTCGACTGCACCATTTAAATAAATATTAAATTTGCCAAAGTCACTACCCTTATGAACAGTAAATTCGCGTTGCTTTAATTTCGTTCCATCTAATTTAGGGACTTTGGCCTGTTCAGGAATTTGACGTGCGGCAATTGGGCTAAATTGTTGATCAATTTGTTTTAATACAGCCGCTTTATCAAACTTACCAGAAATCACCATCACTGCATTATTTGGCGCATACCAACGGCGATAGAACTGGTTTAATTCGTTCATATTGATCGATTGAAGTTCTTTCAAATCACCAATCGGTAAGCGGCCTAAAGATTGATTGCCATAGGCTTCTTTTAAAACTTGGTCGATTAACACTGAAAATGGCTGATCTAAACGAATTTCACGTTCACGCTTAACGATATCAATTTCTGTCGGTACAAATTTTTCCTGAAGTACCAATTTATCCATCCGTTCTGCTTCTAAATGCAAAACTTGATCGATTGAACTTTGTTCAGGACGAATCACATTGGTGTATTTCGTTGAATAATAATCCGTACTGGCATTGGTCATCAGCGTGAATTGGTCTAAGCGACGCTGAAATTCATCACCTTTGACATTTTCAGTGCCTTTAAAGGCCAAATGTTCGAGCAAATGTGCCAAACCACCTTTGCCCGCAGGGTCATTTAATGAACCCGTGAAATACACCGTATTCATAAACACTTTGCTTTCTTTATCATTTTGCGCCAAAACCACGCGAAAACCGTTGTCTAATTTATATTCTTCAATGGCTTGTTCAGTTTTAACCAATACAGGTTGAGCAAAGAGGCTTGTACTTAAACCTGCAAAAAAAAGTGAAAGCGTTAAATGTTTAATACGCATGTAATTCAAGTGTCCTTTATATTTAGCATCGATCAGCGTAGTGCTGTCGATCAGATTGGTTTTGATTTTATGCTGAGCTTTTCAGGATTAATAGTTACTTTTTATTAAATACATGCCGCAGATTTCGACAGCATGTATTTGATTTATGTTCAGATATAAATGTCAGACTGCATATACAAACACGCATAGCCTGAGATTTCTATACGGTCATTTTCAAACATTTGACAGTGTAACTCACCACCACGACTCGATGCTTGATACGCCAAGATTTGAAGTTTTTCTAAACGTTCTGCCCAAATAGGCACGATTCCAGTATGAATAGAACCCGTAACAGGATCTTCATTGATGCCATTGCCTGGTGCAAAATAGCGTGAAATGCAGTCATATTGCTGGGCTGCCGCAGTGATTGCAACATCAGTAATCGTACCCGGCGCTGTAATTGCGGTGCGGATTTTGCCAAGACGTTTTAAGATTTCAAAATTCGGTTGTTCGTCCAAGACTTGTTGAGCCATTTCGTATTCCACGATATACGCCTGCGCATTCTGATAAACCTGCTTAAAAGGTTGACTCAACCCTAGACGTAGCTCTTCAGGATATTCACTCACGACCTGTGCCCGACGCACAGGGAAATTCATCAGAATTTTTCCATCTTCAGCTTTATTTACGCTAAAAATACCGAGATTTTTGACATGAAATTGGATATTTTTTTCAGCCGTATAAAACTCAAAAAGCACATAACTACTGGCCAATGTCGCATGTCCACAAAAGTCCACTTCAGTGGTCGGTGTAAACCAACGAATTTCATAATTACTGCTGTCAATTTTTTTCACAAATGCAGTTTCAGACAGATTATTTTCCAAAGCAATCTGTTGCATCAAGTGTTCATCTAACCATTCATCCAACACCAAAACCGCCGCTGGGTTGCCTTTAAATAACACTTGGGTAAATGCGTCTACTTGATACATTTTCATTGATTGAACTCCTGATTTAGTGATTTATATTAAAGGCTTTTGAAAATATTTCATGCGTTATATGCTATGTAACAACACTTTTTAATAAAACATCTAAGTTATAGATGAACTTAAATATAGGTACAATTTTGAAAACGCATATTCACCCTGTTCCTTTAGAAAAATCATACCGACTTTTAAATCATGGGCCGACTGTGCTCGTCTCTGCTCAGGATCAAACCCATACTGGTGTGATGACTGCTGCATGGGCATGCGCCTTAGAGTTCAACCCTGCAAAAGTGACAGTAGTACTGGATAAATCAACTAAAACACGTGAGATTATTGAAAATTCAGGCTATTTCGCCTTACAAGTACCGACACTGAAACAACTCAAACTCGTCTATGCACTTGGCATGATGAGCCAACGTGATGCGCCAGAAAAATTACGCCAATGTGGCGTGGAATTATTTCAATTTAATGCCTCAGATATTCCTGTAGTTGAAGGTTGTGCTGCTTGGCTACTGTGCAAACTTATTCCTGAGCCGCACAATCAACAAGCGCACGATCTGTTTATTGGCGAAGTCATTGCTGCCTATGCAGACGACCGCGTCTTCCGTAACGGACATTGGTATTATCATGAAGTAGCAGATGAATGGAAAAGCCTACACCATGTTGCTGGCGGGAACTTTTATACCATTGGTAATCCCGTATCTGTAGACGAGACACCAGACTAAAATAGCGCTGTGAGCTCTGTCGTTTATCTAGGGTTGAAAATCAATAATCATCCGTTTTGAGCATTTTCATGCTAACTTTAACTTAATTTTAAATATTGAATGAATGGATATGGCGTTTAAAATACATACATTGGATGTCAAAAATTCACTGCAAAATTATATTTGGCTGCTTGAACACACCGAAAGCCATGATGTCATTGCGGTAGATCCTACTGAAGCTGCCTTAGTCGAGCGCTATTGTCAGGAACATCAACTCAATCTCACACAAATTTGGTTAACGCATTGGCATAAAGATCACGTCGGTGGCGTACCGGAACTTATTCAGGATAAAAACATTGCCGTTTATGGTCCCCGTGCAGAATTAAGCCGTATTCCATGGGTGAATTATCCTCTCGATCATAATGACCGTTTTGAATTTCATGGTCTTGAAGTTGAAATAACAGCAACGCCCGGCCACACCCTTGGTCATATCGTATATTTTATCGATGACATTCATACACTGTTCTGTGGCGATGTATTATTTGCTATGGGCTGTGGACGTGTATTTGAAGGTACTTTTCAACAAATGTACGATTCATTGAACCGTATTGCCGCATTCCCTGCAGAAACTCAAGTGTATTGTACTCACGAATACACCCTATCGAATGCGCAGTTTGCGCGGCATGTTGAACCTGACAACCTTGCCATACAACAGCGGTTTGATGAGGTTGAATCCCTACGCATGCTCGGGCAATGTACTTTACCAAGCAGCATTGAATTAGAATTAGAAACCAATCCATTTTTACGCGCAGAAAGTGTTGAAACGTTTCAGCGCTTAAGAGAACTTAAAGACAATTTTTAATTGGATTGAGAGTTTAATGAATTTAAGATTTCATCACAAATATACTGTTTTATTTGTGATGAATGTTTCGGGCCGATTTATCATTTTATGTTTATAAAATTTGATTGGTTGCAGCAAACTCATCCAGTTCAGCTTGAGTCACAACTCGTACGGCTTGCATTTCATCGATACGTACCATCAATAAACCACCTAATGCCGGTTGATAACGTCGTGCACTACCAAATGGTGTATATGCCACTTTGGATTGCTCCGAAAAGACCAACCAATCTTCATGTCCAAGCATCACCGCAACAGGCGTCTGTCCTGCTTGTTGCATCTGTTCAATTTTTGCTTTTACAGCGTGCTCAATGTTCTGCATGCGTTCAATCTACTTATACCAATAGAACATAGTATAAAAGCTTTTCGATAAATCTTGATGAGAAATAGCATTGCAAGCTCACCTATCCAGCGAATTAGGCTTTGAACAAGCTGTTATTTGCAATCCACAACTGCATGCCCAAACAGCTGTGCATTCTAAGCCAAACAATCGTTTATTTTGCGCACAGCTTCTCTATAAACATAGTTCAGATTTTAAGCCAGCAGTTAAAACCCAAATTTTTAAAATACGTTATATTTACTTACATTAAGTTTAGCTTGTTATAAAACAGCGAGTTAAATAAGTTTATACCGTTTACAAGCCGATAATCTGTTTATTTATCCATCAAAATTTCATATTTTAAATAAAAGTTTTCCATTTCCCCTTTAAAAAATATTTTGACACCCCTATTTAATATTTTAATGATTGATAAGGAGTTCGCTCGTGAAAAAAGTGGTTAAAGCAAAAAATTTAGTTGCCTTCCGTCTTTGGTTAGAAAAGTTAGGATATTCTGTTCGTACACTGGCAGATAATCGTGGATTTACATTCAGTTTTAAAAAAGAATATGGTCTAGTGACTGTAGACTTGTCTGGTAATGCTTTGGCCATGCAGCTCGGTGAAGAGTTTGAAGATCATTTAAAGGCATAATCTTCTTTAAAATTTATTCGAACGATTAGAAATAAATGATTTAATTCGATTGATTCGAATCCGCATTTCAAAATTTGCCCGTATATTCGGGCTTTTTTTCACCTTTGTTTTACTGACTCATTTTAACGAGATAAATTTCAGACAATAAAAAAGCAAGATTAGACATCTTGCTGTATCTCTTCGTTCATCATTCTTTCATTAGATTTTTTATTAGAATTAGTCTTCAAAAAAGACCATGTTTAAGACACTGATTTTTTCGAATTTCAAAAACAAAAAAGCAAGGTATAAAACCTTGCTTAATCTAATGGTGGGGACGGAGAGACTCGAACTCTCACACCTCGCGGCGCTGGAACCTAAATCCAGTGCGTCTACCAATTTCGCCACGTCCCCAACTCGGGTGCTGACAATGTCAGACTTAAATTTGTTTTAAAAACCTGTTTATTTGGCAACTTAATAAATTAAGTGGTGGGGACGGAGAGACTCGAACTCTCACACCTCGCGGCGCTGGAACCTAAATCCAGTGCGTCTACCAATTTCGCCACGTCCCCAACAGGGTTGCTGACAATGTCAGACTATTTTTAAAACTTGGCAGAGGATCAAGGATTCGAACCTTGACGAACGGTTTTGGAGACCGTCATGCTACCATTACACCAATCCTCTGTGACCTTCACTACTAAACTCATGTTTAGTAATTCAGTGGTGGGGACGGAGAGACTCGAACTCTCACACCTCGCGGCGCTGGAACCTAAATCCAGTGCGTCTACCAATTTCGCCACGTCCCCGATGGCTGTGTATATTATAGAGATCACCCCTACATGACAAGCCTTTTTTATAAAAAAGCATCTTGTTTGTTTAAATAAAAAACAATAGTGCTTTTTTTGTATTTTTCTTAAGCAAATTCAGCAACTAAGTCGCTTTTTAAGCGATAAAAATCCACCAATCTGTCATTTTTTTGCTTCATCAACATGTGTTGCAATAGCTGACTAAACCCTTGATATTGCATTGGCAGATCAAGCTTTAAGCGTTGGCAATGTAAATAGGCCCAATCTTCATAGTTTTTCGCCTCTAAACGCTGTGATGTCAGCCATTCCAAGAAAATAATCCCCAGCGCATAGATATCACTGTGCAAAGATTTTGCTTGTCCATGGAAAAGTTCTGGAGCCATATAACGTGGTGTCGCAGTTAAGGCATTTTGCTGGTCAACAGCCAACGGGAGCGCTTGCTCAAAGTCGATGAGTCTGCACTGCCCTTGCCAATTCACAAAATGCTCTTGTTTTAAATCTGCATGTATCCAACCGTGCAAGCTTAATCGCTCAACCACATCGATTGCTTGCCATAGCACTTGCCTCACCTCCTCAATGCTCAAATTCGATACAGGCTGTAAGAACCAAGGCTCAGCATTGGGCAGTATTAATAGGCGATCAATAGGCTCTTGCTGAATACTGAGATGCGACTGTTTTATCACTTGAAAAGGTAGCGTGATGCTGTCTTGTGTAGACGCTTGATTGAATAGCTGGTACAGCTCAATTTCTCGACCGAAACTAGCTACATGTTCAGGGCTGCTGTCACTGACTTGCGCCTTGAGCCAATAACGTTGTTGATTGAATTGAAATTGATATAGACGACGGCCAAAAACCAAACTTTTGGTTTTGGTTTTTGGCTCATAAATGATTTGCGTTAAATCTGTGGATTTAAACCGCAATAAATTCTGCATGGCGTTGATTGGGTGCATTTTGATAATTTAATAATTCCAAACAATGCTGAATGGTCTTACCGATGCGAGCTTGCGTTTCGATTAATGAAATCTTCGGCCAAGTGGCTCTTTCACCTTCACGCTGCAATACTTTAAACAGGTAGGGTCGAGGATTTTGCAACATATAACTATAGTGTCTTAAGCCATATTTCCCCACAATATTGACATCACCATAGTAACGCTGATCCACCACGCCATAACCATGATCAAGCAAACGTCTTACAGGTGGGATACTTCCTGCACGCTCACGGGCAAAATCCATCACCCCTTTACTAATCACCTTACCTTGACGACGAACGATCCGCTCAGGCCAACTCAACATGCTTTTACGAAAGCGTGATGCATCATCCTGCATAAACGGCACAATATGCGGATTGACCTGACTGGCGATACTATAATTAATATTATACAAACGCGCCATTTTCTCCTGTGGGAAATCACTGCGCACACTACCATCCACCCAACGTGTAGCCGACATATATGGCGTAAATTGCCCGTCATAACGCTTACTGGTCAGTCCTACCGGTGGAAATAGAATGGGCACTGCACATGATGCCAATACTGCACTCCACACCAACAAATCGGGTGATGTATAGGCATTCATAATTCGTGCATCTTGTGATGCATCATAAGGCGCAACTGCCACATTGATATGCAGACCTGATTGCTTATATGCTTCGGCAAAAGTTAAGTCACCTAAGTTTTCAACCAAAAACTTTTTCAGATATTTTACATCTGCCAAACCACCATTGCCCTGCACTAACTCAGTCAATTTACGAAAGTGAAATGCCTCACTAAAGAAATTTTGTCCGTTTAATAAATTGGTAAATTCTGACGGTTTAGATACACCCAACATCCCGGTCATAATTGCGCCAGCACTGGAACCAGACAGAACTTTTGGCATCAAATCTTGTTCCATCAGTGCTTTACACACACCGGTATGAAACAAACCTAAAGTTGAACCGCCTGAAAACATCAAAACAGGTTGACCATAGGCTTTTTGGCTTTGTTCAAAGAATTCAATTTTTTGTGCAGCATCAAGACAAACGCATTCTTCAGATGCGATAAATGCCAAACTTTGACTCACCTCATCAACATAGTCTTCAATAATTTTTTTGGTGCCGACGTAGGCTTCTGTAAACAGTAAAGGATGAGCAATATTGCCAACATCATAAGTTAAACCTTCACTTAAAATGTACATCAAATCTCGAGTACGTTTCTGAGCACGATATCGTCTCAGTAACCCTAAACGATGAGTAATAATTTCTGCATCAAAATACGGTGAACTATTATCGAATTTCCATTCTTGCGCACCCGATTCTTCATCTATTTTAAGTGCGATATCTTTCCATTCTTCATAACATTCAGCACGGTCGAGCTGACGCTTTAATTTTTTTATCCGATATGCCTGATGTGGATTAATACTTTTTGAAAACCCTGTAAACAACATGACTATCCCTCAGCACACTTTAAACTGTTCACTCAGCTAGATTTATAACAACTTTTTGGTTATTCGAATAGCGCTGATCTCCTAGAACAATCATTTAACTTTGACATATTGAGGCGATTATAACTGCATTATTGATGTACACTGCTGTCATATACCAACCAACAACAAGACACGACAAGCTGACTTATCATGGCTACAATTGATTTACCTGACAACATCCTTCAATCGCTATCTACTGTACTCTTACAATTACAGCACAGTTTGCCTGAGCTTAAACAAGCACCCGATTTTTCGAGTATCGCTTTCAAATGGCAAGATAAGCAGCTTAAAGCCATTCAACAGCCCAAAGTCATGTATTTAGAAGACTTAAAAGGAATTGAACGTCAAAAAGAAAAAGTGATTCAAAACACTTTACAGTTTTTAAAAGGCTTACCTGCCAATGATGTTTTACTCACTGGCTCTCGTGGTACAGGTAAATCATCCATCGTACGTGCTCTGCTCACCCATTATGCAGACCAAGGTTTACGTTTAATTGAAATTGAGCGTGATGATTTATCTGATTTGCCAGAAATTCAAAAGTTAATTGAAAATCGCCCTGAAAAATTTATCGTATATTGTGATGATTTGGCATTCAATGCTGAAGATGAAAACTATCGCAGTTTAAAAAGTGTTTTAGATGGTTCATTACAATCAGGTTCGAGTAATTTTATTATTTATGCTACCAGTAACCGTCGTCATTTATTGCCTGAATTCATGCATGAAAACACACCTGTAACCAAGGTAGATGTGCCTCAATATACCGAACTTCACCCTCAAGAAGCGATTGAAGAAAAAATATCTCTTTCTGACCGCTTTGGGATGTGGCTGTCTTTTTATCCAATGGATCAAAATTTATATTTAGAAATTGTTGAACATTATTTGGCTAAAGCCGAGATGCCATGGACAGATGAAGCGCGTGCTGAGGCACTACGTTGGTGTCAAGGTCGTGGGCAACGTTCAGGGCGTGCTGCTTATCAATTTTCAAAGCATTGGATTGGGTCAGAACAACTTAAACAAGCCTAGAGCCAAAAAACTAAATAAAAAAAGAACCGCAATAGCGGTTCTTTATAATTGAATATGACAAATGATTCTTTAATTCTGACAAATAGGTGGAAGGACAGAACGAATACCTAAACCATTGGCAATTTTCTGCACTGTGTTTACCACATTAACATCATTAGCTTGATATGAAACCAATTGAATACCCATCGGCAGTCCACTTTCACTTTGAGCCATTGGAAAAGCATAACTTGGTGCATCTAAATAGTTAAATGGACGCGTGTATTCACCCACATGACTAAACTCGGTATCCGTTGAGCTTGACACAGCTGCAAGGAATGGGCTCACTGGAAACAGCAAACATTGACCATTTAAAGAAGCTTTAAATGTCTGCTGAAACTCAGTTCGCTCTGCAATCAATGACTCGTATTTTTCCTGTGAAATACTCTTACCGCGTAGCACACGCTGACGAACTAATTCCCACATCTGTGTTTCAGCATTTTCAGCTGTATCGCCATGATATAAATAACTTTCATAAGCAATAATGTCAGACGTCCGGTCCGATAAATTATGAAAATCGAAATGTGCAGGTGGTTGCCAGTTTTTAATTTCGATTCCCAATGATTCAATGCGTTTTAGCCCTTCGCGCCAAAGGGTTAATACCTCAGGCTCAAGCGGATATGGAAATGCAGATTCATCTAAAGCATAAATTACATTTTGACTTGATGCCGCTCCAACATCTTCATCCATCAATACATTGACTAAAGCGCTAATATCATCTGCAAATCGTGCAAAAGGCCCTAGAGTATCTAAAGTTTTGGATAAAGGTACTGCACCCGTGTCGGCAATTTTATGGGCTGAAGGTTTAAAACCAAATATGCCATTTAATGCTGCTGGTGTACGAATCGAACCACCTGTATCACCGCCAAAGGCCATAGGACTAAGACCACTAGCCACAGCAACCGCTGAACCTGAAGATGATCCACCCGGTGCAAATTGCTGCTCTGCCCACGGGTTTTTAGGTGTGCCTTGCATTGGATTTTGACCAGACAAACCAAAAGCCAACTCGGTCATTTTAGTTTTACCTAAAATCACAAAACCTAAATCTTGCAATTGATCAACCAGTTTACAGTTCGCTTGCGCTTTTTGATCTAAATAAACCGTACCTGCATAGGTGATATGACCCGCTACATCCAGATTATCCTTTAGTAAAATTGGCACACCATGAAATGGACTCAATCGTGTGCCTTGCTGAAGCAACTCATCTAAATGTTGTGCCTGTTGCAAAGCCTCGATTTCGAATAATTCCGAAATACAATCTAGATGTTTAAATGTTTGGTTTCGATCAATATAAAATTGAACTGTCTCTACTGAAGTTATCTTTTTGCAGGCAATCTGGCGACCAAGCTCAAGTGCAGATAAATTCACAATATTCATTTTATATCTTCCAAACCTTTTCCTGCCGTTTCAGGCATTTTCATAAATGTGATTAATGTTAATAATGCGCCAACCAATACCATAAAGTAGAAATAATCTTGTTTACCAATACTTTGTAGCCAAGTTAGCACATACGGTGTTGTGCCGCCGAGTAAAGCCACCATCAAATTGTAGGGTGCGCCAATGCCAACTGCACGAACTTCTGTCGGAAACTGTTCAGACATTACAGCTGGGCCAATGGCGGTATATAAAGCATATAAAACCAAGCCGAAAAGCTCGACCAATAAAATTGATGCAAACGTGCCATCCATCCATTTAATGATTGGATAAAAGAACACTAAATATCCCACAGCAAACACGATCAACTGTGGTTTACGCCCAATTTTGTCTGATAGCCAGCCAAATACAGGCTGACACAACATAAAGATAATTAAGCCAACAGTATTTGCAGCAAAGGCTGTTTGTGGCTCTGCGCCTAAAACTTTAATGGCATAGGTCGGGACATAGACCACAAAAATATAGAATGCAAATGTTGTTAAGATAGAAATACCCACAATACGAAGCGTTTCTTTCGGATGACGTTTAATCAGTACAACCAAAGGATTTTTTACTGATTCTTTTTTATGGGTCATTTCACTATCAGGTACTGATTTACGAATCCACATACCCACTAAGCCGCCAATCGCACCCAAAATAAACGGAATACGCCATCCGTATTCGCTCATTTGCGTTTCAGTTAAAGCACTTGTTAAAGCCCAAGCAAGACCTGAGGCCATCAAAATACCAATCGCTGAACTGAAAAACATAAAGCTTGAATAGAATCCGCGTTTATTTTTCGGTGCCATCTCTGAAAGATAAGTTGCCGCTGAAGCGAACTCACCACCCAAAGATAAACCCTGAAGTAATCGCGCTAATACCAAAATAATCGGCGCAAAAATACCAATTGATTCATAGGTTGGTGAAAGACCTATCATCAAAGAACCACCTGCCATCATTATGATGGTTGCGGCCAAAGCTGCTTTTCGACCATAGCGGTCAGAAAAGATACCCAATACGATTCCACCTAATGGGCGCATGAAGAAACCTACAGCAAAAATTGCGAAGGTCGCAAGCAAGGATGCAGTTGGATCATCTGAAGGGAAAAATTGTTTCGCGAAAAATACTGCAAAAGTTGCATAAATCGTCCAATCGAACCATTCAATAGCATTTCCTACAGTTCCTGCAAGAATAACTTTCTTTTGTGATACATTTCCTTGTGTGGAAATTGAGTTTTGCATTTTTGACTCATCCATAAGCGTCTCATTTAATATTTAGACATAAATAAAGGTTGTATTTTATTTTCTAGACTTAAATTTAGATTATAATTAGTTTTTGGACAAATCAATCATCATGAGTGAATCTTTTAGTTTCGACGAAATCGATACTGCATGCATCAAAGCTCTTATCTCCAATCCGAGAGGATCATGGCGAGAACTGAGCCAGATTAGTGATGTCCCTGAAAAAAAGCTGTCTCGACGTCTAGGTAGATTGCTAGATGACCAAGTTATACGAACTGCAATTGAATTAAATCCTGTGGTTGCCAATAAGGGTTACACCGTTCATGTCTGGATCAGTGTGAAATTTGGGAAGGAAAAAGAAGTTGCGCAATTTTTTGCAAACCGTCCAGAAGTACGCATTGTTTTTCTAACCACAGGACTTGCCGATATTTTTCTTGAAATTGGATTAGAAAAGGCCGCCGATCTCTCTGTTTGGATGCATGATTTTGTTACGCATATTCCGGATATTAAAACCGTAGAAACCCAAGCCGTATTAAAACCATTTACTTGGGCAAGCAAACCCAAAGCTTTAGAAGGTACAAGCGATAAAAACGTCAATTTTAGAAGTTTGACTGAAATAGAGTTAAAACTGATTCATGCTCTGTCTATTGATGGGCGTTCATCTATTAAAAGTTTGGCAGAGCAAATCGAACTCAGTGAACATAAAACTCAGAAATTATTGAATGATTTATTGGAAGAAGGCATTTTCAACATTCGTGTCGATGTAGAACCCAGTTTGATGGGCTATAAGTCCGAAGCGATTATTTTGATTAAAGCTCGTCCAGATGCAGCAAATCAAATTGCCAAAACCTTGTCTGAACTTAAAAACACACGCTGCCTATTTGGCATTAGTGGAGATTCACAATTTTTCTGGCATGTCCTATGTAATGATTTAAGTGATTTATGGAAACTCATTACAGAAGATCTTGGTAATTTTGAAGGCATTCAATCTTGCAATACCAACATGGTGACATTGGCATTAAAACGTGCAGGATTTATGCGAAAAATCAGCAGCGCGCAGTTATTTTCAAATTTAGATTAAAAAAAAGAACCGCAAATGCGGTTCTTTTTTTTAACGATTTTTACGCTTCGTTTGGATTACTTAATTCCGTCATCGGCCAACGCGGTGTAGTTGTAACAGACAAACCATCATGCTGACCCGCTTTAAGACGCTGATAACCTGCAAACGCAATCATTGCACCATTATCTGTACACAGCGCAGGTTCTGCATAAAACACATTTGCACGGATTTTTGCCAAGTCAGCTTCTAAGCGCTCACGTAAACGCTTGTTTGCACTTACACCACCGGCAATAACTAAACGTTTTAAACCAGTTTGTTTTAAGGCCTTCACTGATTTTTTCACCAATGTATCAACCAACGCTTCTTGGAATGATGCAGCGATATCCGCCTCACGACCTTCGCCTTCAACTTTTTTCAATTGAACTGAAACGGCAGTTTTTAAACCACTAAATGAAAAATCTAAACCTTGGTGTAGCATTGGACGTGGAAATTCAAAGGCATTGATGTCGCCATTGATCGCCAATTTCGAAATATTTGGACCACCTGGGTATGGTAGACCCATCATTTTAGCGACTTTATCGAATGCCTCACCTGCTGCATCATCAATCGACTCACCCAATAATTCATATTGACCAATTCCATAAGCAGCCATCAATTGAGTATGTCCGCCAGAGACTAAAAGTGCCACAAATGGAAATTCTGGTGGAGTTTTAGACAACAGCGGCGCCAACATATGACCTTCCATATGATGTACACCAATTGCAGGTTTATTCAGTGCAAATGCCAACGTACGACCAAACAATGCGCCTGTCATTAATGCACCCATCAAGCCCGGCCCGCGAGTATATGCGATGGCATCAATTTCAGATTTATCAACTTTACTTTCTTCAAGCAATTGTTTTAATAACGGAATTAACTTACGCACATGGTCACGTGAAGCTAATTCAGGTACCACACCACCATATTCTGCATGCAGTTTGATTTGGCTATACAATACTTGTCCGCGTAATCCTTGCTCACTATCGTAGAGTGCTAGTCCTGTTTCATCACACGAAGTTTCCAAGCCTAAAACGATCATTAAACTGCCTTTTGCCCATTTCAAAATATTGCTAAACCTATTATAGACTTGTGATATGAGATGTAAATGAGTAAAATACTGACCTTCACTTGTGATCAAGGGTAATTCGACCCGAGATCTTATCCATAACTTAATGAGGATTCTTCATGCCACAAGTTAAATTGAAAGAAGGCGAACCAGTAGACGTAGCTATCCGTCGTTTCAAACGTTCATGCGAAAAAGCGGGTGTTCTTGCTGACGTTCGTAAACGTGAATTCTACGAAAAACCAACTCAAGAACGTAAACGTAAAAAAGCTGCTGCTGTTAAACGCTACCAAAAGAAATTGGCTCGCGAATCAGTACGTACTACTCGCCTTTACTAAGATTAATTTGTGATTGATTGACTAACTTGGACAAGATAAATGACTACTTTAAAAAACCAAATAACTGAAGTTTTAAAAGCCGCTATGCGTGCTAAAGAAATGGACAAGTTAACGGTAATACGTAGTCTACAGGCAGCAATCAAGCAAATCGAAGTCGATGAGCGCATAGAGCTTGACGATAAGCAAGTTCTTGCGGTCATTGAAAAGCAAATCAAACAACGCAAAGAATCGGTTAAAGCCTTTTTAGGTGCAAACCGAGATGATTTAGCTAGTAAGGAACAAGCCGAGATTGAGGTGTTATCTCAATTTCTACCAGAAGCTATGACTGAGGAAGAACTTGATTCCATCATTGCGCAAACAATTACTGCGCAAGAAGCTACTAGCATGAAAGATATGGGTAAGGTGATGAACTCTCTACGTCCGCTCATAGCCGGACGTGCCGATCCCGCACAAGTTTCAGCTAAAATTAAAGCGAAACTCTCTTAATCTTTCATCTATATTGTTTGATTTGGTCTATTTAAGTACGCTGATGACTTAAATAGCCAAATTATCCAAATTCAAAAATAATTCAAATACATACATCATTTATTTTTTCTTTATTATCTAACGATTTCATACTTACAAATATCTCGCCAACTTCCATCTACTGGATTTTGAATTGCCGCTTCATCGATTTCAATCAATTTAAAATCTGCTCGTTCACATAGACGTCGCGCTCGCTTGTTTTCCACATCTACAAAAGCGTTTAATTGCTGAAATCCTAGACCATTTAATAATTGATCCACAAATAACTGCAAGGCTTCAGTCATCAAACCCTGCCCTTTAAATTCAACATTTCCCCAAAATCCAACGTTAGCTTGGTTTTCCATCCAATTGATTTGATGAATATCCATGACACCTAAAAAGTTATGCGACTGTTGCTCACGAATCACATAAACAAAATTTTCCTGATTTAACGCAGCCAACACTCTCGAAGCCAATGAAGCATCTAAATTAGGTTCTTGTAAGGACCAAGCCAAACTTGCAGGAAACATTCGTAAGGTTACTATACTTTGACAAATCGCCTCATAAAGTGCTTTTGCATCGTGGCGCTGAATCAACTGAAGCGTGATTCTGCCATGACTCATATCAAAATCATCGAGTTTCATTTTTATTCAGTTTCTCGTAATGATTTAAAATGCTTATAAATTAATTTTTAATTTAGGGCACATTGAACATTATATTTTTTTAATAATTGCATCTCTTTTGATGCGATCACCTGCTGAATCACATCCTGCTTATTCATATTACGGTACTCACGATCTAAAAATGCACGATTTTCGTCTGCAGCACGATAAAGATCATTCACATAAGTCTGAACAATACCGCAGTATTTCACTTGCTGGTCTGCTTTAAATCCCTGTTGCTGCGGATCTAACTGACTAAAAAATTGGCGTACATCGGTTTTATATTTTTCGTTAATATCATTCACAGCAATCACATATTGCTCTGCGCTAGCAGCTGCAATATTCGTTGCTAAGCCCAACAGACAGGCCGCCAAAATCATATTTTTCATTTGTAAGTTCTTAATCATAAAACATTTTACATCCAGCTAGTTTACACTGATTAATCCAAGCCACTAAAACTACAATTTACACTTTATAATCGACATAGATAAGTGCATCACATTTGAAATCTTTATATTTTTAATTTCCGTTCATTTTGCATTTCATCTACACGTTGCTTGATTTTCGCAGCAAGACTTTTCGAGTCTTTGGTGATGCGCTGTGCCTGTAACAAAGATTTAATCGCGCGTTCTTCATCCCCACCCCAATACTCTACTTCAGCTCGATATCGCAGCACATTGACCGAACGGAAGCTTGCGTCTTTGTCTGCATCAGCCATTTGCAACATGAGTCGCCAACCACTCAAGTCACGTGGATTTGCTTGTAAAAATCGCTGTAGAATCAGTTGTGCTTGCGCATATTCTTTGTTTCGAATCAAAGCCTCTGCATATTTATAATTTAATGCACGATTTTCAGGCATGATGATTGCCGAACTTTTCACAGCGTTCACGGCTTCAGCCGCTTTGTTTTGACCCAACAGCACATCGGTCTGCAAAATAGTAAAAAGTGCATGCGAAGCATTTTGTTTTGCTGCTTCATTTAATAACTTTTGAGCAGCACTAAAGTCACCTTGTTTAATATGCAAGCTCACCAAAGCCAACTCAGCTGCATAATTCTTTTGTGCCACCATTGCATTTAATTGCAATTCAGTTGCCTGACCTGAGAGTACTCGACTATACCAGCGCAGAATGTCAAAATCTTGATCAACCAAACTGGTTTTAACTTTAGGCAACTGATTGGCACGTAAGCGAGCTTCGCTCGTACGCTCCGTGGTTAATGGATGCGTCAACCAAAAATCAGGCAGAAAGCTCACTCGACTCGTAGAGCGATGCATCACTTCAAAGAAGTCAGCCATGCTCTGAGGATTGTATCCTGCACGGTACATATACTGCATCCCGATGCGGTCTGCTTCACGTTCTTGATTGCGGCTATAGGTTAGCTGTTTATCCATTAAAGCGGCTTGTGAACCCATCATTACAGCCGCACCTACATCACCATCTGCCTGTGAGGCCACCAAGGCTCCGACCAAGATACCGGCTAGGGACAATAAACCTTGCCCTTTAAAAGCTTCTTGTGAACGACTGTAATGACGTTGTGAGACATGTGCAATTTCATGCGCCATCACCCCTGCCACTTCATCCATGTTGCGAGCGGAATTAATTAATCCAGCATTTAATGCAAATAAACCACCCGGTACAGCAAAAGCATTAATTTGTGGATCATTAATTAATAACAATCCGACCGGTTGGTTGAGTTGGGTTTGGCTTAAAATATGCGTAAAGACAGATAAAAGACGATCTTCCATCCACGGATTTTCAGTCACAGGAAGTTGACGATGCACCTCACGATACACTTTCTCACCAATGGCACGTTCTTTTTGTTGATCCAACAAGCCGACGCCACTACCTATTTCAGGCACAGAAAATTGTGGGGATGAACTAAAATCTACGGACTGCGTCTGCGCCAATGTCGAACAAAGCCCGAGACCACATGCCAGTAAAATCTTTTTCAAAGTCTATTCTCTAAATTTCATATTCGTACTTCATCGAATATAGCATTGAATTTTGGTGAATTATGGAGAAAACTGTTGTGATTGTTTATTCAAATTTTGGATTGACCACATAGCGTGGCGCGCGCTCATGTACCAAAACATCCACTAGATTTTGATAAGCCAACTCTGCCATACGTTTACGGGTTGCCGCTGTTGCTGAACCCACATGGGGTAATGTCACGACATTGGCTAATGTAAATAATGGCGATTCTTGAAGCGGCTCTTGCTCATAAACATCTAAGCCTGCTGCAAAAATTTGACCACGACTTAATGCATCGATTAAAGCGGCTTCATCAATCACTGAACCGCGTGAAATATTGACCAATACCGCATGCGATTGCATCAAGGCCAACTCACGTTCACCAATTAAAGCTTTCGATTCTGCATTTAAATCCACTGCAACGACCACAAAGTCAGCACGTTGCAACAAATCATCCAAATCGCAATATTGCGCTGATAAAGATTCAGCCAATTCAATTTTTTCTCGGCGATTATGATAGAGCACATTCATATTAAAGCCGTAGCGAGCACGACGCCCAATCGCTGCGCCAATATGCCCTAAGCCAATAATTCCGATGGTTTTAGCAAAGACATCCATGCCAAATTGCTCAGGACCCACTGTACGCTTCCACTGCCCTTGTTTGGTCCATTGATCCAATACAGCCACTTTACGTGCTGCACTCATCAACAAGGTAAATGCTAAATCTGCTGTAGTTTCCGTCAATACATGCGGAGTGTGGCTCAACCAGATATTTTTTTGGTTTAAAAATGCTAGATCATAGTTGTCATAACCGACACTTACACTTGAGATGACTTTTAATTGTGATGCATGGGCTAAATTCGAAGCATTCAACAAACGCCCCGCACCAATCATGGCGTCAGCATCTTTTGAATGCTCAAGTATTTGCTGATTCACATCGCCCAATTTAGGGCTAATTTGGAAAACTTTAAATTGCTGTTCTAAACGTTGAATTATTTCTTGATCTATTTGACTAAAAACCACTACTTTTTTTTGCATAAATTTTCCATTTACGTAATTTAAGTATTTTGTCCTGCCTTATTCTGCATAAATTGCCATAGGCGCTTTTTCAATAAAGGCTGTTCAATCATTTGCTGTAAAGATGCCAATGGATACACCTTCGCATGCTCTAAATGCGGAATATCGCCTAGGCAAATGACATTTTTATCTAAGCTCATCGCATCGATAAAACCCTGTACATAAGATGCTGCACCACGACCATCTTGCAAATTCACCCAACCAAAAGGCCACTGTAAAGCAAAGAAATCGGCACTGACTGCGCGCTGAATATTGCTCCACAAAACTTGCTGCTCTGCCGTTAATTCTGTGGCATCAATGACAATGACACAGTGCATTAAACAGATGGCTTCTAAGTTAAACGAAGGGATTTGAACAATTGGACGAACTTCAACAGTTTCAACAACCTTTGGTTCATCTTTTGGTGCTTCTACAGGTTGATTTACAACAACATCAACGTTTTTTTTAAGCTCAGTCTGTGATGGAACAGGCGTTGGCTGAGGCGCATTTTTGAGTAGGATTTCAGAGACTATTTCAGGAGCCGCCTGATCTCGCCAAATATTTGAGCTAAATTGCTGACACGGTGCTGCCTGAGGAATCCATATATCAATTCCCATTGCCGCCATTATGCTTCGCTGATGCCCAATCATGCTTTCATTTTCACCTATTCAAGGCTTGATATTCTAACGGGATTCACTCTGTTTTGCTGAACTTTTATAAATCAATTAGATCATACTATTTCTTTAAAGATTCTGTAGACTTGCTCAGACTAATTTTGACTTAAAATTAAACAATTTATTCATAAATCAAGCCGCTATAAATAATTATACGATCATCAAACTATTTTTCTTTTGCATTAGTTCAACTATCTCAGCTGATTCAAATCCAATACGCCAATATAGTAGCTGCAGAACATCCAACTCATCTTGCGTGATAATTCGATCATTCCATAAACATATTTCAGCAACCCCAAGAATGCTTAACCGCTCACGCAGCAGCAGCCCAGAAATATCATTTAGGATTTCAGCCAAATCAATTGGCTCATCAGAAATATCTCGATAAAACTCTAGTTCTTCTTTCGTTAAGATTCGATTGAGGATTTTTTCACGCACTTCGAGTTGGTTGTCACTGTTAATTTGTTGCACATGCAACAAGGCATCAATCAAACGCACAATACTCGGTTTTACATCTTCTAAAGACGTAGGTGTATGTGCAGGCAACAGATTCAACTCATATTTCACTGTTTCAAGTAGTAAGGCGTCGAGTAATCCAATTTCACCATCTTCTTGAATAATTTTGGCCAGCTTGGTTAAGAACTGCCGTGAAATTATTGCTGGCATGGTACCAATATTTTTACATGCCTCATGAAAAATGGAGATATGCACACGACCATCAAGATTCAATAAGGCATCCACAATCGCACGACTCACTTCAGCTTCAGTCGGAATAAACTCTCGATACTGACGAATCATTAAAATAGCAACCATCACCTCACGCGAACCCGTTGCTGTTTGCAAGGCACGTTGGATCAATTCAGGCCGCTGCCAATTTTCACGAATCTCGGGGTTCAACGGTTTAATTGCATCTCGTATCGCAAAACTAATCGGTGACAAGCGCAGTAAAGGTAATGGTTGTGGCGAGTTCCATGGTGTTGCAACATCTGGACTAGCTTCTTCTAGTGAACGGAATAAATAAAATAGCGGCTGGTTTCGCAGTTTTTTTAAATTTTCTAGTTGCAAGTCATGAATGAGCGCCGGATTCAATTCAAAAATACGCTGTTCAATACTTGGGTGAATATTCATCCAGTTTTGCGGACTGAGTGAGTTTGCAAAACACATATGAGAAATCGATTCCGCATATTCACTATGAATTTGCGAACCTGAATGATGCACATAAATCCTTAATAAGGTTTGAATATTGGCATCATTTTGAATCAGACGTTTAGTTTTCTGGTCATTACGATAGGTTCGAGAACCTAAAGAGATATATTTAATAAAGCGGGAAATCAAAACACCTAAACTACCGATCAACCAAATAACTGCGCCAATCGCTACAAAGAGCGTTTCAAACTTATTGTCCCTTGCTTGTCCATTTTTATAGAAACCACGTTTTGCAATTTTACTGCCCCACTGACTAAAGGTCGTCAAACCGCTATATAAGATTTTCAAACGGGTATTTTCAGCAGCTTCCCCCGACAAGATCTTATTAAATTCATGGCTCAGCAAACCATACATTTCCATCTCATCTAGGGTTTGTAAAGCACCCCAGGTTAAAATGATCGATGTATCTCGAGGGCTAAAACCAGCGGTGAGCGCATTCACACCCACTTCATCAGGTAGGACATAAAGTGCAGGAGTATCGATTAAAAAAGTATCTGCCAGCTGCTCAGTCATACGCAGTGCAACACTTTCTTCAGGAATACTTTCTATCAGACTGAGACGACGCGCACCTAATTGTTTGGCAAGTGAATAACCACCTAAACGAAAGGTGTAAAAATCATAGAGAACTGAAACCAACATAATCAGCAGTACAGCAGCCACTAAAAATGGGCTAAGGACATGCCAATAGATAGACTGAGTGGAATCATAATAATCCACAATTAAACCGACAATTACATTAATAATTGCGACGGTCAAAAACACTGCCGCCATACACATGGTGACAGGCCAAAACATATTTTTGTTTTTTATAAAATCATAACCCACACGTCTCAATGTAATACCCTTAAGCTACATTGTCTTTTGTTTGCTCATCATAAATGAAAAAAGCGGGAAATTCCCGCTTTTTCAGTGTGTTTTCAGCAGATTATTCTTCGCGAACACCTGTTAAATCCACAGAAGCTGCATCAATGTTAACATCGATATAAGCTGGCTTTTCATTTTTTGCAGAGTCATTACGCTTACGCTCTAATGCTGCCAAATATTCAGCATCAATACCACCTGCCACATATTTACCATCAAATACCGAGCAATCAAAGTCTTGTAACTCAGGGACTTTCTTGGTGCGTACTGCAGATTTCAGATCTTCCAAGTCTTGGAAAATCAAGCGATCAGCACCAATAATTTCACGAATTTCTTCAACGCTACGTTCTGACGCAATCAGTTCAGATTTGGCTGGCATATCGATACCGTACACGTTTGGATATTTCACCATCGGTGCAGCAGACGCAAAGAATACTTTTTTCGCACCCGCATCACGCGCCATTTGAATGATTTCGTTACAAGTCGTACCACGTACAATCGAGTCATCGACCAATAGTACGTTTTTGCCTTGGAACTCTAGCTCTACAGGGTTAAGCTTTTGACGCACAGATTTTTTACGAAGTTGCTGACCCGGCATAATGAAGGTACGACCGATATAACGGTTCTTCATGAAGCCTTCACGGAATTTCACACCTAAAGTATTTGCAAGCTCTAGCGCTGAAGTACGTGAAGTATCAGGAATTGGGATCACGACATCGATATCGTGCTCATCACCCCATTCACGTAGAATTTTCTGAGCAAGTTTTTCGCCCATTTTCAAACGTGCTTTGTAAACTGAAATACCGTCAATGGTTGCGTCTGGACGCGCAAAATATACGTATTCAAAGATACAAGGACGATATTCAGGGGCTACTGCACACTGCTTGGTCGACATCACGCCATCAGCAGTAATATAAATTGCTTCACCCGGTGCAATATCACGTTCAACCTTAAAGCCGAGCGCGGTAATTGCGACAGATTCAGACGCAATGATATATTCCATACCATTTTCAGTTTCACGCGAACCGTAGATCAATGGACGAATACCATTTGGATCACGGAAACCTACAAGGCCCTGACCGGTGATCATAGCAACAACCGCATAACCACCTTTGCAACGTTCATGCACACGTGATACCACGTGGAATACATCTTCAGCGCTTGGTGTAAGTTTTGCGCGTTTTTGCAATTCGTGAGCAAATACGTTTAATAATACTTCTGAGTCTGAATCGGTGTTCATATGACGTAAGTCAGTCTTGAACAAGTCATCATGAATTTCAGCAGCATTAGTTAAGTTACCATTATGTGCAAGCGTGATGCCATAAGGTGAGTTTACATAGAATGGCTGAGCTTCAGCACTGCTTGAAGAACCAGCAGTTGGGTAACGAACATGGCCAATACCATAATTACCCTGTAATGCACGCATATGACGTGTGTGGAACACATCACGCACCATACCCGTATCTTTACGCAGGAATAAACGACCATCCTGACAAGTTACGATCCCGGCTGCATCCTGTCCACGATGTTGTAACATCGTTAACGCATCAAACAACATTTGGTTAACAGGTGATTTACCAGCTATACCAACTACTCCACACATAGCAACCTCGCAGACAAGCTAGGGTTAATAAAAAGGATTATTTGTTGACTCACCCGATCCAGAACGTCCGTGCTTGTTCTGCGACTCAGATGGTAGGTCTGAAGATTTCTGAGCATCTTCAGACTGAATATGATGAAGTGCTTGATTTGCAGCATCTTTGGACAATTCGGTTGCCCAAGGCGCATATGGCAATAATGACTGAACCATTTTAGATTGTTTCCAATGTGGTGAACTTTCTACCCAAGGACCTAATCCCTGCATAGTGATCAACACCACCAACAATCCTTTTAAGCTTCCAAAAACACCACCCGCCAGTCGATTTAAAGGACCGAGTTTTAATGTTTTCAAAATACTATTCAATAACCATGTAGCGACCCAAGTCATGACTACAATCAACAATACAATAAATGCGAACGCGGCAATCTTCTGTACCACTGGATCTGTACTTAAAGATGTCATCGAAGGTGCAAGGACGGTTGCATACTTTGCCGCAATGACAAGTGCAAGAATCCATCCAATGAAGTTCGCAAAGGCTTTTACAAATCCTTGACGCAAACCGTTAAGCCCTCCAATGAGCAAAATAATCAGTATAAAGATATCAATGGTATTCATGATATTTACAATGCGTCTACGCAGTCTTTTACAAGTGTCGGACCTGTATATATGAGGCCACTATACACTTGTACAAGGCTTGCTCCTGCTTTTTGTTTCGCAACAGCATCCGCGCCCGACAAAATACCACCCACACCGATCAATGGAATTTGACCGTTTAATACTTTAGCAAAAGCAGCCAAACATGCCGTACTTTTTTCAAAGACTGGCGCACCGGATAGACCACCAGCTTCATCACCAAATGGAAGGCCTTCAACACCTTCACGTGACAAAGTCGTATTGGTAACAATCAGACCATCAATTTTAAATTTTAACAATTGTTGTGCAATAAAATTAATGTCTTCAGGTTCTAGATCTGGTGCAACTTTAAGTACTAAGGGTACATAATGTTGATTTTCATCCGCCAATTCGAGTTGACGTTTCTTGAGCGTCTCTAACAGTTCAGTCAAAGCATCACCGCTTTGTAAGCTGCGAAGATTTTTTGTGTTAGGAGATGAAATATTAACCGTAATATACGAAGCGTAGTTATAAACTTTTTCTAGACAAATCAGATAATCGTCAACTGCTTTTTCAACAGGTGTGACTGCATTTTTACCGATATTGATCCCAAGTACACCCTTAAATTTTGCAGCTTTGACATTTTCGATCAGCTGATCCACGCCATCGTTGTTAAAACCCATACGGTTAATAATGGCTTTTGCTTTCGGTAAACGAAATAAACGAGGTTCAGGGTTCCCTGATTGTGGAAGTGGTGTAATTGTACCAATTTCAATAAAGCCGAAGCCCTGGCTCGCCAGCGCATCGATATAAGCACCGTTTTTATCAAGACCGGCTGCTAAACCAACAGGATTAGGAAATTCGATTCCCATACATGTCACTGGTTTAGACGCCACGTTTTGACGCATCATTCCCATCTTGTGAGAAGATTTCAACAGCGATAATGTCAGCTCATGTGCACGCTCTGGTGCTAAAGTAAACAACAAAGGGCGGGCTAGAGAATACAACATATCTATAAAAGTCTACTGCTTTTTAAGTCGGCATATTATAGGCACAGCACAAATAAAACACCATGCTTAGCAGATCTTTATTTTTACCGATTATTGTACACTCGCTGTTAATTTGACCTGTCCCGCTTCAGAACTTAACTCCATCTTTTCAATACTTAAGCCCATTTGAACCAATTGAGTCAAAAAATTGGCCAGAATTGCATAATTTTCATGCATCACTGCAATCTGTATTTGCTCACCGACTTGTTGAGATGCCACGGATAAACCCTGTTGTTGCGATACACGCTGAACTTTTTCCAACGCGCTCAGTTGTGTATCACCTGCCGGTTTCATCGTGACGGCATTACTTTGCATCCAAACAACAGTATCTTTGAGTTCATTCACGCGCTTTTGTTGAAAATTTGCAGCTTTGTTCATATAAAACAGTGCCGAACCAATCGCTGCCCCTACAACAAAAATTGTGGTAAAGATCACCATGACTCGTTCACGAGTAGAAAGTTGGTCTAAATAATCAGTGATGCGCTCAATTTGCCCATCTATACGTTGCTGTAGGTTTTCCATTTTTATCATTATTGTATTTTCACCAATCCAATCGCGCCGTTGGCACTTGGTTGAATATTCCCTAATTCGACTTTAAAACCTTGTTGTTTTAATTGATTGGTTAGGGTTTGTAGTACTTCTGCCGAATTAGCTTTTAACTCCATATTCAGCATCGAGGATTCATAGCTCACACGATTTGCAGAAATTTGGTTTTGCATTAGAACAGGACCAACACGGCTCAGTAAGGACAGCGCCTGCGCATTGCCGGTTTGACTCTGACGCAATTGTGACTCGAACTGGCTTTTCAGCGTTTGTTCAGTGACAGGATAGCTTTGCCCAAACCAATATTTAAACTGATCAATCGCTTGTGACGCAGTGATATTTGCGACTTTTTTGTATTGATACCAACGAACTGCATCATAACTAAACTGAGTAATTAGAGCCGCAACCAAAACAGCTGCACATGCTTTCCAATAGCCACTCACACCCGTATTGGCTTTGGCTTTCGGCAAAACATTGAGTGGATGTTGTTTCGGTTTTTTTATATTGGGTAATTCATAATGAAAAGATTCAATGTGATCATGCGTTACAGCAGCTTCAAGACTATGCGTCTGATCTGAACTTAGATTTGAAATCTTATAGTTCGGCTGACCAATTTGATAATCTAAGTACAAAGCCAAATCATCAACGGATTGCCCGACATATTCACCATTTCGGACCAATAAATGACCGCTGACATTTGCCAAAACATGTTGCCCAGCTTCTGGGCTTGGCAAGACCAAAAAGTCAGGTAATAACGAAATGACTTTTACAGGAATTAGCGTCAAAGCATGCTGCATCGTTTCAACTGTACTATGCGCAATCCCCATGACCGTTAATTCATCTGGACTTTGAAAATGATGCAATACTTTCATTGCATCCAAAGGCAAAATGACATATTCCTCAAGTAAATATTTTACGCCGTCTGGGCCAAGTTTTTTATATTGGTTTTTTGGAAAATTTTGCTGAATGATTTGTACATCACGACTTGGAAAGAAAACAACCGCTTCCTTTCCCGCATGTGGCTGAATTTCCTGAATCAATTGTTCAAGCGTCGATGACTGCTTCCAGAAATCCCCTTCTGACCATTGCCAAACCCCATTGGCTTCGGGCATCCATAAATACAACATTAATTTTTCTGCCGTTTTAATTGGTTTTTATGTTGATGGTATAAACGTTTTAATTTGTGTTGATAACCCTGGAGCAATGACCGCTTGTTCATAAATGCGCGCTTCTGCCAAAGCATAGGGATTAAAATATTCTGAGACCAAAACACTGGCCATATGTGCCACAACGTTCATATGGCACACCACTACAATAGACTCATACGGTAAATGTGACAACCATTCCACTGCAACTTTGGCATCATCTTCCGGTTTGATGGCATTACAAATAACCACAGGCACATGTGGAAAATGTTTTTGCAAAGATGAAAGTGTTTGCTGCGCACGCAGTAGCGGACTCACCACAAAAACGTCTGGTTGAATTATATCTTTCAAATATGCTGCAGTTTCTGCCGCTTGAGTTTGTCCGCGCGCTGTTAAAGGACGCTTTTCATCATTCCCCATTACTGGCGAAGCAGCTTCGCCATGCCTAACCAATGTCAGTTGCATAAAATTTCCTTATTCTATTCCGCACATTATATATAGCCAGTATGACAAAGCTATGTGTATTGCATATTAATCAGCAAACTTAAACTTGCTGATGTGGCAAAACAAATTCAACATCACTACGATGGCCATTTTTCATCAGTGACAATGCAATATTCAGTGCCGGTGCACCTTCAAAAATCACTTCGTACAAGGCACTGGTAATTGGCATATATACACCGAGCTCTTCAGAGCGTGCGCGTACTTGCACAATGGTATTAATCCCTTCCGCAGTTTGTCCCAGTTCTTTGGTGGCTTGCTCTAAGCTTTTACCACTACCGAGTGCAAAGCCGACTTGGTAATTACGGCTGAGCGGACTACTACAAGTTGCAAATAAATCACCGACACCAGATAAACCTAGGAATGTTAACGGGTTTGCGCCCAATTTCACTGCAAAACGGCTCATTTCTGCCAAAGCACGTGTCAAAATCATACTCTTGGTATTTTCACCGACACCATAAGCCGCAGCTAGACCCATCGCGACTGCATAGATATTTTTCAGAGCACCGCCCAATTCCACGCCATGCACATCATCACTGGCAAATACACGGAACAACGCACTGTGTAGCGCTTGTTGAACTGCATAACGAACCAGCTCAGATTGGCTTGCGATCACTGTTCCTGCTGGTTGTCCTGCAACAATTTCCTTCGCCAAGTTTGGCCCTGAAAGCACACCATAAGGGACTTCAGGAAGTTCTTCACGAATAATATCGCTCATAAAGCTAAAGGTATTGGCTTCAATACCTTTGGTTAAAGACACCACTGCTTGTGACGTGATAAAAGGCTTGATCTGCTGTAAAACACTACGGAAGGAATGGCTCGGAATGGCCACCAAAATAATGTCACGATTACATACTGCTTTTTCTAAATCTGAAACAGCAAGCAAACTTGCTTCTAATTGAAAATCTGGCAAGTAACGTTTATTAATATGTGTTGCATTAATGTCCGCAGCTACCGCCTCATCACGAATCCATATCATGGTGTCACAGCCATTCCGTACTGCGGTATTGGCCATCGCAGTACCAAAACTCCCACCACCCAACACCGTAACACGTAGTGCATTTTTTTGGTCAACTGACACAGGGCTAACAAGACTTGCAAAATCAAGTTCTGACATTGTTCTTTTATCCTAATTTCTTTACTGATCGAACTTCATCAATCGATCTATTTTTCACTTTTATTGGTTTGCTTTATGCCAATGGCTTACAAAGTCAGCAGACTGTATTTCAGCACGAGGTGGAATTGCTTTCACAGCTGTACCGATATAAATAATGCCTGAAATCAAATCGTTTTCCGTTAAGCCTAAGGCTTGTTTAAACAATTTAGATTCAACCACCGCCCCACTACGCCACATGGTTGAAAAGCCCTGTGCTTGTAAAGAGAGCAAAAAGTTTTGTACTGCTGCGCCTGAACTTAAAATTTGTTCGAAATGCGGAACTTTGGGATGATCTTGTAATTGAGTTAAAGCCAAAACCAATAGTGGCGCACGAAATGGATGGTGTTTCACACGTTCCAACTGCGCTTCTTCTGTTTGTCCAGTATCGGCTAAAGCATGTGAAAGCAACTCACCAAATGCTTCACGTTCAGTTTCAGAAATAATCACGAAACGCGTAGGCTTAAGACGATGATGATCTGGCGCCGTTAAAGCGGCTTGAAACGCATTTTCCAATTGCTCAGCATTCGGCGCAGGTTCAATTAAATGACCAATCGACTGACGCTGATGAATATTTTGATGAACTGTATCAACTGCTGATTTTAGAATTGACATCTATACACTGTACTTTAAAACGTTTGCTCAAGATTAGCATATTCTCAATAACTTACTCTAGAATGTTTACATCAGACTCGGTGCTTATTTGTTAAGTCAGCTTTATTCACAGATTTACTATAAAAAAACCGCATAACTTGTACAGCAGTTCCCTGTTCTATAAGAAATTTTATGTTCAAATAAATCAAATTGTTTCTAACTCGGGGCACCGCATGAAAAAATTCAACAAAACTGTTGCCATTGTTAGCACGCTAAGCGCAACTGTGCTTTTAGCTGCATGTACATCTACGCCAACAAAATCTTTAGCGATTCAAAAACCAAATAATCAATATGAAGTGACTGCCGTAGGTAAAACTAGTTTAGCGGCAAAAAATAATGCAATTGCAGCAGCAAATAGTACCTGTGGTAAAAATGCGACCCCTGTCGTCGTGGATGAAAAGCAAGAATACAACGGTGTTTTAAAAGGCGTGGTCGATGAAAAGACAGGTCAAATGATTCAGGCGGCGGCTGGCGTACTTGGTACCATTACAGGAAATAGCGGCAGCATCAGCAAAGATGATGATTACCAAACCGTACTAACCTTTAGTTGCCGTGCAAACTAAAACGTTAGTCTGTGATTTCGTTTTGCCATTAACTCAAAATGAAATAGTCGACATGAAATAAAAAAGCCTGCAAATCTGCAGGCTTTTTAGAAGCAAAATTAGCAATAACCGTCTAAACGGGTTAAAGGTAATTTTTGACCAATGGCTTTTTCAATTTCAGGCAGTGAAAAAGCATCATCTTCAGACAAGAAACTAATACTCACACCACGAGTACCTGCACGACCTGTACGACCGATACGGTGTACATAATCATCAGACTGTTCAGGAAGTGTGAAGTTCACTACATGAGAAACACCATCGACATGGATACCACGACCCGCAACGTCTGTTGCAATCATGATGTTATGTTGACCATTTTTGAACTGATCAAGCATTTTCAAACGTTTATCTTGAGCGATTTCACCTGACAACATCACCACTTTATAACCATCTTTTTTGAGGTGATCATAAAGTTTACGCACTTGATCACGACGGTTGGCAAAGATCATGACCTTTTCAATTGGTTCATCACGTAAGATGTCTTCCAACAATTTATATTTATCAGACTTCGCCACCATGTAGACACGTTGCTCTACATCTGCATTAGTTTTTTTCTCAGGTTCAATTTCAACAGTTACTGGTTCAAACAACCATTGCTGTGCCAAATTTAAAACGTCATAACTAAATGTTGCAGAGAACATCAAAGTTTGTCGTTGTTCTTTACGTGGTGAAAAGCGCACGATACGTTTTACAGATGGGATAAAGCCCATATCTAATAAACGGTCAGCTTCATCAATCACTAAAAATTCTATTTGATCGAGCCAAACTTCTTTTTGTTCAACAAAGTCAATTAAGCGACCCGGTGTCGCCACCATAATGTCGACAAAATTACGATTTAATAGATTTTTTTGCTTATCAAAATCTACCCCACCGAGCAAAGTCATGACATTGAGATCAGTGTATTTCACTAATTCTTTTGCATCACTTTCAATTTGCAAAGCAAGTTCGCGCGTTGGTGCAAGAATCAATGCACGCGGTTCACCACGATAACGCTGTTCCTTAATTGGATTATTCAACAAGTCATTGATCACACTGACCAAGAAAGCCGCAGTCTTACCAGTACCAGTTTGAGCACGACCAATAGCGTCATGTCCAGCCAATGTAAATTTTAAAACCTTTTGCTGAATAGGCGTCATATCCTTAAAACCTAAAGCATCAATGGCTTTTTTAAGGTTCGGATGTAAATTTAAGGTTTCAAAACCTGATGACATATAGATGTGCCCTAATTGAATAATCACAAAATTGCTGAAGCATTATAAACAAAAAACGCCCCAATTTACATTGGAGCGTTTTTGAGTACATTCAGACGATTAGTCTAAAGGTTGTACTTCTTCAGCTTGGAAGCCTTTTTGACCTTTAACAACGCTGAATTCTACGCGTTGACCGTCACGAAGTGAACGGTGGCCTTCGCCCATAATTGCGCGGAAATGAACGAATACGTCGTCGCCGCCGTTACGTTGAATAAAGCCGAAGCCTTTAGTGTCGTTGAACCATTTAACAACGCCTTGTTCACGAGCTGTCATAAGTTAATCCTTATCGTATTTAAAAAAGAAGGACCACCCGGTGTTGCAAACAGCAGACCAAACAAGGTTAAAAAAAATATTTTTATTTCTAAGCTTGTAATCATTCTGTAAAACTATCAACAAAATCCCGGTTACATCCAAATATATCAAGAGTTAAGAGGCTTCACAGCCAACAAAAATCTTAACAACGCAACGAGCTTAACACGGGTTTACCGCAATTAATAGATTTTTTTGATCTATTTTCCTTTTGAATATTCTTATTTTTTCACATCGTTTGAGTTATAAATCACAAAGGATTTTTACCTATTTTAGATTGGGATTTGGCACTGTATTTGCTAATATTTCCATTGAAATGTAAACATGTTGGATCTGCTTCGTGAGTGACAGCCAAAATTCGCTTTTAACTGTAGATGCAATGGGTAAACCCTGCCCGATGCCACTATTGATGCTCAAAAAAGCTTTAAAGAAAAGTCCAGACCAATCTTTATTGTTAAAGTCATCCGATCCGCACAGCCAACAAGATGTATCACGATACTGTCAAATACATCAGTTAAACTGTGAAATGCGCAAAATTTCCGATTCTGAGTTTCATTACTTGATTGAATCTTAAAAAGATTCAGTTAAACTAAATTGCTTCATAATTGAATAAAAGTTTACATTTCTATACCCAATTTTCCATAATTTACGGAAATATTGGATTAAGATGAATCTTAGTTATTGGGCTTACCCATTTTAATTCTCAAGGAGAAAACATGAGTGACAGCAGCAATCAATTGATGCCCCTGTCATTATCGGCACCTGGGGTGAATCTTGGTGCTTATATTAGTACTGTTAATCAGATTCCAATTTTATCGGCCGAACAAGAAAAAGAGCTGGCCGAACGTTATTATTATGACCAAGATTTAGACGCAGCTAAAATGCTTGTGATGTCACATCTTCGTTTTGTTGTACATATCGCACGTAGCTATGCAGGCTACGGCTTGCCACAAGGTGACCTGATTCAAGAAGGTAACTTGGGCCTAATGAAAGCGGTAAAACGTTTTGACCCAAACATGGGCGTACGTCTCGTATCTTTTGCTGTGCATTGGATTAAAGCAGAAATTCATGAATATGTGATTCGTAACTGGCGTATTGTCAAAATTGCGACCACTAAAGCGCAGCGTAAATTATTCTTTAATTTACGTAGCTTAAAAAAGTCATCTAAAAAATTAACTTTGGCTGAAGCACAGTCGATTGCCAATGACTTAAATGTAACACCTGAACAAGTCTTGGAAATGGAAGGCCGTTTAACCGCTTATGATGCTGCCTTTGAAGCTCAAGGTGATGACGACGATGAAGGTTCGACCCATGTCGCTCCTGCCCTTTATCTCGAAGATAACCGTTACGACCCTGCGCGTTTAGCGGAAGATGAAGATTACGAAGAACAAAGCACTTCAGCTTTACATGAAGCCATGGATCAGTTGGATGACCGTTCACGTAACATCTTACAACGTCGCTGGTTAGATGACGAAAAGTCGACGCTGCATGAATTGGCGGCGGAATATAATGTATCTGCTGAACGTATTCGTCAGTTGGAAAAAAATGCGATGGAAAAAATTAAAGTCGCAATGTCCTCAAACTAAGTTGAAGGCTTTTCCAGTCATTCTTAAAAAGAGCATTTCGATGCTCTTTTTTATGTCTGAATAGTATTGAATGACAAGCTACAACACAAAAACTTTGGGCATTTTTGCTTTAACCCTGCGTGCTAAATATGCTATGGTTATGCGCAAATTTTGTTAAGGTGAATGCACATGTGGATTGCCATTTCCGCACTTAACTTAGCTTTTGCTGTAATGCTTGGTGCCTTTGGTGCACACGGATTAAAAGCTCGCGCGACTGAAGCCCAATTGGCTTGGTGGCAAACTGCAACGGACTATTTCTTTTATCATGCACTGGGCTTACTTGCCCTCGCGATCTTATCCAAAGTCATTCCCCAACTTCCAATAAAAGCCAGTTTCCTACTTATACAAATTGGTATTTTCTTCTTCTGTGGTTCTTTATATGTGATGGCTCTAGGTTTACCACGCAGTCTCGGTGCCATTACCCCAATTGGTGGAGCGTTGATGATTGCTGGATGGCTCATATTGGCCTGGAATGCATTTAAATACGCAAAATAATTAACCACAGATTTTGGCCTTATTCAATAGGTAAGGCAGCAAGAACGGAATCCACAAATGCAAATCTATTTAAACGGCGAAGCTACACAAACCGAATGTGTCAACCTCTTGCAATTGGTTCAACAATTACAACTGGAAGGCAAACGCTTCGCTGTTGAAAAAAATGAAATGATCATCTCGAAAAGTAAATTGGAACAAACCCCAATTGCAGAGCAAGATCATATTGAAATTATTCATGCCGTAGGTGGCGGCTAAAATGGAGCTCCCATGGAAGATACACCCCTAATCATTGGTTCACGTACATTTAATTCACGACTTTTAGTTGGTACAGGTAAGTACAAGGACTTAACGGAAACTGACCAGGCCATTCAAGCCAGTGGTGCTGAAATTGTGACCGTTGCCATTCGCCGTGTGAATATTGGTCAACATCCAGACCAGCCGAACTTGCTTTCTGTAGTTCCACCTGAGAAATATACGATTTTGCCAAATACAGCCGGTTGTTTCGATGCGAACAGCGCGGTTCGTACTTGTATGTTGGCGCGTGAACTCTTAGATGGTCACAATCTGGTTAAACTTGAGGTTTTAGGCGATGAGAAAACCCTATATCCAAATATTACCGAGACTTTAAAAGCTGCACGTACATTGATTGACGATGGCTTTGAAATCATGGTTTATACCTCAGATGACCCGATTGTGGCACAAGAACTGGAAAGCATGGGCTGTGTAGCGATTATGCCTTTAGGTAGTCTCATTGGCTCAGGTTTAGGCATTCTCAACCCACATACTATTTCGATCATTAAAGACAATGCCAAAGTGCCTGTCTTGGTCGATGCGGGTGTAGGTACAGCAAGTGATGCAGCGATAGCGATGGAATTGGGCTGTGATGGCGTATTAATGAATACAGCAATTGCAGCTGCACAAAACCCTGTTCTGATGGCTTCAGCGATGAAAAAAGCAGTTGAAGCAGGACGTGAAGCATTCCTAGCAGGACGTATGCCGCGTAAACGCATGGCAAATGCCAGTTCACCTGAAACTGGATACTTCTTTAAATAAGAACTCATTCACGGTATAAAAGAGGACTCTATTGAGTCCTTTTTTTGATTTTGAAAACCTGATAACAATGAAAATATCCCATATATTTTGTACTTTGAGTCTTTGTGTCGCATCTAGTTGGCTGTCTGCCCAAGTGCCCAGCACAGCCAAATCACTCGCGCCTCAAGGTTGGGACATTTTGATGGCTACGACTGGCGACCTAAACAAAGATCAAATGCCAGATATTGCGATGATCGTGGAAAAACAAAAAGTCGATGTGGTGACCTATGATGACGATGGCAAAGTCGTTCATAACCATCCACGACAACTCATCGTATTTTTTAAAACCGCAAAGGGATATCAACGTATCGTAGAAAACAACAGTATCCCAGTCGCTCAGCAGCCCAATTCATGCTTACTTGATCCACTTGCTGAAGCAGAAGACATCCAAATCAGTAAAGGCAATTTACTCGTTCATTTTAGTTATTTTATGGCTTGTGGTGGCTGGGAATGGCCCCGACATAGTTATACCTTCCGTTGGCAAAATCAACGCTTTGACCTGATTGGTTTTGACTACAATAGCTTTCACCGCGCTTCTGGTGAAAAAACATCGAAAAGCTATAATTTTTCGACCTTAAAACGTAAGGAAATTGTAGGCGGCAATATGTTTGAAGATGCCAAAACTCAGACCAAATGGTCAACCTTCAAAGCACCACAACAGCTGACGCTTAAAAATATTAACTTTGATGATTTCTATACGCAGTTCGAGTACTAAGTTAAACCTGAGCAATGCCAATCTAGCAATAAAAAAACCGCCAATTTCGGCGGTCTTTTTTAATTCAATTTGAATACACAACTTAAGGAATTAAACCTTCATCTCGCATCGCAATTTGAACTGATTGGCGCTCTGCAACTTTGTTGCGTAATGCAATGATATTTTTATATGGCGTTAAATCATGACCGATGCCATTTGACCAATTTGTCAGTACAAAGAGATAAGCATCTGCTGGGCCAAAGTTATCATCGACCAAATAGTCGTTATCCGATTCACCAATCGCTTTATCGATGTATGTCAATAAACGATCAATTTCTGCATAAGCTTTTTCTTTAGCGTCTGCATCTAATGGTGCACCAAAGAATACGGCATAGGCATCATGTAATTCTGAGTTCAAATAGCCAAGCCATTCTAAAACTTTGGCACGACCTAAACCTGATGGCGGAATTAAGTCTTGTTTTGGATCATGCTGTGCAAGGAACGGTAAAATGGCCACATTCTCGGTCAGGATCAAACCTGGGTTAATTTCTAATGCAGGTACATAACCTTTTGGGTTGATCTCGTAATAATCTACCCCTTTTTCTGTTTTATGGTTTTTTAGGTCAACACGGACCAAATCAAAATCGACATTAATTTCATTTAAAATTATATGTGATGCTAATGAACATGCACCTGGAGAATAATAAAGCTTCATATCTGATCCTTGTTATGTACTATTCAATGTTTTAAATCTCTTCTGTCAAACTTTCAAGTGATCAAACCTGTAAATTGCAAAAAAGCGTAAATGCTGAAACACATATACTCATTGACTATTATCCATATTTAAGAAGATTTCAAGTCACTGTGTTATGCATTTTTATACTCAGTTGTTTTAACATAGCCGCGTTTAAGATTTGATGAAAAGTTACCGTGTTACAACTTAAAAAAGAACAATGGTTTTCCAATATTCGTACTGATGTACTCGCTGGCTTGGTGGTTGGACTTGCGTTGATTCCAGAATCCATCGCCTTTTCAGCTATTGCTGGGGTTGACCCTCAGGTTGGTTTGTACGCTTCGTTTTGTATTGCCGTCACCATTGCCTTTTTTGGTGGTCGTACAGCAATGATTTCAGCTGCTACGGGTGCGATGGCCTTACTTATGATCACTTTGGTCAAAGATCATGGTTTGCAATACCTTTTGGCTGCCACGGTTTTGACTGGTGTGATTCAGATCATTGCTGGCTATTTTAAAGTCGCAAAACTTATGCGCTTCGTCTCGCAGTCAGTGGTGTATGGTTTTTTAAATGCACTCGCGATTTTGATTTTTTTCGCACAGCTACCTGAAATGTCAAAGATGGATAGTTTGGGCTATGTCTTTATGCTTTTAGGGCTTGCGATTATTTATCTTTTTCCATATCTACCTAAAATTGGCAAAGCCATTCCATCACCGCTGATTTGCATTATTGTCCTCAGTGGTTTGGCATTATTTTTAGGTGCTGACCTGCGTACTGTGAGTGATTTGGGTAAGTTTCCAGAGACTTTACCTATTTTCTTGATTCCTGAAATTCCTTTTAATCTTGAAACCCTCACGATTATTTTTCCCTATTCCATTACCCTAGCAACAGTTGGCCTATTAGAAACCATGATGACCACGACAGTGATCAATGAAGTCACTGGAACTGAAGGTGATCGTCATCAGGAATGTCGTGGTCAAGGGATTGCCAATATAGTCAGTGGCTTTATGGGCGGCATGGCTGGATGTGCCATGATTGGGCAGTCGATTATTAATGTTAGTTCTGGCGCGCGAACTCGCCTTTCCACTTTGGTTGCAGGTGTATTTTTGTTGTGTTTGGTGGTGTTCTTAAAAGACTGGTTGGCTTATGTCCCAATGGCGGCCTTAGTCGCGATTATGGTCATGGTGTCATTCACTACTTTCCAGTGGAATTCCGTCAAGCAATTTTCAAAGCATCCAATGTCTTTTAATGTCGTGATGATTGCTGTGGTGATCGTGGTGCTTGCAACACATAACTTGGCGCTTGGCGTATTGGTTGGTGTGCTCCTCTCTGCGTTGTTTATTATCAATCAACTAGAAAGTTCGGTAAAAGTCACATCAGAACTTAAAGACAAAGTCCGTAGTTACACGGTCTATGGGCAAATTTTCTTTAGTAGCTCTGAGAGTTTTTATCAATTTTTTGATTTTCAGGAGAGGGTTAGTCATGTGCGAATTGATCTGAGTCATGCACATATTTGGGATATTACTTCCGTTAATATTTTGAAGAATGTCGTACAAAAATTTGAATCACAACAGATTCAAGTAGAGGTTTTTGGCTTAAATGAAGCAAGTAGCACTTTACTTGACCGTGTCAGTGACTAATGGATTTTTGAAATATTCACTTTGAATCAAATCAATTTTCAATAAAGCGCGACCTATTGGGACCCTAAGCAGGATATATATAGCAAAGGGTTTCAATAATCAAAGTCTCATTTGTAATGACATTACATAAAATACTAAGCCTATAAAAAAGCGAAAAATTCACCATTCATTCGATTTAACTGTATAATTCATCTCATAAAATTATAACTATCAAAAATAAAACAAAGATTTGATGTGACTTTCTATTTATTTTTTTAAATTGTGGATACACAAAATTGGGGGAATTTTGATGGTATGGTTTTGGTCACGACACTGCATTCAAGCAAATCGGCTGCTGGTCTTAGCGAGTCTATTTTGCCTGCTATGTTGTATTGCTATACCCACTTTTGCCAATGCCACCCCTCAGATCTCAAGCAGTCATTGTCCTGTTGAAATTACCCATATTGCCACAGCTAAAAGCGCTGTCGAGCAAGAGCGCCCACGTACAGGTTGGCAAAATCTGCAAAAGCTTCCAGACACTTGGAATAAACGTTGGCCGGATTATCATGGTATCGCTTGGTACAAAATCCAATTTAAGTTGAACTGTGACCTCCATCAGTTAAATCAACCCATTGCTATCGCTATACAAGGCATCACCCAAAGTGGTCGGGTTTATATCAACGATGCCCTACTTTGGCAAGATTACATTTCAGCAGAACATTTTTCACGAAGCCAACATCAACCAAGAATTTTGAACTTGCCTAGCTCGAGTTTAAAGCAAGGTGTTAATACCATTTGGGTGCAAGTGTATGGTTCAGTGACCCAAAAATCAGGACTAAGCTCAGTTCAAATTGGGGAATACCAGCAAGTCTATGATACCTTTAAAATTTGGTTACTCGAACAACGACAATTAGTCGAACTCAATACGATGATTAATTTCGTCGTGGCTGTGTTCTTTTTTTTAGCATGGCTCGCCAATCGTAATGAAAGAGCTTACTTATGGTTAACCATCACAGGCATGGCTTGGGTATTTTATAGCCTGTGTATTATTTTTAATGGGCCAATTGCATTTCTAACCACCGTACAGATCGACCGTATGCAAAATATCATTTTCTGCTTTTATACGGTTTTTGGCTGTATTGGTGCATGGTATTTTGCAAACCACCCATTTCCAAAAATTCAGAAACTATTATTAAGTCTTGCCACCATCGCCGCTCTCTGTATAGGTTTTGCACCAGAGGCTTATTTAAAGACCGTCATCCAAATTTGTTTCAGCTTCTTTGTTTTGGTCTTTGTGGCCAAATGTATTAGCTACCCGTACTTGGCGTATAAAGCCAAAATGGTTGAAACCTATTTGCTTGCAACGCTTTATCTGATTTATTTACCGATTGCGGTACATGATGCGCACTTTATGATGACCATGGAAGGTCATGCGCTCTCGCCCTATACCGGGCCAGTGACCACCCTCATCTTGGGCGGCGTACTGGCTTTGCGTTTAGCTCGACACACCCGTCAAATTGAACGTTTTAATAAGACCTTAACTGAAAATGTACAACGAGCTGAACTGAAACTGGCTACGTCACTTGGTCAACAACATCAACTCGCGCTTGAAAATGCACGACTTCAAGAACGAATTCATTTATCTCATGACTTACATGATGGTTTAGGCGGATCAATTGTTCGTTCAATTTTACTGTTAGAACAAAATGACAAAATTGAAAAACCACAAATCATGTCGATGCTTAAACTGTTCCGAAATGATTTAAGACAAGTCATCGATTCAGGTTCGAGTATAGGAACGAAAGTTCCAGACACCCCGATCGAATGGGCGGCACCGATTCGCCATCGCTTTGTACAGCTCTTTGAAGAATTAGACATGAGCTCGAGCTGGAAAATTGCTGCCGAATGGATTCACTCACCTTCTGCGACCCAATGTCTCAATTTGACTCGTGTCGCAGAAGAAACCCTGACCAACATTTTAAAGCATAGTCGGGCTAGCAAAGTTCAAGTCAGTTTGTTCGAAACAGAGACTCAACTGATATTACGTATTGAAGATAATGGTATCGGCTTCAACCCTGACGAAGTTGAACAAGGTCTACATGTTGGTCTACATAGTATGCAAACACGAATCCATCGTATCGGTGGTGAATTTAAAATACAGTCACAGCCGGGTTGTACCGTTCTTGAGGCCATTTTACCGTTTAAACATGATGATACAGATAGTGAAAATCTTGACGATAAAATCGCCTAGCTTAATGTTATTTCATCGCTTTTGAGCTGAGTAATTCACTGTACATTGCAAATCCTCGGCACGGCTTCCGTCGGTGAGATTGAGCAAAAAGAGGATATATTCACGGTAAAAAATTTGACTTGTGCATCTCAGGACTTAAAATACCGCATTCGAATTTTTTACATTTGCCAAAGTTATGTCGAACGATCAATTAGACCAGCACGCAGTAGATCTGGATAACCTAAACGAACACCGTGAAATCGTGACGTTTATGCGCCGCTCTGCGCCACTTAATACTTCGCAACGTACTGCGCTGGAACAATATGGTCATCTAATTTTGGAATATCCTGTTGGGGATTTGCGTCAGCATTTTGAACACCCTGAACGTCCATTAACTGTTGAGATCGGTTTTGGTATGGGTCGCTCTTTGGTACTGATGGCAAAAGCAAACCCAGAACGTAACTTTGTCGGCATTGAAGTACATGTTCCGGGTATCGCTCAATGTGTGTATGAAGCAGGTCTTGCAGGGTTAACTAACCTTCGAGTATTAGATGCTGATGCCATCCAAGTGCTACGTGAAATGCCAGATAACAGTATTAACACTGTGCAATTATACTTCCCAGATCCATGGCAGAAGAAACGTCATTTCAAACGTCGTTTTGTATCTCATGACCGTATGCCATTGGTTGAAGAAAAATTAGAAATCGGCGGTACATTCCACTCAGCGACTGACTGGGAACCGTATGCTGAATGGATGATCGAAGTACTTGAAGAACGTCCACGTCTTGAAAACCTTGCAGGTAAAGGCAATAGCTACCCTCGTCCAGACTGGCGTCCGCAAACTAAGTTTGAACGTCGCGGAATTGAAGCAGGCCATAAAATTAATGACTTCATCTTCAAAAAAGTAAACTAACTTTGGAATAAAGCAAAAAACCACCGTTAGCGGTGGTTTTTTATTGCTGTCGTATTTTTAGATTTATCTTTGTTGTATCAAATCATATAAAAACGGCTTACATCTAAGCTACTTGTGATTGGAGCTGACTTTGTCGAATCATATCCATGGCTTTTTCAGCAATCATCACTGTCGGTGCATTGATATTGCCATTCACCACAGAAGGCATGATAGATGCATCGACGACACGAAGGTTTTGAATGCCGTAGACTTTCAATTCAGGGTCAATCACAGACATCTCATCTACGCCCATCTTACAACTACCGACAGGGTGATAAACCGTATCCACACGCTGACGTAAGATTGCACGTATATCATCATCTGTTTTGACCTGTGAGGTAAATAAATCTTGCTGATAATGACTCGATAAAGACGGCGACATCATCAATTGCTGCGTCAACTTAAAACCTTGTACCAAATCTTCTAAATCCTGTTCATCCTCTAAAAAGTTTGGATCAATCAATAATGGATCATTGATACTGGAACCACTTAGTTTGATCGTGCCGCGACTTCTTGGATTGAGCAGACACACATGACACGATAAACCATGGCTTGCATGAAATTTCCGTGCATGATCATCTACTAAAGCCACGACAAAGTGTAATTGCAAATTTGGTATCGCTAAATCGGGTGAAGACTTTAGAAAACCACCGCATTCTGCAAAATTTGAAGCAATCATACCCCGTCGTTCCTTACGATAGCGACTGAACTGCTTGAACATATCAATTGAGCCGGGTAAAGACACGCCAAATGTGCCTTGGTATTCTTTGACTTTATAACCAAAAATGAAATCGGGATGGTCGTGAAAGTTCTTTCCTACACCCGGTAAATGATGTTTCACTTCAATACCATGCGCTTGGAGTTCGGCCTGATCGCCTACTCCAGACAACATTAAAATCTGCGGTGATTGCATTGCACCGGCACTGAGCAAGACCTCTCGTCTTGCTTTTAGGTGTTTCATTTGCCCTGCATGTTGGACTTCAACACCTGTGGCCACTTTATCTTCTATAATGATTTTATGTGTTGTGGCTTTGGTCTATACAGTTAAATATGGTCGGTTTAAATGCGGAAACAAATAAGCACGCGCCACACTACAACGCTCTCCATTGATATGTGTTACCTGATAAATCCCTAAGCCTTCTTGTTCTGCGCCATTAAAATCATCAAGGACTTTATGACCTTGTGCACGAGCCGCTTCGGTATAGCGTTGATGGAAAATATTATCGCTTTGTACATCTGTGACGGAAAGAGGGCCGTCATTACCGTGAAATTCATTCTGTATTCGGTTGTTATTTTCCGAGCGAATAAAATATGGCAAGACCTCGTCGTATGACCAGCCAGTATTTCCCTGTGCCGCCCATTGATCATAGTCATTTTTATGTCCACGAATATAAATCATGGCATTAATACTGGATGAACCACCCAGGCATTTTCCACGTGGTTGATAGCCTTTACGACCATTCAAGCCCGCTTGAGGCACAGTTTCAAAGCCCCAATTATTGATCTTGGTCGGCAAGCTCACCACGCATGCAGCTGGAATATTGACCGTCCACTGATCACCTTACCCACCTGCTTCTAATAAGCACACAGATATATGTGGATCTTCACTGAGGCGTGCAGCCAGTACGCACCCCGCACTTCCACCACCAATCACAAGGTAATCAAATTCCATTTTTGACATTATTTTCATCCAATTGATTCTTTTTATAAATGCACAATAAGGGATTTAACGCTGACTGAAAAGTTTCTTTTTTAAAATTGTAAGCGTGCTACTGTGCAAGAAGAATGAAACTAATGATCGAAATTTTGAGGCAAGCATCACTCATGCAAGGTAGCAATAATATCTGTCAAAATAATCAATGAACTTAATACGCCCAATCTTGGACTCTATTATTTTTTTAATTTATCGATATTTAAAAGCACAGTAAGCCGCATAGCTAAAGATTTGACTGAAACAATAAATTTGATCAAAGCCTATTTCCGTCAGTAAGCTTTGATAGTGCTGCTGGCTAATCAGTTCAAAATCATCTTCTAAACGCTGCATCATTTTTGTCGCTTGCGCAGCAGATAAACCTTGCATTTGGCAAAATTCAGGCAGGACACGCTGCTCAAAATTCGAATGAGTTTGCATCAAGTCAAAACTTAAAAAAATGCCCTGCGGTTTAAGCAGTTCAAATGCTTTTGCTAAAAAATTCGTTTTCTCTGACAACGCAATGAAATGCGTCACCAAGATACTCAGCACCGCATCAAAACAACTTACTTCCTCAAAAGCAGTATGACTGCCCAAAACAAAATTGACGCGATGCAACTGTCCAGCGGCTTCAACGCGTTGCCGTGTTTGATTCAGCATATTTTCAGACAATTCTGTAACGGTAAATGACCATGTTGGATTCAAGGCCATGAGATAACCCAATTCATAGCCCGTCCCACATCCAATGATCAGTACATGGGCACCTTCAGCGACATGGCAATTCAACACCGCCTGAATTTGTTGATGGACAAGTTCATAGCCGGGAATTAATTTTCGTATATGTGCATCATAACTTTCGACCACTTGTGGGCTATTAAAATCTTTTGCCATGTAACATCCTGTTTGACATGTATGTCTAAGCTAATAAATATTCATTATTCTATATGGATTGTTTATTTCTGATGATGCCCAAGAATCTGCTGACTCAACATTTCATAGACCGCTTTCAGATCGACTTGATCAGCTTGCTCAAGCATATTGGCATGCATCTGCATGATATTTTGATCCCCACGCATTGCAGGGCCTGTTTGCATGTTACGTGGTTCAGCCTGAGTAGCTTTATTGGCTGTCTCTAAAATCAAAGGATAAAGCAAGCTAAAATCGACGTGTTTTGCATCGACAATCTGCTTTGCCATGTCATAACAATAATTACTAAAATTACAGGCAAACACCGCAGCAAGATGCAGACTCAAGCGCTGTGCCGAATCATATTGATAAACCCTTTGGCTAATGCTGTTTGCTAAATCTGTAAGTGTAGTCAAATCTGCAGAGTCGGCCGCTTCTACAAAGATCGGTGTCGAGGTCCAATCCACATCTCGATCTAAACTAAAGGTTTGTAAAGGATAAAACACCCCTGCTCGTGAATGCTGTTGGGTCAGTACCGTGATATTGGTGCTACCAGACGTATGCACAATCAAAACCTGTGACAGATAGGCTTTGACTTGCTGAATAACGGTTGCAATCGACTGGTCGCTCACTGCAATAATCAAAAGATCAATCTCAGCATTCAACTCAGTTGGGGAATGAATGGCTTCTGCACCTACAGTTGCTGCAAGTTTTTCTGCATTATCAAGATTTCGCGCAAAAACTTGCACAATGTGATGTTGTGGATGAAGCACATTGAGCAAATGATGTGCAACACGACCTGCACCCACAATACTGATTCGCATATAATTTTAACTCATTTTGGATGGCTACAGCATGTCAGGAAAATATCCGACGTGCAAATCGAGTCGTATTGATAGAATGATTTATTTTCAATACTTCCCATCAATTTCGCTCAGATAAGCACAAAAAAAGGGATGCGCTCCATCCCTTTTGCTAGATATCAATCTGAGTGTAATTCATATCATATCGCTTTCAATCTAGACAATATCCACGATATGCATTTGAGCCTTTACGATTTACCAATGATTTGATTCAGAGTCTGTAGGTATTGTTCTGCATCTCGGCGCGCATTGAATTTCTTTTCAAATACACCTGTGTTTTGCACACTGTTGGGTGTGTATTCTACCGAAACAACAAAGGTATCAAGCAAATCTCTATTAATCCGAATTGCAATAATATGATGTGAGTTTAAATAAAAACCTTCATCAACCTTAACTAACATGACCCGCCTCAAAAATCCCACATAATAAAATAGATAAAAAATCTAAACATTCATAAACTTGGATGCCTTACCGCATACAGTCATTCATGTGTTAGACCTATTTTATTGTAACGCCATTATGTGATTTATGTTGCAATTATTATGTAATTTAAATAAATGCTCAGAGAAATTTTTTGAGTTTCAGTCATCTAAACATGATTGATTTTCAATTCTAACTAAAGATTGGATAAAAAGACTGGATATAAAAAAAGCCTGCTGCCATAGCCATGGCAACAGGCTCATTTCAGTACGACTGATTTAACTCAAATCAATCGTACAGAGAGGTTGAATGATTAAACACTTAACATGCTATTTAAGGTTTCTGATACATTCTTCGATTTCACGACAGGTTTAAGCGCTTCAAGTTCGGCTTTAACTTCACTACGCTGCGGCTCTGCCAACGTGTACCAACGGGACAAAATTTGCAGTAACCGTGAACCGACAATTGGATTTTTCTCATCGAGGAATTTTGCTAATTCAACAATATGCTGCACACCAAAGCTCCAAGTGTTGACAGGATTGCTATTTAAGCCACCAGTAACCGCACGAATACGGTTCGGTACTTTCAAGTCATAGTCAGGATGAGCAGTCAGTGCCTTAATGGTTTCCGCAGTTGCTTTCGGATGTGCCGCTTGCAACATAAACCATTGGTCCATCGACAAAGCTTCATTCTTAAAGCGTGTGTAGAAGGCTTCTAAAGCTTGCTGTGCTTGTGGTGCATCATTCCAAACCAATACTTTTAAAGCACCAAGACGTTCAGACATATTGCCTGTAGAGCTGAATTGTTCATAGGCCAATTCAAATACGGATGCATCGCCTTGACGTGCCATCATACTCAACATGATGTTTTTCAATGCACGAACACCCATGGCTTGTGAAAATTCTTGCTGCGCATCTGGGTCTAAAGTTGCATAAGTCTCTTTAAAGAATGAACCTAGCTCACGTGCCACACGACTTAACAGTGCTTCACGCTGTTCTTGCACTTGGGCAGGACTGTAGTCGGTATCAATACGACTACCTAAATAACCCTCTGTCGGTACATCGAATAAACGTGAAGCAAGTAATGGATCACGCTCAACCAATGCTGGTAATGTATTTTGAATAGCTTGGACATAGATGTCAGCATCATGGCCATTTAACAAAATACGTTCTAACAAGGTTTGGCTGGCTTGCCATTGGTTAAAACCATTCGGCTCGTACTGCATCAGGAAAGCAAGCTCTTCATCTGAATAGTTAAATTCAAGATTAACAGGTGCGGAGAAATTACGCAGTAAAGACACAACAGGCTGGGTTTTTACACCGCTAAATGTAATGGTTGCAGTATCGGTATCAAATAAATACACGCCATCTTTGATGCCATTTTCAACCAATGCATCTGAGCTGAGAACTAACTGTTCACCACTCATCGCATCAAACAATGCCAAAGCCACAGGAATAGGCACAGCTTTTAAATTTGGATATTTCGGATGCGCTTTTATGCTTTGTTTCAAACTTAAAGTATAGGTTTGGTTTGCAGCATCGTACTCACCTTTTGCTTCAAGTTTTGGTGTACCCGGTTGGTTATACCAAATCAAGAAACTCGATAAATCTACACCTGATCCCGCTGTTAGTGCTGCTACCCAATCTTCAACAGTCACGGCTTGACCATCGTGGCGTTTGAAATATTCGTCAGTACCTGCACGGAATTTTTCTTTGCCCAAGAGTGTCGCCATCATGCGGTTAATTTCTGCACCTTTTTCATACACAGTTGCGGTATAAAAGTTATTAATTTCAACAAAATGATCTGGACGCGGTGGATGTGAAAGCGGGCCTGAATCTTCTGGGAACTGATGAGCTTTTAACACAGCAACGTCATCGATCCGTTGTACCGCAGCAGATTGTAAATCTTCTGAGAACGACTGATCACGGAATACTGTCAAACCTTCTTTTAAGCAGAGTTGGAACCAATCACGACAGGTAATACGGTTACCCGTCCAGTTATGGAAGTATTCATGTGCAATCACAGACTGAACGCGCATGATCGCAGCATCAGTGGTGTATTCTTCATCAGCAAGCACACAAGAGGTGTTGAAAATATTCAAACCTTTGTTTTCCATTGCACCCATGTTAAATGCACTGGTTGCCACGATCATATAATTGTCTAAATCATAAGGACGACCATAATGTTCTTCGTCCCAACGCATCGAATGTTTTAAAGCTTCCATGGCAATATGACATTTTGGAATGTCTTTTTCTTCTGCATAGATTTCTAAAGCAACATTACGACCTTCAGACGTCACATAAGTGTCTTTAAGTACTGCCAAATCACCAATCACACAAGCAAATAGATACGATGGTTTTTTGGTTGGATCTTGCCAAACGGTATAATGACGACCTTCACCGGTTTCACCCGCTTCAATCAAATTACCATTGGCAAGTAATACAGGGAATTTTTTATCCGCTTCGACACGTGTGGTAAATACCGATAGCACATCAGGACGGTCAGGATAATAGGTAATTTTACGGAAGCCTTCAGGCTCGTTTTGAGTAACGAATAAATCGCCTGCCGCTTGGTATAAACCTTCGAGTTGAGTATTGCTTTCAGGATGAATCACGACTTCGGTTTCAATGACAGCTTGGTCAGGTGCATTTGAAATTACCAGTTGTTCTGCATCTACAATATAGGCATCTGCTGGCAAAACTTGACCATTTAAGCGAATTGACTTGAGTTCCAAATCACGACCCAATAACACCAAATCCCCTGCCGTTTGACGCTGCATCACTAATTTTGCATTTACATTGGTATGCTCATCAAAGACTTGAATATCTAGATCGATACTATCTACGACAAATGATGGTTTTTGATAATCTTTTAAATAAACAGTTTGGTCTGCTTCGACCACTGGATTTGCCGCAATATTCATATCTCGTCCTATTCCTTAGTTATTGCTTCATCAGCTTTTTGAACACATTGTGAATGACTTGATCATACGACAAGATGCATAAGCTGTCTTCGCATTTACAATGATTTATATATGGGCTCAGCGCATGTTGTTTTCAATCATCTTTATAGAATAATTTAAAGGCTGGCACATATTTTCGCCATGTTTAAGCAAAATAAATGCCTGAGTTGAGTACAGCTATAACAATGTGCAAATTTTTTATCTACCTAAAATAAATAAAGCGCCTATATACTAGAAAGAGAAAGTACAGGTGCTTAATCCATCTGTACGTTCAAATTATTGCGCTCAAACTTTCCTGATTAAGACTTAGAGGATTATTGATTTGCGAAAATTAAATCGAGTGCACTGTCGTAGTCTGCTGCAAAGTAAAATTGAAATGCCGTGACTTTTGAGGTGAGGAATTGCTGAATTTCTTCCGTCGCACCCGCCACATAAATTTTAGATACTTGATGTTGCTGCGCCAGGCCAAGTAACTCGATCGTCTTTTCCAGTGTTTGATCATGCCCAATAATCAGCGCACCAACCGTACCCTGTGGCTGCTTATATAATTGCATACGGGTGATATTGCTGTTTTTAAGTGCGTCTGACATATGTATTCCATACAAAGAAAGGATAAAAAAGATCAAAACCTTTAGAAATCCAGCTGAATCATGCTGTGTATCAAGTTCAGTAGATTCCGTTTGGTTTCAATCCTAGAAGCCTAGATCATTAAAAATTATAAGCTCAATATATACAAATATACTTTTCAAATCCAATCGCTTAGGTGATTCCTTCCAAAAAGCACCTTAGTACGTAATTTATATCAATCTTCTAATTTGTATTTGATTGCATACTTCTGTTTAAACGATGCACCAAGATGTTTCTTTTTCAACAGTTTAAGCATTTTGAGAATTCATTAGACATAGCCATACGCATCAATATTATTTTGTTACTTTTAAATTAATAATTTATTTTCAATATCTTAATAAAACAATATGCCGTTTATCTGCTTTAAAATCTCTACTCAAAACATTTGAGCATGTGTTTTGCATCTACTTAATTGCCAAAAGCAAAATATTCAGGCTAAAACAAAAAGAGGTGCATTATGTTTATTAAAGAACACATCATCCGTATTGAAAATATGAAGACCCTGCAAGCTCTTGATGCTGCAAATATCGATCATCAGGTAATTGCAATGTTTATGACCTGCGAAGGGATCCCACTCAAAGCCTTTGAGGTCAGTTCATTACTTAACTCATATAGTGCATTAGGCACTAAAAAAGTCGCGTCTAAAAAAGTGCAAGCTTTAATACAAGCCAAACAACTTGGAGAGGAGGACGAATCGATCCCATGCCCAGCCGCCTATTAATAATCCATTCTGACTAAAAGTTGCATCATCACTATGCAGCTTTTTTTATTTGTCGACATATCGGCTGAGCTGCCGCAACTGAAATTGCAAACCCGTCTTTAAACAGAGATGTGTATAATCAATTTAATCTTTCAATAAACGCTGGCAACATGTTCAATATTCTACGCAAACAAATGGATGAAAGTACGCAATGCCCGTTGTGTCGTGCATCTATGTATTGGGTAGATGCTGAAAAATTAGATGAGCAAGAATTTAATTTTTATCAGTGTAGCCACTGTCATCATCAAATATTTCCAGAACAGCAATACAACTGTCATTGTGAAAACTGTCAGGCTGCGCGAAAAAAACTCCTGAAAGAAACCCGTTTACAAGAACAGCGTAAACTTAAAAATAAAGATATCGTTGAGCGTGAATTAAGTGAACTGAGCTTTTTACAGAAACTCTTTTTGCTGGCTTTATTGGATAATCATGTCCAAGAACATACGGCACATCAAGAATTTATCGACTGGGACGCTATTAAGTATCATAACATCAGCCCGAATTATTTCTTCCAACAATCACTCAAAAAGCATCTCGTGCATGAGCAAATTTTGATTGTGAAAGATGATGCGCTACAAGCTGAACAGTATTATATCAATGTCCGTTTGGATGGATATTCAGAGCCCAGCCTTTTTAGCGTAGCGCAGCAACTCCGCCATTGGTTTTATGAAAATTTAGCTCTGGGTGTTCCTTTTAAAAGTGCTGACGAAGTGAAAGAGTGCTTGTATCTCCTACTGTTTCAAGAAATTGTGCAATTTATGCAGTTTTACTGTAAGACATGGGGTATTCAAATTGCAGGGAATAAAAGCTTTCAAGTGTTCTGTTATCGCCTACTCGACCATCTTGCGGTTGGGCAGATTTATTATATGATTCAGTCAGCACTCGAATACCTACATAAACAAAAAGCCTTGCAAGTGCGTAATGAAAATTTCATTAATACCAATCTGTTAAAAAAGACCTTACAGCAATACCGTGAACGTGGCTTACAGGAAAAATGGGAAACCTTTACCCTCCCTCGTCCGCCACAACTCCCCTTTAGTAAAATGAGTGAAATTTTGCTCTTTAACTTTTTAGGACTCGATGAAAGTATCTTTGTGCAACCGATACGCCATGCTTGGAAAAAAATCGAACCACGATTAAATTTTTATTCCACAAAGCGCTGCATGTACTGTGGTTCACAAGAGCTCTCTGTCGATTATGATGCCGCAGATTATGTGACCCTGTTCTGCCGTAATTGTAAACATCAAGACCATTACTTCACCCGCTAAGGGAGAAAACGATGAATCAATCTGAAAATTTTGAAACGACCATGAACAGTGAATTGACTGACTTAAATAGCCCGCTTTTGCAAAGCGTTATTAATGCGTGGATTGAACTTCAATCCAAACAACCTTTGGTGCATATCCTCACCAATGCAGTCGCGAGCAATTATGTGGCCAATGTCCTTTTAGCTGCGGGTGCTTCTCCTGCAATGATTGACAATCCCTTTGAAGCCGAAAGCTTTGCCTCAATTGCCAGTGCCTTGAATATCAATTTAGGTACGCCAACGTCTGAACAAATGCAGGCCATGCAAATCGCTGCACAAACAGCACAAAATTTAAATAAACCTTGGGTGCTTGACCCTGTCGGTTATGGCCCCGTTTTGCCGTGGCGATCTGAAATGGTTGACCAATTACTCCAGTACAAGCCAAGCATAATCCGTGGCAATGCATCAGAAATCAGTGGTCTTGCAGGTAATCAAGGTGAGTCACGCGGTGTCGATAGCACGCTCAATAGTGCAGAAATTTACTTAAATGCTGCACCCTTATTAGAACACTGTGAATGTGTGGCAATTTCAGGCGAATCGGATTTCATCTTATCGAAAGAAATGAATGCGGTGATACAGATTAATGGTGGATCTTACTTACAACCCAAAGTGACGGCTTCTGGCTGCGCTTTAGGTGCGTTAACAGCGGCGTATTGCGCCGTAAGTGAAACGCTAACTGCTGGCACGATCGCAGCACATTTGCACTTTGCGATTGCGGGTCAAAAAGCCTATGAAATTAGCTCAAGTGTCGGCAGTTTTAATGTTGCATTTTTAGATGAAATTTATAATCTCAATGAAGATGATTTCAATCAACTTGCCAACATGCAAATTTATGCACTATGAAGCTATGATAGCTTGAGAAAACAAAAACAGCTTGAGTAAAAGACTCAAGCTGTTCAGGATTTCACGCTGTTTTTTATAATTAGAACGCGTCAAAAGCTTACTGTGCCGTGCTGTCACTTGCAGCATTGGCATCAAACGCTTCTGAATCTTCGATCGTTTCTGTTGGATTACTCAAAATCATGTCGAGGTCATAGTCCCCCGCATAAACAATATTTTTGATTTTTGAACAGTCGCCATCACTCATTTCATAATTTAATACTTTGGCTTCATCGCCAATTTTAAACTCAGCACGAACGACGTTTTTATTTTCATCAAAACTCAGTTTAGGCTGTACGCCCTTTTTCGAATTTTGCTGCATATCTTGGCTATCCGTGAATATATCAAAATCCACATTACACACTTGTTGCGACTGCTTACAGTTAATTTCTGCTTGCATACGTTCTGCTAACGATGGCTCAAAATAGGCAGCAAGTTGATCTTTACTCAAAGCATGTAATTTCAACTCTTGGTCATAAATTTGTTTGACCAGTTTTTCCGGTGCAACACATTTCTGCGATTGCTCTTGTACTTTTTGCTCTGCAGGCTGACAAGCCGTTAAAAAGATTGCCGCACCGAAACCGAATAATCGATATATCGTCATTTGTCGCATAATACATCCATGTCCATCATTAAACTGCCCGCCCAACTGCCAGATTCATACTTGCTTCAAAAATGGTTGATACATTTAATTTACAAATACACATTAACCCCATGCCATCAAAATAATCTGGCACGTGCTGCATAAAAAATTGAACATGTTCATCAGATTTTTTCCGTAGCCGAACCAATTGCTCAGGCGTCACCTTCGGTAAATCACAACGATGAACAAAAATATCCTCAGCCCGATGCTGCACATCATGCTGACGGATTTTATAACTATTTAAAACATCCACATACTCGGTGGGCATCGGGACACCATGCCTTGGATAAAACTTAACAGAGCGCGAGGCAAATAATGTATATACCTTTGGTTGTGCCAATGTAGCCACAAACCACATTGGAATCGCTGGAAAACGAATCTGATGCTGCATCGCCACTTTAATCGCCGAGTTTAAGGTTAGGTTTTTCCGACGATAATCAACCAATACCCCTGCCCGTGAATTAAAAATAAAAATCGGCCGATTGTTATGCATAATTTTTAATATACGCACAATGTTTTGCCCAATCAGTTTTTCCTGCTCAAAATACTGAATGATTGGTAAGGCAACAATATCTGGGTCATGCATGTATTGATAAAGTTGCTCAATCCTAGAAGTTGGGAAAATACATTGATCAAACTCCCAGAGCCGTTGAAACAACTCATGTTTTTCTTCAATCGTGAGTTTGCAAAAATCAATGATATTCTCAGTGATCGCCATACCAACACCCATTTTCTTAATGGATTAACTTTGATGTTTTTTCAAAGTCCCTAGTTATAAAGTTTTCCGAAGCAGTATTTAAATGAAATAAAATTATTCATAGATCATCAATGATGATTAAAACCCCAAGTTAAAAATGAATCGCTATTTACCCTCATGCTTTTTTAAAATCAACCCTATCAATATTTTTTACTTTTGAACCGCTTTAACCCTCTAAAAGCTCAAAAGTTGCAGCATTTTTTGACTGTTACATCATGTAAATATGATACGTTTTAACATCGTGAATTGCAGCCCCTGTTATATAGGATTTCTTATACTTTCTAGTCATACAAAAAAGACAGCTTCGAAAAGCTGTCTTTGAGTTATTTTTAAAATTTAAGCATTAAGCTTGGTAATAGATATCAACCGTTTTAATGCGGTTTTCATCCATTGCCGTAACTTTAAATTGGATGCCTTTAAAATCAACCACAGTCCCGACTTCAACATTGCCGTGGGTCTGATCTAAAATAAGACCTGAAACACTGATATAACCATCATCTTCTTCGATCAAGTCCAGCATTTCCAGTTCAAGTTCTAACTGATACAGATCGAGCATGCCTGAAGCTTTCCAATGTTCATCATCGATTTTAATCAAATCAAGTTGTTCATCTGCATCAGGGAATTCACCAGCAATCGCTTCAAACACATCGAGTGGTGAAATCAGACCTTGTACCGCCCCAAACTCATCCGTAACCAGCACCAAAGAGCCTTTAGAAGTCCGCAAGGTATTAATCGCATCAATCACCTTCATCTTTTGGAAAATAAAGATTGGACGATGACGTTTAATCAATGCTTTTAGATCATCTTCACTGTCTAGAACATCAATAAGTTCTTTCGCGCGGACAATACTAATCACTTTATCCAAGCTACCACGACACACAGGGAATAAACTGTGCGGCACTGAAAGGACTTGCTCACGAATTTGTTCAGGTGTGTCATTTAAATCCACCCAAGAAATTTGATTACGGGGAGTCATGATCGACGCAACTGAACGCTCTGCAAGCGTCAATACACCACCAATCATGTAACGCTCTTCGTCTGCAAAGGTTTCTTGCGCCTGATTACCGACTTGATCAGCTTCTAAGCGTCCACCCATCAGCTTTAAAATACTGTCCGCAGTACGGTGGCGTAATGGAATTTTCGCTTCGTGTTTTTGAGCATTGCGTTGACTAAACTGGTTAAAGGCTTCGATGATAATCGCAACACCAATACCTGAGTAGATATAGCCTTTCGGAATGTGGAAACCAAAACCTTCTGCAATCAAGCTAATCCCGATAAGCAATAAGAAGCTTAAACATAGGATCACGACGGTCGGATGTCGGTTTACAAAAGCCGTTAGCGGTTTAGATGCAAGTAACATCACTGCCATTGCCACAATCATTGCAGCCATCATGACATAAATGTTGTCGACCATACCGATCGCTGTAATGACAGAGTCTAAAGAGAAAACCGCATCTAAGACAACAATTTGCGCAACAACTGCTGTAAAGCTGGCATATGCCACTTTTGTTGTCACTTGAACTTCTGGTTTTCCTTCTAATTTCTCATGTAGCTCTGTGACCGCCTTATAGACTAAGAACAATCCACCAAACAATAATATGAGATCTCGACCAGAGAATGTCCAATCAAAAACGGTAATCAGGGGCTTTGTTAATGTGACCAACCAAGAGATTGCAAATAACAATCCTAATCGCATTAACAATGCGAGTGAAAGACCAAGTACACGAGCTTTGTCACGTTGTTCTGGAGGGAGTTTTTCTGCCAAAATGGCAATAAAGACTAGGTTATCAATACCTAGTACAATTTCTAAAATAATTAATGTAAGTAAACCAACCCAGATTCCGGGATCTAACAAAAATTCCATTAGCTCTCTTCCTCATTCTGGATTGTGAAAATATCTTCAAGCAGACCAACGCACGGCGACGGATCCATAAATTTAACCTGTGTAACTAGAGACCATTCCATTATGCACAATCTTGCGCATTTGTAATGTATTCAAGCATATTTTTTCGCATCAACAATATGACAAAATGTTAAAAACACTGTGAGTTATATATCACTTAGCTGATATAAATACACAGCAAGATGGTTAAACCTATTTTTTGAGAATATTGCTTCCAATTTTAAAAAAAAGCTTGAATTCACCTGACTTTTAATTAAATGTAATTAAGGACGCTTGTAATAGATTGTATGACAAATCTAATGAATTATTTATTTCTACCTTTTGGTAAAAAATATTAATATTCAATTCAAATTAAAAAATTATTTATTTTCACTACACTATCTCTATACCTGACCTTAATTTTAATTTCTTTTAAGCATTTAGACAGAATATCAATATAATCTATTTAGATAATCTAAAAATGAGATATCTTCTACTTTCTATTTTTTTATTGTGAACTCTTGCTATTACCCTCTATTTTTCAATAGAATGTTAAAACATTAAATAAAATTAAAACAAATATTCAGGGGACTCCTTTATGACAAAAAAGTATTCAAAATTTTTACCATCCACCGATGACTTTAGTTTAGAAAATTTTCCTTTCTACTGGGTTACTCAGGTGCATTCACAATATGTTTTAAACGTCGACCATGCATTGAAAAAGTATGGCGTTGATAATTCACGTCGTCGCATCCTGCTCGCACTCAAGTCTAAACCTCATGCGAGTGTTTCGGATTTATCTGAAATGGTCGTATCTAAAATGTCGACCACAACCAAGATCGTTTATCGCTTAAAAGATGAAGGCTTGGTAGATACTTATTCTTGTGAAGATGATGCACGTATTACCCGGGTTGTATTAACTGATAAAGGCACTGCAATGACGCAGAAGATTAACGATCTAACGAATGTCGTTCTAGAGCAATCTTTTGAAGGCTTAACACCGCTACAAATTGAAAAAACCATGGAAAGCTTAAAGCATATCTTTAAAAACTTAGCTCGATAAGCATTTGCATCACCGAAATATCAATCGAAAAAGTTCAGTTGGGGACTGATTTTTTCGATTTTTATTTTGGGTGCGTGCGCACATTCAAACTCATCAACAGGAAAACCTTGTACAAAACTTTGGATGTTGGGTGATTTCCAACTTAGCCATTCCTCTAAACGCGCATGCGGAATCACAATGACCGAGCGCTTTACATTGCCCGGCTCATGAAAGTGTTTCATCATCTCATGCTGAATAGCATCCATCGTAATCATGGTACTTGAACGTACAATCTCATCACCTTGCCGACAAATGTCATATAAGGCAGCAATATAAAACGCTTCTCCATCTCTGCGTTTGACACTCCAACGCTGCGGCTTATTATCGATATACATTGACTCATAAAATTCAGACACGGGTATCACGCCAAACTTACATTTTGAGATCGCATTAATAAACGTAGGCTTTTGATACAAAGTTTCATTTCGAGCATTATAGGTTTTAAGTGCGATTGATTTGTCTGCGGCCCATTTAGGCACCATGCCAAAATTCACTTTTCGCCACTCTAACCCTTGTTCAGACTTAAAGAGTAACGGCAAATCATAATTTGGATAGACTTCCTCAGGATATTCAAAGCTGATTTCAGGCAAGTTTTGAGACTTTAATTGCGATAAGGTAATCGGTTTGAAATTAGCACACATATTTGCCATAATCCGCAAAAAATCAATCTTTATAATAAATGAAAAATCTAGACCGAAGTCGCTTTATCGTCTTAATTCTAAGTATGTGCCTGTATCCAACCGCACATGCCGCAAAAGTCTCTGTACATACCGTTTCATTTCTACCTTTTAGTCTCGACGCGCTCTATCTCAACGAATATCCATTTAAACAAGACCTAATCAATGAGACTGAGATTCCGGCAGGCAAGTACCGCATTCAATATAAGCATTTTCGCAATCATCAAATGATCAGTACACATCATTGGGTTACGGTCAAAAATCTTCCCAACACCCAAGAACAACAATTTTCATTGGTCATCTTGCCTGATGGTGAAGTAATCAATGTCTCTGACTTTAAAATTACATCTCCAGAGATGTTTCCTGAAATCCGTTTTGCAAAACGTGCTCAAAATAGTTATCGCTTGATGCAAAATCAGCAAAGACAAAGAGATCAGTTTGGCGTGATTCTTCCTGACGCAGATGAAGCCCATACGACGGAATTGGAAGATCAATTTGGTTGGTTTACGGTGAACGAAGATGAAGGGCGTGTCAGGACTAATTGTACAGGCACGTTTAAAATCAATCCTCAAGATGCGCTCCCCTATTTCACTACTGCAAATTCAGCTCTTCAGTTTAATTATCAACAAGGAAACAAAATACATAATGCATATTTAGCGTTTAGTGATAACAATCCGCTTATTCCAATCGAAGATCGAACAATTCATGAGGCAACAGATTACAAAAATGGCTTGAAGTTTGATGTGTATATTCACAATATCCAAAAAATGAAAACCGAGAGTATTTCTTCTAATTATTCAATCTACAATTACAAGGTTCAGGTCAAGCTGTATATGACGGCCTTGCAGCGTAAACCTATGCTGTTGATGAATCACAAAATGTACTATCAGGATAATTGTTCAAGCCAAGATATTGGCTCTTTTCTGTATTACAAAACACGTTGGAGTCGTTTTTGGGACTATATACTTCCTGATATTTCATGGAAATAAACTAGAAATGTCCTGCATAACAGAACCTGCAGTGAAGTCTATTGCACAAGATAAAATAGACTTCACTTTGAGTATTTTAAGCAGGGAAAGTTTGCCAATGGGTGCGGGTGAATTCCTCAAATATCCACTCACCATTAAAACGACCAAGCCCTGAATTACGTTCACCACCAAAGGGTGCATTTGAATGATCCGCCACACTGATGCCATTGATATGCGTCATGCCTATATCGAGTTTGGCAGCAAACTCTCCGCCGCGTGCTAGGTTTGAGGTACATACTGCACTCGACAAACCAAATCGGGTTGAATTTGCCAATTCTAGTGCATGCGCTTCATCTCGCGCTTTTAAAATCGGCAAGATTGGCCCAAAACTTTCTTCTAATGCAATATCAGCATGTGCATCCACATGGGTGAAAATATGCGGTGCAACCAATTGACCTTCAATACCCCCCGCGTAGGCTAAAATTGCATCTTGCTGAATGACGTTTTGAATAATGGTTTTTATTTTATCGACCTGCGACTTATTGATAATGGGCCCTATCAGGGTTTCAGCATCATTCGGATCACCGACCACAATGCTTTTTACCCGTTTAATTAATTTTTCAACATAAGCATCGTGCAAGGATTCATCCACAATCACTCGATTGGTACTCATGCAAATTTGTCCTTGATGCAAAAAACGCCCCATCACGGTCAGTTCAACGGCTAAATTTAAATCTGCATCATCTAAAATGACCAAAGGCGCATTACCGCCAAGTTCCAGCGCTAAACGCTTAATCCGTGAACTTCCTAGCGCTTTCACCCCCACCTGTTGACCCACTTCAGTTGAACCTGTAAATGAAATCAATTTAGGTACAGGATGCTCAACAAAGTAGTCGCCAATTTCACTGCCACTGCCTGCAACGACATTTAACACGCCATGCGGCAAACCCGCTTCTTCAAATAATTTTCCAAGCAACGTTCCACCTGTCACTGGCGTGTCGCTTGCAGGCTTCAGCACCACACTATTGCCGCAGGCAATCGCAGTCACCACAGAGCGCATCGACAAATGAAATGGAAAATTCCACGGGCTAATCACCGCAATGACACCCAAGGGTTTGCGCAGTACAAAACTCTTGCGGCTCGGGTCTTTACTCTCTAGCTGAGTAGTTTGCATTTTTTCAGGAAAACGCAACGATTCTTGGATAATGCCGAGCGCTGCATCAACTTCAATATTGGCTTTTAAACGTGTACTACCAGATTCATCTATCAGCCATTGAATAATTTCTTCTCTGCGTTGCTGAATGGTTTGAATTAATTTGCTGATAACTTGCTGACGCACTTCAATGGACTTGGTCACTTCTGATTTAAAGGCAGCTTCTGCCGCACTATAAGCACTGTCTACATCGACACTGCTGGCTGCCTGCAATTCAAAAATCTCTGCTTGGCTAAAGGGATTTATATTTTTGATGTATCGCGTTGAAGTCCCTGCTCGCCACTGTCCACCAATATATTGCAAATCTAATGCGGTATATGCTGACATCGCTTCCATCCTATTTTTATCATTCATCCCAATGTAAAGGCTTCAGCATTGAAAAGCTATGAGAAAAACAGGATAAAACTTTATAATTAATTTCTTTTACAACCTTATACTTTAAACAGGCTGATGAATCTGCCGCATCGCTTTATAGATTCGCCAATAAATATAACAGCTAATGATGACTTCAAAACTTAGATCTTTAACTGTGGTGAGTTGCTCAAGCGCAGCCTCCTCCATGTTTAGGGTCAACATGGGTAACAGCCCTTCGACAACAACAGCGATCAAGATAAAGAGGACTAAACTCTGAATCGTTACGGGCAAATACAATGCAATAAAGCGCTTTAAAAAATCTCGGCCTTGCTCGCCGCCATTGGCTTTAAAGATGGCATTCACCCAGCTAATCAGCAGACCAACTTGTAAAACAAACGAAGCCCAAGCTTCTGTAGGTTTGGATTCTGGGGTTAAGGTCAGTGCTAAGTAGCTAAAGAAAATCAATATTGAGCTGGCAATATAGTAGTTTTTATAATGGGTTTCAGAGACTTTATTCAGTCTTATATCATCCACCAACCGATTTACATTCCATATATACATGGCGTTTCCTTTTCATTTTTTATGTCGACATTCTAAATTTCTCAAACAATAAAAAAAGCCTCCGAAGAGGCTTTTTTTGATTTACAGATTAGTCACCTGTATAACCTTTTAATTTTAAACGGTAAGCATGAAGAAGCGGCTCTGTATAACCAGAAGGCTGCTCGCCACCTTTGAATACTAAGTCATAAGCAGCTTTGTATGCATAACCATCAAAGCCTGGTGCCATTGGTGTGTAAAGTGGATCGTTGGCATTTTGCTCATCCACAACTTTCGCCATGCGCTTAAATACTTCTTCAACTTGTTCAGCAGTTACGATACCGTGACGTAACCAGTTCGCAACGTGTTGAGAAGAAATACGTAAAGTTGCACGGTCTTCCATCAAACCAACGTTGTTGATGTCTAGAACTTTTGAACAACCTACACCCAAATCAACCCAACGAACCACATAACCCAAGATACCTTGAAGGTTATTTTCGAGTTCTTTGGTTTTCTCTTCTTCAGACCAGTTTGTATCTGTCGCTAAAGGCGGCGTTAACAAGTCATCTAAAGATAGCGGTTGAGTATTCAACAACTCTTTTTGACGCTCAGAAACATTGCACTGATGGTAGTGAATCGCGTGAATAACAGCACCAGATGGAGACGGAACCCATGCACAGCTTGCGCCAGCTTCTGGATGCTCAATCTTAGTTTTGTACATATCAAGCAACATATCTGGTTTTGGCCACATGCCTTTACCGATTTGCGCTTTACCACGTAAGCCGGCTTGAAGACCGATCATCACGTTACGGTTTTCATATGCAGGGAACCAGATTTGAGACTTCACTTCGCCTTTACGAACGAATGGACCTGCTTCCATGAAAGTATGGATTTCATCACCCGTACGGTCCATGAAACCTGTATTAATAAAGATCGTACGATCTTTCGCTTGCGCGATACAGTTTTTCAAGTTCACAGAAGTACGACGTTCTTCGTCCATGATACCGATTTTCAAAGTCTTCGCAGGTAGACCAAGCGCTTGTTCAGCACGCTCAAATAATTCAACTGCAAATGCCACTTCTTCAGGACCATGCATTTTTGGCTTCACGATATACATTGAACCTTTACGCGAGTTCTTAATCGTGTTTTCACCACGGATGTCAGCAATCGTAAGAAGCGGAGTAACCAAGGCATCCATGATACCTTCATAAATTTCTTCGCCATCGACAAGGATCGCAGGGTTTGTCATCAAATGACCCACATTACGAAGCAACATCAATGAACGACCGTGAAGCGTAGTTTCACCACCGATTAAATTTTTGTGCGTACGATCTTTATTTAATGTACGCGTGATGGTCTTACCATTTTTCTCGATTGACTCAGAAAGTGTACCTTTCATTAAGCCTAACCAGTTACGGTAGCCTTCAACTTTCTCTTCAGCATCAACTGCTGCAATTGAGTCTTCTAAGTCTTGAATTGTGGTTACCGCAGCTTCAAGAACTAAGTCTTTAACGCCCGCAGCATCAGTTGAACCAATTGGGCTCGTCGCATCAATTTCAATGATTACATGCAAACCATTGTTTAAAAGTACGATTTCAGTTGGCGCAGCTTCGTCACCATTAAAACCAACAAACTGAGCTTCTTTCGCTAAAGTTGCAGTTGAGCCATCTTTTAGGCTTACAACTAACTTTTTGCCTTCTACCGCATATTTAGTTGCATCTGCATGCGAACCATTAGCTAGCGGGAAAGTTTCATTTAAGAAGTTTTTAGCAAATTCGATAACTTTTGCGCCACGAGCTGGGTTATAGCCCTTACCTTTTTCCGCGCCGTCTTCTTCAGAGATCACGTCAAAACCGTAAAGAGCATCGTAGAGTGAACCCCAACGTGCGTTCGCAGCGTTTAAGCAGTAACGTGCATTACGTACAGGCACTACTAATTGCGCACCAGCCAATAATGCGATTTCTTCGTCTACATTTTCTGTGCTGATTTGGAAATCTTCTACTTCTGGTAATAAGTAGCCAATTTCAGTAAGGAAAGCTTTGTAAGCTTCGAGTTCAAATTTGTTGTTGCGGTGCCATTCATCAATTTTAGCTTGAATGTCGTCACGCTTAGCCAATAGTGCTTTGTTCTTTGGGCTAAGATCGACAACGACTTGTTCAAAGTTTTTCCAGTAAGTTTCACTGTCTAAACCTGAACCCGGTAGTGCTTCATTTTCGATGAAATCGTAAAGTTCTTTAGCAATCGCTAACTTGCCTTTTTGAATACGTGCAGTCATTGTCTTTCCTGATATTGCTATTTTTTATAACAAGAGATTCTAGTATACCCATTTATACTTTGCTGAATAGTACTATCACATTCCTAAATAATGATCATTTTCTATGTAATGAAATACCCTCATCATTCAACATAATAAAGATCAGAAATACGACGTCATCATCAGCCTGAATACCTTTTTACAGTGTATAAAGTTTTTGAAATGTCGAAATTAGACTTAAGTGCAGAATTTTGTTCTAAAACTGAACAAATAGACCCAAGCGTCAAACAAACTCACTCGATTAAGCCATGAAATGCTGCCAATGTCGATGCTACAACTTCAACCAATCAGTTTAAATTTAACGCTTTTATCGATGAATTATTAAACAACCCTTCTTCTTATTAAATGATGCTTTTATCTTCCGACCTCGCTTTTAAAGTCGATTGTTCGATCTATACTTTTTCTTATCTATGCATGTAATCTAAAACTAAAAATCAAAAAAAAAGAACGCCATCAAGACGTTCTTTTTTCATTCCAACAGAAACGCTTAATTTTCTGCCGTAGATTCTGGTGCATTGATTTGACGGTGAGAGGTATGTAGATAATCATCAGATTGCATTTCCAATAAGCGCGAACGTGTACGCTCAATTTCAAATGCCAATTTTTCACCTTGATATAATTCAATAATCGTATCTTCTGAAGTAAGCAACAACTTCACACCACGGTCATAAAACTCATCAACTAGATAGATAAAACGACGAGTCCCTTCAGACAAATAATCCGTCATGTGCGGCACATTACTCACCAAGACCGTATTATAAATATTGGCAATTTCAATAAAGTCCGCTGGACTACGTGGTTTTAGGCAAAGCTCAGAATATTCACACCACAGCACATCTTCCGTATGACCAATGGTTTCTACAATACGCTGATTAATAATAATTGGCTCTTGTGAAACCGTTTGGGTTTGCGTTAATGCTGTAAAACGCTGTGCCATCCACAACTTATGTTCATGTGTTAAAGGCGACTTAAACAACTGCGCTTGTTTCAATACACGTAAACGATAGTCTACGCCTGAGTCTACATTTAAAATCACACAGTTCTTTTTTACCATTTCGATGGTTGGGATAAAACGGTCACGGTGGATCCCGTTTTTATATAAACCATCTGGTGCGATGTTAGATGTTGCAACAAGGGTGATCCCACGCGTAAATAATTTTTGGAATAGATCACTCAAAATCATTGCATCCGTGACATTGGATACAAAGAATTCATCAAAGCAGATCACGACTGCTTCTTTATAAATTTGGTCGGCAACAAGGTCTAGTGGATTACGCTGACCTGAAAGCTTATTTAATTCACGGTGTACGTACTGCATAAAGTGATGGAAATGCATACGTGTTTTGCGTCGAAATGGCACAGAATCATAAAACTGATCCATCAGCCACGTTTTACCACGTCCTACACCGCCCCACATATACACCCCTTTCGGTGCAGTTTGACGACGGAAACGACGAAACGCTTTTTTAGAAGCCTTAAAACGTTGGATTAATTCTTGCCAAACTCGATCCAACTCATGCACCGCTTGCGCCTGTTCCTGATCTGGTAAAAACTGACCAGATGCTAAGGCTTGAGCATAACGCTCAGCCGGTGAAATCGGAGTAAATGCGGTGTTGTGTGGTGACTGAAAATCTGACATATCATTAAATACTTTTTTGGGCTAAATGAATTATAACGAAGAATAAACTCGAAGATATAACACTTTGGCAGTAAAGCGCATTGGCTATTTATTATATTGTCTCGGACTATGCCCAAACCAACGTTTAAACGCATGATTAAACGCCGCAGGTTCTGAATAGCCCAGCAATTCAGCAATCATTTCAATTGAATATTCATTATATTCAATCATACGGAGTGCTTTATCTTTAATAATATCTTCACGAATTTGCTTATAACTGGTATTTAACTGTTGCAGTTGATGACGCAAAGTTCTTTCAGGCAAGTTCAACGCTTGAGCAGTTGCTGCCATACTTGGCATCGCACCACTTTGTAATTCCAAATAATCTTGCACACGCTGAACCAATGATGGCGCATCTTCATCGGCGCTTAAACGTTCTAACTCCGCAATACATTTCGACTCATATAATCGAAAAGTAATAATATCTGCGGATGGAATACGAATATCTAAAACATCTTCATCGAACCAAAATGCCGCAAATGGCGCACCAAATCGAACTTGAGAGCCATAATAATCAGTAAACATTTTTAATTTTTCAGGATCTTTGGGTTCAGCAAACGGCAAATCAATTTGAACTTGTGGTGTCGATAACCCCATCATTTTGTAAAGATCGCGGATGAATTTATAAGTTCCTGAAATTTCCGACTGCGCCAATAATGCACCCAGTGGTGCATACACATCTTGCGGTTGGTAGCATAAAGCCACTTTATGCTGACTGATTTGCAAACTCAAACGCCCAGTTAGATGCGTCAACTGTTGAAAGCGAATTCCCTGATTTAAAGCTTGGCGTAAAGTATCACTGGTGACCAATAACATCAGCAACGGGCCATAACCCGCCAATGTATAATGCTGACCAATAAATAACCCTTGCTCAGGTTCTACATCTTTACCAATGACTTTCAGTACATCCCACTCCAAACTCGGATGAATCACCGAAGTAGGATCGAGTGCATCGACACGCAGCCCAATAGTTTGCAAACGTTGATCGACATCTACGCCTGCTTTACGCATTCCTTGTACTAAATACATCAGGCTTAGAATAGATCGTTTCATAAATCGTAAAATGACATTAAATTTCTTCTTTTTTACTACAAATTTGCAATTATGAACATTGCCGTTTCGATCAATTTTTCTGTCACCTCAATCATATTGTTCTGATCATGAACTCAAGTATGCTTAACTTGTAATCTCGCTTGGAATTAAAAAAATGATGCAGGAAGCGCAAACAAAAACAGTGCAAACCCCAAAAGCCAATTCTGAAATACATACACAAATCGCCATCATCGGCGGTGGTTTTGGTGGTATTGCTATGGCGATACGCCTTTTACAACAAGGTAATCAAGATTTTTTGATCCTCGAAAAAGCCAATGATTTTGGTGGAACCTGGCGTGAAAACCGCTACCCTGGCGCTGCGTGTGATGTGCAATCACATATGTATTCGCTTTCTTTTGCACCCAAAACAGATTGGTCAAAACGTTATGCTGAAGCGCCGGAAATATTTGACTATATCCAACAGGTCACCCGTGAATATAATTTAAAACAATTCTGTCGCTTTAACAGTGAAGTACTTTCAAGCCAATACAATGAATCAATCTGCGACTGGCATTTAGAACTCAAAGATGGCGTTAAAATTACCGCTCAATACGTGATTTTTGCATCTGGCCCGCTACATGTCCCGCAAATTCCACACATTCCGGGCATTGAAAAATTTAAAGGCAAAGTGTTTCATTCTTCTCAATGGGATCATCAATATCCATTAGAAGGTAAAAAAGTCGCATCGATTGGTACAGGCGGCAGTGCCATCCAATACATTCCTGAAATCGCACCACAAACAAAACAACTGTATGTTTTTCAACGTACCGCAGCTTGGGTCATTCCACGAGATGAACGCAGTTATCATGGTTTAGAAAAATCATTATTTAAAAAATATGATTGGTTTCGAAAAATTCACCGCGCTCGCCTGTATTGGACCAACGAATCACGTGTCGTGCCAATTGTTAAACCAACTACCATGAAATATGCGCAAAAACTGGCAGAACTGTATATTAAGTATCAAGTGAAAGATGCTGAACTTGCCAAGAAACTAACGCCAAACTACATCATGGGTTGTAAACGCATTTTAATTTCTAATAAATACTTTCCAACCTTTAATCGACCTAATGTGGAATTGGTCAGTGATGCAATACAAGAAATCACTGAAAATGCCATTATTACCAAAGATGGAAAATCCCGTGAAATTGACTGCTTAATCTATGGGACTGGCTTTATTACTGACCCACGTATTTATCTCAAGTCCTTTGAATGTATTGGTGAAAATGCTCAAGAACTCAAACAAGTTTGGCAAGCTGGCGCAGAAAGTTTTTATGGCATTTGCACCAAAGGCTTTCCAAATCTGTTCCAATTATTAGGCCCCAATACCGTACTTGCGCATAATTCAGTGGTATTTATGATTGAGGCACAAGTCGATTACATCTTACAAATGATGCAATTGGTTTCAAAATCTAATATTCAAGCCATCGCTGTCAAAGATCAGGTGCAAGATCAATTTAACACTCATGTACAAGACATGCTTGATGGTACGGTATGGCAATCAGGCTGCGTGAGTTGGTATCAGCAAAATGGCGGTAAAAATTTTGCACTGTGGCCAACTTATACATGGAAATATTGGCTGGCTACTCGAAAAATAAATCCAGCCGATTTTCGACTCCTCAGTAAAACAAAATCTAGTCATGCAGCTTAAGCAATAACAGGTCATAATAGGCAGGTATTCATTATCTGCCTATTTTTGTATGCAATCTTTCTGGTTGATTTTCCAGCTCTTAGCCTGTTTAGGGCTTGGTTTTATTCTTGCACGTCGCCTACCCACTTGGCTTGAAAAAATCGCCTTTAAACTCCTGCCGTACTTTACTTATATTTTGTTATTTGCGATTGCGATCGAATTTTCTGAAACATTACACACTATTCCAGCACCTCTGCAAATCCTCTCTTCATCAGTACTTATTGCACTATTGACCTCAATGGGTGCGTTTATTTGCTGCTATATTTTGTTTAAGCTTTTAGGCTACAAACCCAGTCATGGCAAAGTGTCCATGCAGTTAGTGACAAGCTCACTCATCAATATTAGCTTTGCTTTTATTGCATTAGGTTTAGGTTATGCTTTTGCTGAAATGGCAGCACATTTTAGTCTTCAGCCACATATGAGTACTTGGGATCTACTTTTAGTCTTTATGTTTCTGATTGGGCTTGATCTCGCCTACTCACCGCTCGATCGTTCTTGGTTAAATTGGAAAATTCTACTTGTTCCTCTGGGCTGTATCGTCGGTTCACTTTTGGGCGCTTTTGCTGCAGCCTATCTATTGCCACAAATCAGCCCGAAAGATTTGATTATGCTGTCACAAGGATATGGTTTCTATTCGATGACAGGCATCGTCGTGACTGAATTAAAAAATGCGCATCTAGGCAGTATCGCGCTGATGAATGATTTATTCAGAGAAATCTTTGCGATTGTGTTTATGTATATTATTGGCTGGCGTTACCCACGCTCTGCAATTTCATCTGCGGGTGCAACAGCTATGGATGTCACCTTACCTATGGTCAAACAAGCCTGTGGTAATGATTTTATTCCACATGCCATGGTCAGCGGCTTTATCCTTTCTGTACTTGCACCTATATTGGTGAGTATATTAGCAGCTATCTAACCCTCACCTAAGTCCTCTCCCAGAGAGGGAAAGGACTTCCTCTCTCCCTTTGGGAGAGAGTTAGAGAGAGGGTAAATTTTAAAGTGTCGCCAAAATATCTTTTAAAGTCTGACGCATATTCTCCGATTTAGTAATTGGACGGCCAATCACCAAATGTGTAGAACCATCAAGCATGGCTTGTTTAGGCGTCACAATTCGTTTTTGATCATCAGCAGCAGAACCTGCAGGACGGATACCCGGTGTCACTAAAGCAAAGTCAGCACCCAAAGTTTCACGCAGCATTTTTGCTTCTTGAGCCGAACACACCACACCATCTAAGCCACTTTCTTTCGTTAAAGTCGCAAGACGTTTCACGTGTTCAAATGGTTCAAGATCTAAACCTAAATCCGCAAGATCTTCACGGCCCATCGAGGTCAAAACTGTAACAGCTATCAGCTGAGTATTGTAATTGCCCGCCTTTAAGCGCTCCACACAGGTTTCCATCATTTTACGACCACCTGATGCATGGACATTGACCATCCACACACCCATATCCGCAGCTGCACAAACTGCTTGCGCTGTGGTGTTTGGAATATCATGGAATTTAAGATCTAGAAATACTTCAAAACCTTTATCATGCAAGGCCTTAACGACACTTGGACCCTCATGGGTAAATAACTCTTTACCAACCTTAACTCGACATAATGCAGGATCTAACTGCTCTGCAATTGTAAGTGCGTCATATTGGCTTTTAGCATCTAGTGCAACGATGATACTCAAGAGACTTACCCTTCATTTTGACAAAATTAGTGCATTATAGATGGATTCAACTTGATCAGAAAGTCATAAAACTCATGTTATTTGAAATGATTAATTTGAATTGAGCTATCTCATTATTTTATTTGAGATATGCGTTTTATTTTTTCAGTCCATAAAAAAACACCCCGATGATCCACCGGAGTGTTTAATATAAAATTTAACTATACTCATAAAAGTAGTTAATTTACTTCATAAACCCAATTATAACGGGTTAGAAGGACGCTCATTTGCATCAATATCTAAAACTGTTTTTTCATGACGTGTATGTGCAGCCGCTTCAGCAGCAGCCAGTTGAGCAGTTTGAATTTGCTCTTTACGTAGGCGGTCAATATCTTTACGTAGACGTTTAATTTCCCAGTTATTTTGAAATACTCGGAATACTTGCACTGCTAATAAAAGACCTAAAACCAAACCTAATGACAATGTTAATAGCAATAAAAGCCCTAAACGCATTGCAGGCACTTGTGTAAACAACAAATCGACTGAAAGTTCAGTGCCGTTTTGCAGAACCAAAGCCAATGAGTATCCAAATAGGACTAGTAGAATTACGACCAATACGTAACGCATAAACACCCCTAACAATGTTTTGAATTAGTTTGCAGATTCGTTTACCGCATCACGTAAAGCTTTACCAGGTTTAAAGTGCGGTACAGCTTTTGCTGCAACTTCAACTGATTTACCTGTTTTTGGGTTACGACCCACACGTGGTTCACGGTGATGTAATGCAAAACTACCAAAACCACGGATTTCAATTCGGTTGTCTGTAGACAAAGCTTCGATCATTTGATCGATCATTATCTTAACGGCCTCTTCCACTAAGGGTTCAGCTAAGTGTGGGTTTTTAAGAGAAATACGCTCTATTAAGTCAGACTTATTAAGTGCTTCAGTAGTCATCTGCGACCTCTTTAATTATCAAGCTACCTAGGATCAGTTTCCCGATAATAACCTGTTTAAATACAAAACGGTAGCGTAATAATCACTTACTACGCTACCGTTACAGTAATTGTGTAAAATATATTAATTAATTTACATTAACAATACAATTCAAACACTTACTTAGTGGTTCATTTGAGCTTTGATCAAATCACCAATAGTCTTAGGACCATTGTCTGAAGTTGCTGTAGCTGTCTTGTTCAAGTTAGCTACTGCTTCTTTTTCTTCAGCTTCGTCTTTCGCTTTGATAGACAAGTTGATAGAACGTGATTTGCGGTCTACGTTGATGATTTTAGCTTCAACTTCTTGACCAACTTCAAGGAACTTAGTTGCATCTTCAACGCGGTCGCGGTTGATTTCAGATGCTTTAAGAGTCGCTTCAACTTCGTCAGCTAACTTAACAGTAGCGCCTTTAGCGTCAACTGCAGTTACAGTACCTTTAACAAGCGCACCGCGTTCGTTAGCAGCTAAGAAATCGTTGAACGGATCGCTGTTCATTTGTTTGATGCCAAGGCTGATACGGTTGCCTTCAGCGTCTACTGAAAGGATAACCGCTTCAACTGTGTCACCTTTCTTGTAACGACGGATAGCTTCTTCGCCTTGTTCGTTCCAAGAAATGTCAGACAAGTGAACTAGACCATCGATACCGCCTGGTAAACCGATGAAGATACCGAAGTCAGTGATTGACTTGATAGTACCTGAAACTTTTTCACCTTTATCGTGTTCTTTAGCAAACTCTTCCCATGGGTTAGCACGAGTTTGTTTGATACCAAGAGAAATACGACGACGCTCTTCATCAACTTCAAGAACCATAACGTCAACTTCATCACCGATCTGAACAACTTTAGATGGGTGGATGTTTTTGTTAGTGTGGTCCATTTCTGAAACGTGTACTAAACCTTCAACGCCTTCAGCGATTTCAGCGAAGCAACCGTAGTCAGTTAAGTTAGTTACACGAGCTTTAACGATAGAACCTTTAGGGTAACGGTTCATGATCGCTAACCATGGATCTTCGCCTAATTGTTTAAGGCCTAAAGATACGCGGTTACGTTCGCGGTCGAATTTAAGTACTTTAACAGTAACTTCTTGACCAACTTCAACAACTTCTGAAGGGTGCTTGATACGTTTCCAAGCCATGTCAGTGATGTGAAGAAGACCATCAATACCGCCAAGGTCAACGAACGCGCCGTAGTCAGTAAGATTTTTGATAGTACCAGTAACTGTTTGACCTTCTTCAAGCTGAGCAAGAAGAGCTTCACGGTCAGCTGAAGATTCAGCTTCCATAACAGCACGACGAGATACAACAACGTTGTTACGTTTAGCATCAAGTTTGATTACTTTAAATTCTAACTCTTTACCTTCTAAGTGAGTAGTATCACGAATAGGACGAGTATCAACTAAAGAACCTGGAAGGAACGCACGAACTGGGCCGATGTCAACAGTGAAACCGCCTTTAACCTTACCAGAGATAACACCAGTAACGATTTCGCCGTCTTCAAAGATTTTTTCAAGTTTAGTCCAAGTTTCAGCACGTTTAGCTTTTTCACGTGATAAAACTGTTTGACCCATACCGTTGTCAAGAGCTTCAACAACTACATCAACAGTGTCGCCAACTTGAACTTCAAGTTCACGTTGTTCATTTAAGAATTCAGCGCGGTCAACAATACCTTCTGATTTAAGGCCAGTGTCAACTGTTACCCAGTCAGAGTCGATGCTTACTACAACGCCTTGGATGACTGCACCCTTTTCAACGTTGAGGTTTAATTCGCTTTCTTCAAAGAGGGCTGCAAAAGATTCGGTCATGATATACCTAGTAAAGTCAGCGGTCTTGGATCAGACAAGGCCGGTTTAATTAAGCGTCTACATAGTCCGTATAAGACTGATCAAGCTATGCTTCTGCTGAAAATTCTTTAGTTTGCTAATTGCTGATCGATGTAATTCGTCATCAGCGTGAATACTTCATCAATACTCAAAGTTGAACTATCAATAAAATAAGCATCTGGCGCAGGCTTGAGTGGAGCGACTGCGCGTTCCATATCTCGCTTATCACGCGCTTCGATATTAGCTAAAATGTCGTTTATTTTAACATCCACGCCCATAGCCTGCAACTGATTTACACGGCGCTCCGCACGGGACTGAGCAGAAGCCGTTAAATAAATCTTGGCTTGAGCATTTGGAAAAATCGTTGTTGCCATATCACGGCCGTCTGCAACCAAACCAGGTGCTTGAGCAAAGGCATGCTGACGTTCTAAAAGCGCAGTTCTAAGTGCAGGAATTGCAGCAACTTTTGAGGCAAACTCTCCGACTCTCTCAGTACGGATAACTTTTGAGACATCTTCACCATCTAAAAGCACCGAAACACCTGCTTCATTTGTCACAAATTGTATGTCTAAATTTGTTGCAATTTTTACGCATTCATCAAGCTTTGAGTCTAATGCATCAATTAAGTCTTGCTTATGCAATGACAATCCCAACAGACGATATAACGCACCTGAGTCGAGTAAGTGGAACTGATAATGTGCCGCAATTTTTGCTGCCAATGTTCCTTTACCTGAGCCACTTGGGCCATCAATTGTAATGATTTGAACTGTCATTGCTCTTCCACTTTTGTTTATACGGTTTTTGCAAGTTTTGAAAAACCAATTTTAATCGCTGACTTCAGTTGCGCAAGGATTAATTGACTAACGAATGGCGCACGCGCCTGTAATTCAATCGTATAAGTGACTAAAGTACGCGCAGCATCAATCGCTTCGAATTGAATCACACCCAAATGATGTTTCACCAGTGGGTTTTTAATAATCTTATATTCAATGCGTTGGTTTGGCTCAAGCAAGGTAATTTGCTCTTGTAACGGCTTCACTGGCCCAAAGCCCATACGACGTACAGAACCCACACCATCAGGACGTTCAGGATCTGCAGAATCTTTGACGCGCACCACTTGAATCGGCGCAAAAGCCACGTTATAGGTTGAATGTTTTGAAAGTAATTCAAAAACTTGCTCGACCGGTGCATTAAATTCTTTTTTTACTTGAATGGATTTCATGATGTACCCTATTTTATTTGACAATATTAATTGTCAGTAGAGTTTACTTGATTTTTTAAATTAAGTTCAGTCAAAGTGGCTTTTTCCTGTAACTTCATCAGTCGTTTTTGTTCACGACGCATTTTAAAAAAATCACTTAATTGTTGGGAGCATTGCGCTTGTAGGCAACCATGCTCAAACTCAAAGATATGGTTATAGTAGCCTGAATTTAATAATTGACGCGAACTGACCAAAGAACCTGCTTTAGGCTCAGTCGTCGCAAATACCACACGCTTAATTCTCGAATGTACCAAAGCGCCCACACACATTGTGCATGGTTCCAAAGTCACATATAAGGTTGCATCGTCAGGTAAACGGTAATTATCGATATTTAAACAAGCTTGACGCAAAGCTTGTACTTCCGCATGTGCGGTGGGATCTTTCAGAGAAATCGGCGCATTAAACCCTGCACCTATGACTTGATTTTGACTCACAATGACTGCGCCTACAGGAATTTCTTGCAATTCGGCAGCTTGTGCAGCCTGCTCGAAAGCAAGCTGCATCCAATGTTCATCACTATATAGATTTTGTTCAGACATCAATTAATTAAATTACGCCATACTGTCTTAACAGTGCATTCCAACTGTCAATATTGGTTACAGGAGGCTCATCTGCCAAAATTCCTTTGAGAGAAAGATCTGTACCTTTTTTCCATTCTGGAGACAGGTCTTTATCGACTAGACGGGCGCGTACACCTTCAACAAAGTCCGCATGACGAATTTTCCAATCCGAAATTTGGGTTTCCAGTTCAAACACTTCATTCCAAGAATGCAATTGCTTGCCCCACTGCCACAACAACCATGTTAATGCTGCTGTTGCAGGTGAACCTTTTTGTAGATTTTCACTGGCTTGACGTAGCCAATCACTGCGTGCATCGCTTAAACCAATAATTGATTCATAGTCATGTTCAAAATTATGCCCACGGCACACACTTTGAATCACATCCAAAGAATTTTGTAATGGGCCAGGCCCCACAGGACGATGCATACTATTTAAAGTGTCATCGATGGCACGAAAATCGCCAGCTGGATAATGATCCCAATCAATATTAATGACAGTTTCAAGTACGTTATCACGCTGTGCATCACAAATATGCGTTGCCCAACCGATACCATATGCACCTGCTGCGGTCATAATTGAGCCCGTTAACCCAGTAAACAACCCAATGGCGCCACGATCAGCCAAGAAACGTGTCGCACCGACATCTGGATACAAACCGATATTAATTTCAGGCATTGCTAAACGTGAATAAGGTGTCACCAAACGAAAAGGTGCAGCCATAAACAGACCTAAACCACCACCCATGACATAACCTTCACCCCAAACCAAAATCGGCTTTGCATAATTATGCAGCAGCAAATCTAGGGCATATTCTTGTTCAAAAAATTTATTCGCCGTTTCAACTTCATCATTGACCACCAATTGTCGCAATTTGCGTACATCGCCACCTGCACAAAATGCTTTCGGCGTAGTGGAATCTAACCAAATTGCTTTTACAGCATCATCGTGTTGAAAGTCCTGAAAGACTTCAAGCAACGCTGTACAGATTGATTCATCTAATGCATGAAGCGATTTTGGGCGATTCAAGCGAACAATGCGCCAGCCCTTTTTCGCTTCTTCAACAATCAGATCTGGGTGATAATTTTTTGAAACGGGAGAATAAGTCATGCGTCCAGCTGCCAGTCTATTGGCTCAATGCCATTTTGTTTAAGATAATTATTACTTTTTGAAAACACCTTACAACCAAAAAATCCACCGCGGTTTGCAGCCAAAGGAGATGGATGCGCGGCTTTTAGCACTAAGTGCTTATTTTGGTCAATGCGTTGTCCCTTACGCTGTGCATATGCCCCCCATAAAATAAAGACGATATGCTCACGTTGTTCATTTAAAACATCAATCACATGGTCTGTAAAATCTTCCCATCCACGTTTTTGATGTGAAGTTGGTTGCCCAGCCTCAACAGTCAGTACCGCATTTAAAAGCAACACACCTTGTTCTGCCCAGCGTGTTAAGTCCCCATGTTTTGACACAGGTACCCCAAGGTCGGTATTTAACTCATGAAAAATATTACGTAAAGAAGGTGGTAATGCAACCCCCTTTTGTACCGAAAAGCTTAAACCATGTGCCTGATTTGGCCCATGATACGGGTCTTGACCTAAAATCACCACCTTTACATTTGCCATAGGCGTCGTGTTTAGGGCATTAAAGATCAGCGGATTCGGTGGATAAATCACTTTATCCTGTTTGATTTGTTGTAGCAGAAAGTCTTTTAACTCATCCATGCGGGGGCTAAGCAAAAACTCACTTAGGGCATATTTCCAGCTAGGCTCAAGCTGCACTTTAGCGAGTTTTGCTTGTTGCTCTTCTGTTAAAGACATCACTGTTAACCAATCCTAATAAAACCAAATATTTACTTAAATTCTAACTTGTAAATCAACTGCAGGGTTTAAAAATTTTTGACCCTGTTTTAATTTTTCATACATCTGGGTATCGTTCCATTCCGACTGAACCTGTTCGGAGAAGATAATTTGATCTAACTGCAACAACCCCATTTGTGCGTTGTCGATATCTTCTAAGAAGCTTTGCGCATAGCCTGTGTCTGTCTCATGCACAATTACAGAATACACCTCAACATCACCCTCACCATTTTGAGTTTCTGTTGATTTTAGAACTTGTTGTGCTAAGTAAAAGAAGATTCGTGAAAACTGTTCTGCTGAGGGCGATACGGGTAGTTCAACCCAACGTGCACTGAACTGTTTGCAGGCACGAATGTACTCAGCATCATCGTGTTGCCAAAAACAAATCGCGTGATCAAAACTGTCAAATAAGTCTTTAATTACCCCTTTGAGCAAACCGAAATCGTAAACCATTTGCCCATGGTCAAGTTTCGACGCTTTAAGTAATAGTTCGACTTTATAACTGTGTCCATGAATGGAACGTTTGCAACGGTCTGACGTGCAATTACGCACGATATGCGCGTTTTCAAACTTAAATAACTTACGAATTAACATGTGTCGTAATGCAATCAAATAATCTATGGGTTCTTAGAGATTATAATGCAAAAGTCTAACAAGAGGCATTAATTTTGCTATTCAGCACAATTGGGAAAAGGCATCATGAAAATTTAGCGACCTTTAAGACCTAAAATGGTGCCATACTGCGAAAAGCCACATATACATCTTTATCTTTTCGCACTAACTCACTGGTAAATTGACGCTTTCTTTCATTTAAAATAATTTCAATTTGCGCTTTAAAATAGTTCGACTGCACACCCAATTGTGAATTTAAAACTTCCCTATTTTCTGTGCTCACCTGTGCAAATGGCTCCATTGCCCATAAATCATTGATATTTTCGAAATGTTCAAATTTGGCAGCTTTTTGTTGCAAAGCTTGCTCAACTGCATTGACATCTAAACGATCATCCATAGTCGCTAACAAAAATGCAGGAGCGGTATTAATGTTTACCGTTGTTTCATGCGAGGGCAAGCTGCTCACATAGGGCGCAATCAGTTTATATTGAGCACCTTCAAAACCACGGACTGATTTCAGTTCTTCCACACTATGGAATTTTGCATTTGGCGGTAGTGCCGCATTATTTAAACCACGATAGTACGCCAGCTCTGCTCCCATCGGGCCAGAGGTCTCATCATCTTCATCTTGCCAATCAATCACGGCTTGACTTAATTCTGCGGGTAAACCAACACGCTGCAATATTTTTTCAAACCATAGCTTTGCTTTGTCATTTACCACACCCTCTTCTGAAACCAAACTATTAAGGTTAAATTTTCCAGATTCGTCTTGGAGCACACCTGCAACAGTTCCACCTTCCACAGGAAAGGCTGGCATAGGCTGAGCCCAATTTTCTTGGAGGTGATCCACCTGCCCTGCATTTTCGGCATCATTTACCAAAAGTTCAGCAAAAAATGCTTCAGCACTTTTCGCATATAACATCGATTGATTTTGGCGCATCACGTAGGCGGTATTTTCAGAAGTATGGGCTTGTTGTTTTGCGATGCCTGCTGCAACTATGGTTGCCAAAGCTACCATCATCAGGATAGTTAACAAAGCGATGCCACATTGCTGTTTCATAAGCAACTCCGAACTTCAAATGCCTCTACTACCTGACCGTTAACCATTCTTATTTTTATCCAATAAAAAATCAGTATTTAACAAACTGAATAGCCATTCATAGTCTGTTCCATCGACTGTGAGTTGCATCCTAATGCCGCGTGGTAACAGTTGTATGGTTTTTTCATTATTCAGATCTGCGGCAGCATCTGGCCAACTTTCCAACTCATTTGGATTGAGTACCGTGATTTTAAATTGTTCAACATTATCCAGTAATACACTCGAATCTGGCTGATCATGCCCCGTTTGGTTGAGATTTTTAAATTTTAGCCGATACAATTTTTTTTCATCAGCTTTGTATTGATATTCCACTCGCTCATCAGGTGCAATGCCCTGATTTAATGGGTCAGTGACACCAGTCTTACTGAAATTAAATCGGCCATTTTGCAACACCAACGCTGGTTGAATATCTCCATTAATATTGGCAGTTAATGGCACAGCTTGTACCGTGTCTCTGAGTATTTGCTGATGGGCATCTTGCAACTGACTCAGCCGTGCCTCATGGGTTGCGTTTCGTTCCTTCACTTTCGAGACATAATCAAAAACCTTCCAGCCCAATGCAGATAGCACTGCAAAGATGGCAATCGCAACCAAAAGCTCAACCAAGGTAAATCCTGCTTGATTCTTCATTCCTTGCTGCACAAGCACAGGCATATCTTGAGATGTACGTTTTTTTCTAGTTATTATTTTCATCCAACGGAGCCTTATAGTTAAAGAACACCAAACTGCTAATCCCTGCTTCAACATCGCCTGTTTCAGCATTCATCAAACTCACTTGGATATCAATCCGTTGTACATTTGGACTAATGGTGGCTTGGGCTTTTTTGTCAATTTGCCATCGTTCGCCTTGTTCAGTGACCTGTTTAGATGCAGTACCTGTCATCCATTCACGATTGATTTCCATCTTAGCGATTTCATTCAGCGCAACGAATTGTGCTTTATTTCTTAAAATTGCGTGTGCTGTCGACTGTGTATATTGCATCGCAACATTAGACAAAGCCATTGCCGCAGTCGCAAAAATCGCCAATGCCACCATGACTTCAAGTAGCGTAAATCCTTTAGCCCCCATTAACTTTCCCTAAATGATCAATTTCGATTTCATTGCCAATGGGACGTTCTTCAAAATAAAACTGTATACGCACAGGCTTCACTTCCCCATTACCTAACCAAATCAACTTGGGTGCATTGGTATTTAACAAATCATCATTATTGGCATTTTCATACTGCTGGTCTAAAGGCTGAATCGTAAAAGAGACATTTTCAGGTAATACTCGGGTTTCAAAGTTTTTATAGTTTTGCCATTTATTGTTCTGATTTAAAATACTATTTTCTACACGTTTTTGTTCTGGTAAATATTCTTGTACCGCATAGCTTTGCGTGTTGACATCCGTTCCAGCTTTTTGCTGTAAAGCCAATATCAAAGCTTGATCATTTGCATCACGTAAAATTCGTTTCAGATCCATCACAAACACTTCGCGTGCTTGCATGGCTTTGCGTTGATCTGTCCCACCAATATTTAAAAGTACCAATGAGGCCATGATGCCCATAATCACAATCACCACCATCAATTCTACGAGGGTGAAGCCACGAACCGATGATGGTGATGCACTTTTCATAAGCAGCCTTTAAGCGAATTGAGCAACCGCATGCACTTGTTTTGGTAAGGCCAAGGCTTGATCAATATAAGCAACCCGCAAGGTGTCTCTTGAACCCAAATAACGCTGATAAAAACTAGAGTTCAAAATTGCTGCAGCACCATGTGTAAGTGACCAAATCGAAGCAAGATAATCACGTACTGGCATGCTACTTTGAATCGACTCCAAATAACGCTCAGTTATACGGATGATCAATCGTAGGCGCTGTTTGCGCACTTGATAAAGTTCACTAAACAAGTGTTGAATACCCACACCCGTTGTCGATAAACGCTCTTCAATTTGATGAAACAACACTGTACGTTCTGGGTGATGTAAGTGATGCAACATAAAGAAAGCAAGGTGTTCAGGAAAAGCTTTATCGGTGTCTTTAATCATTTCCAATAACATGCGTTCATTACGAATAATGAGCAACATATATAGTTCATCTTTACTTTGAAAATGTTTATATAACGTCCCTTTTGCCAAGTCGAGTTCTGCCGCTAGCGCATCTAGTGTCATCCCTGCTTCGCCATTTTCCAATAGCAGCTGCTCTGCCACTTGGAAAATTAATGCCTCTCTTGCTCTAAACTGAGCTTGACGATCCATCTTCACCCTATACTCTCTTACTCTTATATCAATTCAAATTATTTACTTAAGATTGAGGAGATTTTCAAAGTTTTGCATTGTAATGAAAGCCATCTCTTCAATTGACTTATCATATACATCACTTAAGGCTTTGGCTACATAAGGAACGTATTTTGGTTCATTAGACTTTCCTCTATAGGGCATCGGTGCAAGGTATGGGCTATCTGTTTCAATCAGCACGCGATCCAGTGGTACTTGCTTGGCCACATCACGCAAATCTTGTGCATTTTTAAAAGAAACAATGCCTGAAAATGACACGTAATAACCACAATCTAAGACAGCTTTTGCCGTTTCCCAATCTTCAGTAAAACAATGCAAAATACCGTGAGTAGATTTCTCTGCACGGATAATATCCACCGTATCATGCTTTGCAGAACGAGTATGTACAACCACCGGTTTTTTCACGGCTTGCGATGCGCGAATATGGCGGGCAAAACATTCTTTTTGCTCTGCAACAAAGTCGGTACTATGAAAATAGTCCAGCCCTGTTTCACCAATCGCCCAAACCTTTTCAGGTTGTGCTAATTCAATGAGATATTCTTCTGTTGCCCGAGCCATCGTTGCAGGATCTTCACATGGGTGCACCCCAACGGAATAACCCACATCGGCATGACGTGAAGCAATTTTTGAAAGTTCGATATGGTCATCTAGATCAACCGAGATACTCATAAATTTTGAGACCCCGGCTTGACGAGCCTGATCCAATGCAAGATCTAAATTACCCTCATAAGAGCTTAAGTCAAGCATGGTTAAATGGCAATGGGTATCTACAAACACAATATGTACCTACAAGTCTTCACTGTTGTAACTACATAGTGTAACTTCTACGCCCCTCAGATTTAAGCCCTGCAAGTAAACGTTCTGCTTCTGTTTTGAAATAAACGCCTTTTTCGCCGCTTAATTGAATTCCAAAGCCTTGTGGTTTAATGCCATTTTGCTTTTGCGAAATCCAAATCACTTTCCCTGTCAAAGGAATTTTTATACTTTGTTCAGGCAGCGTAGCCAATAAGAAAACTTCATCACCCATTTTCACAGCTTGCTTTGATGGTACAAATAAACCGCCACCAACGACATAAGGCATGTAGCTCGCAAAAAGTGTTTCCACATCTGGAATATTAGCGTGAACAATCCCGCCCATACGTGGTTGCATGATTTTTCCCCTTAATTAAACATTCATCAGTTTGATGCAAAGCTCATCTACGACCAGATTCCCCTGTACGTTCTGCTCGATGAACTGCTTAGACTGCTGTAATTCTGTATAAATCCCAAAGAGTATTTCGAGCGAATATTGCTCTGCCAACACTCCAAAATCCAAATCTATATTTTTTATGGATTGATTTAGCTTGACACAAATTATATCGGACAACAAGTATTCAAACATTTGACTAAAATCACTAAAACTCAGAGCTTTATTCCACTTGGTCGCAATTGCCATCGGCATGTTTTTTTGTGTCACAAGTTTTTGCCAATCTTGTAGAAAATCTTGGCGCATATTTAACCATTCGCTACTTGCCAATGAAATCGCTTGTAATGGCATTTGACTGGCTAAGTTCATGAGAACTTTGCGCTGAGTTTCACCACTATCGGGCAAATGCTGCTGTAAATAAAGTTGTGATTGTTCTGGTTCGATACGATCCAATGCATAGTGCTGCATTCGACTGCGAATTGTTGCTGGCAATTTCAAATAATGCTCTGCCAACAACATAATCACAATCCGTTCGCCCGGCTCTTCTAGCGTTTTCAGCAACGCATTCGATGACGCAATGTTTAATGCTTCAGCAGGCTCAATCAACACAACTCGCCAACCATCCACGGTTTGTTGTACAAAAGGCAACAAATCACGAATTTTTTCGATTTTAATTTTGGCATTTTGCTTTTTATTGTCTTCATCTGTACTGATGTGGACAAAATTTGGATGTGTATCTGACTTTAACCACTGGCAACTCCCACACTCACCACATGGCTCAGTCCGCTCATCACGTTTTTGACACAGCACCCATGCAAGAAATTGTTTTGCAAATGCCTCTTTACCACAGCCTTTTTTGCCATACAAAAGCACGCCATGTCCCAGTTGTGGAAAACGGCTGGTTAATGTATTCCATGTATTTTGCTGCCAAGGGTACACTTGCGCCACAATTTCATTTTGCATAAATCATTTAACCTTATTCGAAGTTTGAAACATCCATTTGGTTCAAACGATCAAGGTCAGATTGAGTGTCTACGCCCGGTGGTAGGTTCGCTTCTGCCACAGCAATGGCAATACGGTGACCATTTTCCAAAACGCGTAATTGTTCAAGGCTTTCTAATTTTTCTAGTACACCCATATCCCAAGTGACATATTCTTGTAGCAGTTTTACGCGGTATGCATATAGGCCTAAATGACGATAAGCCTGATCATGCAAGGTTTGTTCTGCTTGCTTTGCACCATCACGGTCATACGGAATAGTCGCACGGCTGAAATACAGCGCTTGATTGTGCTTTGACATCACCACTTTGACGATACTGTCACGTTGAAACTCATCCAGACTATGAATCGGCTCACAGAGCGTCGACATTGAACATGTCGGCTGATCAACGAGTAATTGTGCAACTTGTTTTACCAATTGAGCGGGAAGCAAAGGTTCATCGCCTTGCACATTGACAATAATGTCATCACTCGCCCAACCTTTGATGCGTGCAACTTCACTTAAACGATCTGTCCCTGATGGATGCTCTGCAGAGGTCAATACCACATCAACCCCTTCCGCACGACATACTGCTGCAATACGTTCATCATCTGTAGCAACACAAAGGTCATCGAATCCTGCAACTTTTTGGGCTTGATCGACCACTCGTAAAATCATCGGACGGCCATGAATTTCAAGCAATGGCTTACCTGGTAAACGAGAACTTGAAAAACGTGCAGGAATAACAATATGTTTCATAAATTAAATGCCTTCGGGAAGTTTCAGACCCAGTTGTTTCAACTGCGCATGCAAAGTTTCATAACACGCAGGTGACAACACTGCATCTACAGGAACAACCCATATTTCTCTTTTAAAATCTGGATTATTTTTGAGGATCGCTAAAATTTTAACTGCATCTTTTTCAGTGGTAATGATGGGATTGGCATCTTCAAACTGCAAATCACTCAGTTCATATTCATAATGATCCGGGAATTCATGACATTGAAATTGATGAATCCCCATGTTTTCTAGGGTTTTATAAAAGCGTTGCGGAAAGCCGATACCCACCACAGCATAAAAATCTTTATTTGCATCAAATGTCGTCACAAGATCTTTATTGAGCAAATAAGGCTGCGCCGCTTCTAGGTGCATATTCAGTGGAGAACTTGGATCTGCTGAATGCTCAATGACCGTTCCACTGGCAAGGCGCTTTTTCGGTTCACGCAAATAACCTTCGGGTAATAATTTTTCATTGCCTAAACCACGATTATTATCCAGCACGATCCACTCCAACTGACGTTGAAGCGCCCAATGCTGCAAACCATCATCGCAGATAATCAAATCCAATTCATGCTTGGATAGTAGCAACTCAATACTTTGCTGGCGGTTTGGACCGACTGCCATCGGCACACCTGTAGACTGAACAATTAAGCTCGGTTCATCACCCACCATTTCAACCGTCGAGTCTAAATCGACATAAGCCGGAAATGGTCCTTGACCACCATAGCCACGACTGATCACACCAACACGCAGGTTTAAGCTATTTAAATAACTGACCAAGTGAATGAGCAAGGGGGTTTTGCCACTCCCACCCACTGTAATATTTCCAATGACCATGACTGGAATAGGCGCTTTATAGCTTTGCTTAATACCTGATTGATAGAGTTTTTTATTAAGTAAAAATCCGCCACGATAAAGCCATGACAAAGGTCTAAACACAATGAGCCACTTTGCCTGTTCATTCCAAGCATCCTGAATCAATTGTGCAAAAGACATGACTTAATTTTCCTCAAAATTACGCTGATGAAGTTGGTAATATGCACCACGTTGTGCCATCAATTCTGTATGCGAACCTTGTTCAATAATACGCCCTTTATCCATCACTACAATACAGTCTGCATTTTCAATGGTCGATAAACGATGCGCAATCACGATCGTGGTACGATCTTGCATCGCAGCGTCAAATGCTTGCTGAATATAAAATTCAGATTCGTTATCTAGCGCACTAGTCGCTTCATCTAAAATTAAGATCGGTGCATTTTTCAAAATGGCACGTGCAATCGCAATCCGTTGACGTTGACCACCAGATAGATTTAAACCTTGGGCACCCAATGGTGTGTCATAACCTTGCGGTAAATCCATAATAAAATCATGTGCAAATGCAGCTTTGGCAGCAGCAATGACTTGCTCATCTGTTGCATGCTCGAGCTGACCATAAGCGATATTTTCACGTACTGTACGGTTAAACAAAACCACTTGCTGATTGACCATCGAAATCTGAGTACGCAAGCTATTGAGTTCTATGTCGTGAATATCATGCTGATCTAGCAACAATTGTCCTGATGACACCTCTTGGTAACGCACCAACAGATTGACCAATGAAGTTTTACCTGCACCTGAACGCCCAACCAATGCAACGGTTTGCCCTGCATTAACTTTTAAATTGAAGTCATGAATCGCATGGTGACCATCAGCATAGATCAAATTGACATTTTTAAATTCGACATCGCCTTTCAAAGCAGGCTTCAGCGTGCCGTCATTCACTTCTTCAGGCATATCAAGCAATTCAAAAACTGAATAAGCTGCTGCCATGCCTCGTTGTAGTTTTTCGTTGACATCCGTCAAGGTTTTAATTGGCTTACTCAACATACCTGCGGCAGTGATATAGGCAACAAACTCACCCGCGGTTGTATCTTGTAAAATCTCTGGGCGTAGCGCGATATACATCACGATACTGAGCGCGATCGACATAATCAGCTGAACAATCGGGCTATTGAGTTGCTGCACCACAACCATTTTTAAGCCGCGACGTAAGTTCTCCATTGAGCTTTCATAAAAACGTTTTTGTTCATAATCTTGCCCTGCAAAGCCCTTCACTACCAAGTTGCCTTGTACTGTCTCTTGCACCACATGGTTAACGTCACCCATGGTACTTTGTACTTGCATGGATAATTTACGCATCCGCTTGGACGCTTTACGGATGATCAGACCAATAATTGGGCCAAAAATCAAAATACACAGGGTTAAACGCCAGTTGGTATACAGCAAATAACCCAATAATGCGATGGTAATTAGACCCTGTTGTACAATCGTTTTCAGTGACTCAGACGATGCCGCCGTCAACTGTTCAACGTTATACATAATTTTTGCAGTGATATGACCGCTCGAATTATCTAAATAATATTGCGAAGGCAAACGCATGAGTTTTGCGAACACTTGCTGACGAATATTAAAAATTAAGTTTCGAGAAATCACTGCGGTAAAATATCCCCCCATGAACAAACCGAGTCCACGGAAGAACATCAATAAAACCACCAAGAGTGGAAATAAGGTTGTAAAGCTTTGATCTTTGTTTTGAATGGCTTCAATAATGCGTTCCAATAATTTTGCGACAGAAACTTCTGTCGCAGCATTAATACCGAAACCAAGCAAAACCAGCAGGCCGATTCCCCAAAAAGGTTTTAAATAACTTAATAGGCGTAAATAGACCTTAAAATCGTGCTTCACTAATAACCTCGAGTTGGAACTTTGGTACTGATGTTGATATTCACAAATCCAAGTTGACCTGCAACATCCATCACCCGAATCACATCCTGATGTGTTGCTTTTGCATCTGCTGCAATCACAAACATTAAATCACGACGATCATTGGCTGTCTGTTTAATTGCAGTATTCAAATCAGAGACTTCTTTACTCGCCAATGACTGACCATTGACAGAATAGTGTCCTGAAGAATCCACCACAACTTCAATCTTTTGATCATAGTTTTTAGGTGGAACACCCTGTGCATCTGGCAAAGTCAAGTTCATTCGACTCATCTGGTTAAAGGTAGTCGAGAGCAACAAGAACACCAAAATGAACATCAAACAGTCAATCATCGGTGTGAGGTTGATATGAATATCTTCAATCTGACGACGTTTAAATTTCATGCGCAGTCTCCACTCAGCTGGCTTTCTGAATGTCCTGACTTTCTACTTCAGGTGTTTTTTTATAAAACAAAGCGGCATGAAATAATGTCGACTGCTGTTCTAACTCAGCCACATATTCCTGAACCAAACGCTGGAAATAACGATGCGCAAACAATGCAGGCACAGCAATCAACATACCGGCAGCAGTGGTAATCAATGCTTTAGAAATACCTGGCATCATTAACACTGGATCACTATTGGTGCCTATATCAATCATTAAGAATGCTTCAATAATACCGATCACCGTACCCAACAAACCTAGTAAAGGTGCAACAGCACTTAAAGTGCCCAAAAAGTTGATATTTTTTTCTAAATAACCAATTTCTTGTGACGCTGTGACTTCCATTTGCGCACGTGCATATTGCTCGTTTTGATCTTTACTAGCGTAACCTGCGCCCAATACACGACCCAATGTACTTTGTTGTAAAGTTGGACTTTGCTTTAGCTGCTGCACCACATCTTTCACCGATGTGTTTACATTCATCATCAAGTCTTTTGGCAACACCATTGATTTTTTTAAACGAATAAAACGCTCAATGGTAATAGCTACCGTAAAGATCGAACAAATGACGAGCGGGATCATTAACCACCCGCCCGCTTTGACTAATTCCCACATTTGATTTTCCCCAATAAATCGAATTTAAAAATTATTCAGCTAGACAAATATTTAAAATGCCATCTAGCTCTTCAAGAGTATGGTAGCTAATCACCAGCTTGCCTTTCCCTTGTTTATTATGATCAATTTTCACGTCTGCACTGAAACGATCAGAGAGACGTTGTGTCAGTTGTTGAATGTCTGATGAAACAATTGGTTTAGCTTTTTGTTGTTTTGGTGCATTCAAATCACGAACAAATTGTTCGGTTTGACGTACAGACATACTTTTTTCAATCACCATTTCAGCAACTTTAAGCTGATCTTTGGCTTTTAACGTCAAGATCGCACGTGCATGCCCCATATCGAGCAAACCTTGCTGCATAAAGTCTTTGACTTGATCCGCTAAAGACAAGAGGCGTAGCAAGTTACTAATCGTGGTACGTGCTTTACCGACCGTATCGGCAATCTCTTGATGACTTAAACCGAACTCGTCATGGAAGCGTTGTAAAGCCATAGCTTGATCGATTGGGTTCAGATCTTGACGTTGAATGTTTTCAATCAATGCCAAGGCAATTGCCACTTGGTCACTCAAGTCACGAACAATGGCTGGAACTTCGGTTAAACCTGCAAGCTGAGCCGCACGCCAACGACGCTCACCTGCAATAATTTCATAGGGATGCTTTTCATCTTCTACAGGACGAATCACGATTGGCTGCATGACGCCATGCTTTTCAATCGATGCAGCAAGTTCTTGTAAATCTTGTTCTTTAATGAAACGACGCGGTTGATACTCACCACGTTTCAATAAATGCACATCAATTTGTTTTAACTGTCCATGATCTAAAGCTTTTGCTTCGAGCTGTAGTTTTTCTTTTTGGATTGAGCCGAGTAAGGCATCCAGACCACGACCTTTAGCCAGTCCGCGTTTTTTTACGGTCATGCTTTAGTTCCTTTTTTTACTTTGGTTTTTTTTAACATCTCAGCTGCCAAGTTCAAATAAGCAACTGCACCCTTCGAGCTTTTTTCAAAATAAATCACTGGTAAACCGTGCGCAGGCGCTTCAGCCAAACGAATATTACGCGGAATGACCGTGTCATAAAGTTTCTGACCGAAGTATTGTTCAAGCTCAGCAGACACATCACGTGTTAAGGCATTACGCGCATCGTACATGGTACGAAGCACACCCACGATCTCTAGATCTGGGTTTAAAGCTTGCTGAATACGGTCAATGGTTTGGGTTAGGTCAGCCAAACCTTCTAGGGCATAATATTCACACTGCATTGGAATCAGCACAGCACGTACCGCTGCAAGTGCATTGACAGTGATCAAACTTAAACTTGGTGCACAATCGACAATAATATAGTCGAAGTCTTTTTCGACGCTTGCCAATGCTTCACGTAAAATAAACTCACGACCGTCTTGATCTGCAATTGCAAGCTCAACGCCAGCTAAGTCACGGTTTGCACCTAAAACCTTATAGCCCACTTCCGCTTTATAAATAGCGGTTTCAATTGGCACTTCACCAAGTAAGACATCCGTGACTGAATACAACAAATCATTTTTTTGAATGCCCGAACCCATCGTGGCATTGCCTTGTGAATCCATGTCCACAAGTAAAACTCGTTTTTTTAATATGGCTAAAGATGCAGCCAAGTTCACAGCAGTTGTGGTTTTACCTACGCCACCCTTTTGGTTTGCAATCGCAATAATTTGAGCCATGGTAACCCCAGTCCTTTGAAAATTTTAAATACGTTTAAGAAAAATTAAATGACGCTGCTCATCAAGTCGTGGAACTTTTAATGCAACGATATCAATCTTGAAATCACTTTTCAGTGTTTCAACTTCTTCTTCAGGAATTAAGCCTTTCATCGACGCGATAATACTTTGCGCATGCATATACGGTTTAGACGCATCCACAAAATCCGTTAACGATGCAAAAGCACGACTGGTAATCACATCAAACTGCCCCAGTTCATTAATGCTGTCTTCATTTTCGACACGTGTTTGTACCGCAATGACATTTTTTAGTTTTAAGTCAGCAATAAATTGTTTTAAGAATCGAATTTTTTTACCGTTGGCATCTAAAAGCACACATTCACGTTCAGGCTGACACAGTGCAATGATCATGCCCGGCATGCCACCACCCGTACCGATATCCAATAAACGACCTGCAGGCAAATCATTTAGGATACTTAAGCTATCCAATAAATGCTTAACCAACATTTCTTTAGGATCACGAATAGCAGTCAAGTTATACGCTTTGTTCCACAGCACTAGGGCATCTTGGTATTTCAGCAATAGATTTAATGCTTCTTCACTCAAATCTAAGCCAAGCTTTTGACTACCTTGCTTTAAGTCTTGAAAAAAAGGATGCATAAAGAAGACATCTCAATAAAAATTAACTGAAGTATACCGATTTCTAAGCCGTGGAACAGTAGCTAACGCTTAGCGAATATGCACTTAATCGTACATGCCTTGGCGAATCTGTAGATCTAGATCACTTAAACGCTCAGGTGTGCCAACATCAACCCACGCAGTTTGCATTTTCTCTGCAGAAATTTTTCCATCCAACATAGCTTGTTTCAATAAAGGTGCGAGCGGACGCTTGCCAGCTTCCAATCCATTAAACATGTTTGGATGTATAACTGCGATTCCGCTATAGGTGAGTGCCTCGCCTGCATGTTCTTGCTCAAAGGTATAACTACGCCCAGCATCCAAGATAAAATCACCCTTTGGATGTTGCGCTGGGTTAGTCACATAGACCAAGTGTGCCAAGTCATCTTTTAGCTCAACATTGAGCAAGGCCGAAAAATCGTAGGTCGTCCAGACGTCACCATTCACCAAAATAAACGGTTCTGTCCCAAGCAAAGGTAAAGCATTAATAATGCCACCGGCTGTTTCCAGACCTTCCGCTTCACGTGTCCAGCGAATATTCACACCAAACTGCGAACCATCACCCAAAGTACCAATCAGGATATCTGCAAGCCATGCAGAATTGATGATGATTTCAGTTACGCCAATTTTTTTTAGCTTTTCTATATGCCAAACAATCAGTGGTTTTCCACCCACTTCAAGCAAAGGCTTTGGCTTATACAATGTTAAAGGGCGCATCCGATTTCCGAGACCCGCAGCTAAAATCATGGCTTTCATTATGCAACAACCTCATAAGTGCCGTATTTGGCTTCAAATTTCGGCAATACTTTAGCGCGAATAAATTGCATAAAAGGTTGTAATTCTGCATATGGTTTACTTTCTTCAAGTAAATACCACATCACACGCGGCAAATCTTTGAGATAACCTGACTTACCATCACGCTCAAATAAGCGCACAAAAATGCCTAAAATTTTGATATGACGTTGAATCGCCATCAGGTCAGCGTCTTGTTTGAATTGCTCAAAGTTACGACCTTCTTTAGCCGATGCAGGTAGCAAATCATAGAACGTCTTAAACCATGCATAAACACGATCTGCATTCCACTGCACATAGGCATCACGTGTGATTGAGATCAAATCATAAGTATCTGCACCAATCACAGCATCTTGGAAATCAATCACGCCCTGATCTTGCTCACCATCAAGTACCATCAAATTACGGCTATGAAAATCACGATGCACAATCACTTGAGGCTGAGCCAATGCAGCATTGGCTAAGATAGCAAAGGTTCGTTTAATCAGTGCCGATTCTTCTTCAGTAGGCTGCACTTGTAGAGATGGCAATAACCAATCGGTTAACAGCTCCATTTCAGAAATCAGCTTTTCATAGGTATATGCAGGAAAATGCGCAGTACCATCAATTGACTGTAATTGAATCAACTGTTTAAAACTTTGAGCATAATGTGCGTCTACGGTTTGATCATTCAACAACGTAGACAATAAAACATCACCAAAATCTTCTAACAATAAGAAGCCTTGATCGAGGTCTTTGGCCACGATATGTGGTACACGCACGCCATGTGCATCAAAAAATTCATCAATCGACACAAAAGGACCACAATCTTCTTTTTCTGGTGGTGCATCCATGAGCATAAATGTTTTATTATTCAATTTGATTCGTGCATAACGACGGAAGCTTGCATCGCCTGCTAAGAAGTTAATTTCAAATTGATCTGAACCGAGTACAGATGAAATCCAAGTTTGTATCAATTGTTCACGTTGTGTATTCATTTGCGATAAATTCTAATACAGGCTGAGTTTTTAAAGTGCTAAGTGTAGCTACTTATCAACTTTTTCTCTATGATGCGACAATAATTAATTGCGATTAAGCATACCTGGTTAATGAGACAAATGAAGCATCAGTTTAAATTTAATCCTTTAGCGACTGCGATCTTAACCCTTCTATGTGGTAGCTCGTTACCAAGCTATGCAGCACCTGTTTCAAACCCGTCCACGGATGACGATACAGAACAACTCAAACAAAGCATTTCAGAAGCTTATCCGGGGCAGCAGTTCTTCGAACAATATTATGTCGATAAATCTGCACCTGAAGCACAGATTCGTAACACCAATCAATTAAGTTCTGCGTTTTGTACAGGCACCTGGATTACCCCAGTTGCTCCAACAACGAAAGCAGTCGCACCTGAAGATGCAACCTCTACCATTACCGCAGACTATGGTCATTTTGACCCGAATGGCGACTCCATTCTTGAAGGTAATGTTCTGATTGACCAAGAAGGTCGTCAAATTCGTGCCGATCAAATCAAAATTGATAAAACCCAAACCTATGCCAATGCTTCTGGCCGCGTGCAAATGGCACAGTCTGGGCTGATTTCGCAAAGTGATTCGATTGATTACAATTTAAAAACCCAACAGGGTGATTTAAATAACAGTTTCTTTATTGCTGAACAGCAGCATGCACACGGTCGCGCTGAGAAAATTTCACGTACTTCAACCGAAACACTCGAATTAGAAAACGCTGTTTATACCACTTGTCCACCTGATGAAAAACCAACGTGGAAAATTCAAGCAGACAAAATTAAGCTGAATCAAGAAACTGGTCGTGGTGAAACCAAAGGTACAACATTATATGTAAAAAACGTACCTGTGATGGCTGTGCCCTATTTCAACTTCCCGATTGATGACCGTCGTACCACAGGTATTTTGACCCCAAGCTTTGGTTTTACCAATGATGGTGGTGTTGAACTTGCCGTTCCCGTCTATCTCAACCTTGCACCAAACTATGATGCAACGGTCACACCACGTTATATTGCAGACCGCGGTCCAATGATGGAAGGCGAATTCCGCTATCTCACTGAAAACTTTGGTTCAGGGATGGTGTGGGGTGGTTATTTACCATCCGACCAAAAGTATGATGATCAGGATCGTAAAGACTTACATTTCCTCCACAACTGGAAAATTAACGATCAATTTACAACCAATTTAGAATACAATTATGCATCTGATAAAGACTATTTCTCAGATCTCAATAATAATCCAAACTCAAAAACTGACCTGAACTTACGCCGTGCATGGGAACTCAATTATAAAAATGGTATCCCTGGCCTAAAAGCACAGCTTAAAGTGGAAGACTTCCAAACACTGGATAAAACTGTCAGTGATGAAGACCGTCCATATGCGCGCTTGCCGCAATTCCTACTGAACTACAAGACTGGTAATCCGCTCGGCTTACAGTACGAATTTAACAATGATACGGCTTACTTCAAAAAGAACTTACGTAGTAATAATATTCCAAGCAATACTGGCGATTCGCCAATGTATGAGCCAAGTGGTGCACGTATTTATAACGACTTTAGTGTACGTTATAACTATCGTAACCCATGGTCTTTTGTAATACCAGAAGTGTCTATTCGTAACGTCAACACGATTTACGATCAAGACACCGTTAATGCACAAAACATTAGTTCATCAAATGAAAGTAAATCAGTCGTTGTACCGCAATTCACTTTAGATGCGGGTCTTGTGATGGAGCGCGAAGGTCGTTATCTACAAACCTTAACGCCTCGCTTTTTCTATGCGTATTCTCCATACAAAAAACAAGACACCAACCCGAACTTTGACTCAACCACAGCGTCAATTAATTATGACCAGTTATTTAGTCCGCGTCGGTTCTATGGTAATGACCGTTTAGAAGACAACAACTTCGCATCTCTAGGCTTGAGCTATAGTTTATTTGATGATGTTGGTCTTGAGCGTTTAAAAGCTAGCGTTGGTCAAAGTTTCTATTTTGAAGACCGTCGTGTCACACTGAACAACGTCTCTGATAAATTTGATACCGAACGCCATACCGGCCCTGTCGTGAGTATTTCTAGCCAATTATCTGACAGCATCAGTGTGAATGCCAATTCAGCATGGATGGCGAATGGTGATAATGCTCAGCGCGATATTCAAATGTATTACACAGGAAATAAAGGCAATTTATACAATGTCGGTTATTTCTATCGTAAAGACATTCCTAATCGCCAAGACAGCTATGACCAAGCAGTAGCATCGTTTATTCAACCTATACACAATAACTGGCGTATTATTGGTCATGCACAATATGACCTCGACAACAGTATTGCGCGTGAATATTTACTGGGTGTGAACTACGAGTCATGCTGCTGGGGTGTTTCAGTTTATGGTCGTTCGTACTATAACGATTTAGATGATGTAACATCTTCAGATGTTAAACCAAAACGTGCCATTATGGCGGAGTTCACTCTAAAAGGTTTAGGTGGCTTCAACAATAAATTAACCTCTTTGCTTGAAAACCGAGTGTTGGGTTTTAACAATATTAATCAATCTTGGACAGAACGTTAATGAAGACAAAACAGTTAAAACAAATTTTTAAAGCGTCAGCCTTGGCACTTTGCCTATCAACTTCTGTATCTGTATTTGCTGCTGCGCAACCTAAAGATGAAATTGTAGCTGTCGTTGACAATAGCGTGATTCTACGTAGTGATCTTGATCAAAGCATTGCCGAGATCACTCACCAATTTCAAGCAAAAAAACAAACCGTCCCACCGACTGAATACTTGCAGCAACAAGCTTTAGAACAGCTGATTTCGCGCCAAGCACAGCTTGAACAAGTGAAACGCTATAACGTCAAAGCGGATGAAAAATCACTCAATGAAGCCGTACTTAAAGTTGCGAAAGATGCCGGCTCTCCAAGCTTAGAAGCGTTTCAGCAAAAATTAGATGCTGTTGCACCAAATACTTATGCAGGTTTACGTGCACGCATCGCTGAAGACATCGCTTTACAACGTCTACGCCAACAGTTGGTCACTTCTCGCATTCAAATCAGTGACCAAGATGTGAAAAACTTCTTAAGCTCACCACAAGGTCAAGCTGCGTTAGGTAATCAAGTTCATGTCTTACATGTACGTGTAGCTAGCAGTGATAATGCCGTTAAAATCGCGGAAGACATTCGTAAAGAACTTGCAGCAAGCAACGATGTAAAAGCGATTACTAGCAAATACAGTACCAAAGACATTAAAGTTGACGGTGCCGATATGGGCTTCCGCAACTTATCTGATATTCCAGATGAACTTGCTGCACGTGTAGCTCCTTTGCAAGTTGGTCAAACCACTGAACTAATTTCAGTACGTGATGGCGTTCATGTTTTAAAATTGGTCGACCGTAAAAGTGGAGAACAAAAAGCCATTGTTCCTCAATACCAAACTCGCCATATCCTAATTCAACCATCTGAGGTTGTGAGTCCTGAAAATGCCAAGCAAATGATCGACAACTTGTATAATCGCCTGCAAAAGGGTGAAGATTTTGCGGTCTTGGCTTCAACGTTCTCGAATGACACTGGTTCTGCTGCCAATGGTGGTAGTTTAGGTTGGGTTAGCCCAGGTGTTATGGTTCCAGAATTTGAAGCAATGATGAAATCAACAGCGAAAGGTGAAATCAGCAAGCCTTTTCAGTCACAGTTTGGTTGGCACATCCTTCAAGTGACCGATACACGTCAACAAGATATGACACATGAAGTACAAGAACGTATGGCCCGTCAGATTTTAGGTGAGCGTCAATTCGACACTGAACTGGACAGCTGGTTACGTGAAATTCGCAACAATGCTTATGTTGAAATTAAAGATCCTACTCTAGATCGTAAAAAGAAATAAGTGAATAAATAAAAAAACCAGCTTCGGCTGGTTTTTTTATGTCGATTCTTATCATCATTCAGCACTTTAGTAATTATTACATACCCGTTATGAAAACAATCTACTCTTTTATAGGCAAAAAAAACCTCCCATTTGGGAGGTTTTTTTAACTCAATTAACGATTGTTGTTTTCGTCGTCTTGAGCATCTTCAAATTTAGTTTCGCCATCAAAACCAGCATTTTGACCGCCGAAGCTACTTTGACCGCCAAAGCCACCTTGACCACCAAAGCCACCTTGAGCGCCAAAGCCACCTTGACCACCGAAGCCACCTTGACCACCGAAGCCACCTTGACCACCGAAGCCACCTTGACCACCAAAGCCACCTTGGCCACCGAAGCCACCTTGTTGACCGCCGAAGCCGCCTTGTTGACCACCGAAGCCGGCAGCGCCTTGAGCACCAGCAGGAGCACCAGCAGGACGTGGGTTACGTGCTGGAACAACAGTTGAAATAGCGTGTTTGTAAACCATTTGGCTTACAGTATTTTTTAATAAAACAACGTATTGGTCGAAAGATTCAATATGACCTTGTAATTTAATACCGTTGACAAGGAAGATCGACACAGGAATACGTTCTTTACGGAGAGAATTTAAGAACGGATCTTGTAAAGTTTGACCTTTAGACATGTTATAACTCCAAAAAATAATAAAAATCAGCGCAAAAGCTACCTTTACTTTTCAATTAAAAATTATCAAAAAGGTAGTCTGTAAATTTTGCTTTATCCGTAGCACTTTCGCAAGTCTTCTTGAGCCTGCTGCGCAGTTAAATATGTAGTAAATTTATGCGTTTCTTGCAAAGATCTTAACCAAGTATATTGACGTTTTGCAAGTTGTCGTGTTGCAAAAAGTGCCTTATCCTCCATTTCACGCTGTTTTTCGCTACTTTGATCACTATTTTTCAAAAAATCTAAAGCTTGACGATATCCAACTGAGCGCATAGAGGGTAAATTTTCATTTAAATCGTATTTTTCAATGAGAGCTTTCACTTCATTTAAAAATCCAATTTCCCACATTGTTTTTAGACGTTGAGCTATACGCTCATGTAATTCTAATCGGTCGGGCAATAATGCGTAATTATGAAAATTGTAACGGTATGGTACGTTTTTAGGTTGCTCAGCTTGTAACTGCGTAATGGGTTTACCTGTTAATTTAAAAACTTCGAGCGCACGGATAATTCGTTGCTTATCACTCGGTTTAAATTTTTCACCTGCCAATGGGTCTACATTGCACAGTTCTGCATATACAGCATCCCAACCTTGCGACTCAGCTTTGGCTTCAATTTCAGCACGTACAGCATAGTCTGCACTTGGTAAGTTTGAAGACAACCCTTCCAATAAAGCCTTGTAATACAACATTGTACCACCGACTAAAATCGGTGTTTTACCTCGTACATGCATATCATCAATCAGTACACACGCATCTTCCACAAAGTTCGCTGCCGAATACACTTCTAGCGGACTGATAATATCAATCAAATGATGTGGATATTTTTCCAGCTCAACTTTACTCGGCTTGGCCGTACCAATATCCATATCCTGAAAAACCAAAGCAGAATCGACTGAAATTAATTCGAATCCACCTTGCTCGTATAACTCACATGCCAAGGCGGTTTTACCGCTTGCAGTTGGTCCCATTAAGTTGATGACCGGCAATTGATTTGACATGTAAAACTACTCTCCCCGAGCAAAAAGTTTATCTAGCTGTGCCAATGGAAACGCACGCCACGTCGGACGCCCATGGTTACATTGGCTGGCAAATTCAGTTTGTTCCATCTGACGCAGTAATGCATTCATTTCAGATAGACTTAAAATACGGTGTGCGCGTACAGCGCCGTGACAGGCCATGCCTGCCAATATTTGATCACGCTTTTGTAGTAACCCTGCAACCTGATCACTTGGGTCTAAATCATTTAATAAATCTGGAATCAGCGCATCAAAGTCTGCTTTATGCAAAATGGCAGGAACACCTCGGACAATGACTTGCTCATCGCCATATTGGTCTATTTCTAAACCTAGGCGTGCCAATTGTTCTTTGAGCTCATCGACGCGCATCGCTTGCATCCGACTGATACTGACGACTTTAGGAATCAGCAACTGCTGTGATGTCCAAAACTCAGGTTTATCCCAAGCTGTTTTCATCTGTTGCAAAACAATGCGTTCATGTGCCGCATGCATATCAACAATGATTAAACCTTCGGTGTTTTGGGCCAAAATATAAATACCATGCAATTGCGCAATGGCAATCCCCAAAGGATGCTCATCAACTTTCTGCTGAATATGTTCAGCTAAAGCGGTATCCGGATCATTTAACGACTCAGTTTGACGTAAAGGCGCTAAATAACTTTGCAATGCATTATTGAGCTGTCTGGAACCCGCTATATTTGACTGATATCCAGTGCTATTGTTCGACGCATTTGAATATTGCTGTGTATAAGCTTCCTGACCTGTTGGCGCATGATTTGAAGCATATTGCACCGTTGCTGGCGAACTAAAGTCAGTAAGTCCACCTGCGATCTCTGGACTAACAAAATTTGTGCCTTGCTCTGCAACTGGCTGAGGTTGATGTAATGAAAATTGTTCCTGATGACGCGGCTGCGGAATAATATTTTCGTGTGCCTGCCCATCAAGTTTCATTGCAGATGACAATTCGGCGGTCGCGGTTTGAAATTGCGCTAATGTCGATTTGGCAAAATGACGAACAAACTCATGTACTTCACGTTGATTTAGAAACCGAATTTCATGCTTGGTCGGATGCACATTCACATCGATATTTTCAGGATCAACTTCCATAAACAACAAATAAGCGGCATGTTGATGCCCATGCAAAATACCGTCATAAGCCATGCGAAGTGCATGTGAAACGGTCTTGTCTTTTACGATACGTCCATTCACATAGACGTATTGCATATCGGCCTGCGCACGTGCATCTGAAGGATGGCCTAACCAACCACTGAGACGCATATTGACGCTATCAGCATCTATCCAGTACGCATTTTCAGTAAATTGACGGCCTAATAATTGTTGTACCCGCTGAAAACGGAGCGCGCCACTGTCTGCAATAGGCAAGTTCAGCTTAATACTATTGTTATGCTCAAGGACAAAACGTATATCAAAATGGGTCAGTGCCAAACGACGGACAATTTCTTCGATATGTCCAAACTCAGTCCCCGGTTTTTTGAGGAACTTACGCCGTGCAGGCACATTAAAAAATAAATCTTGCACACGAATGGTGGTGCCTTGCGTCGCTGCCACAGGCTGAATTTCTTGCGAATCAAATGCAGTGCCATTTACTTCGACCTGATAGCCTACACCGTCATCATTTTGGCTACTGGTCAATGTCAAACGAGACACCGCAGCGATCGAAGCCAAGGCTTCCCCACGAAAACCTAGACTTACAATGGCATGCAAATCTTCAGCAGTTTGGATTTTACTTGTGGCATGGCGCATGACCGCCAAAGGTAGATCTTCAGGGTGAATACCCCGACCATTGTCTATTATTTCAATCAGTGTACTGCCGCCTTGTTCAATACGAACAATCAGCTCAGTCGCCCCTGCATCAATGGCATTTTCCAGTAATTCTTTGACCACAGAAGCAGGACGTTCAATCACTTCCCCTGCGGCAATTTGGTTGGCTAAGGCAGGATCAAGCGTTCGAATGCGGCGGGCACTGATTTCATTCAGCATGGTTAAATTTTTGCTCCAAAGCATTTTGCAAAGTTTCTGAAGAAGAGCTTAAAGTCGCTGTACGGGTGCTTTCATCCGCAGACTTTTCAATATTAATAATTAAATCAGCCTCAGGGATTTCGTCGCCCCCTTTAGATGGCCATTCAAATAAAAATAGGGCGTTCTGCGTTTCTAAATAATCACGGATACCCATAAGTTCAAGCTCATAAGGGTCATTCAGACGATATAAATCAAAATGAAAAATATCTTGTCCTTGAATATTGTAAGGTTCAACCAATGTATAGGTTGGACTTTTTACCGCACCTTGATGACCCAAGTGTTGTAAAAAATAACGTGTTAAGGTGGTCTTTCCTGCACCCAAGTCACCAATTAAATACGCTACACCCGTCGTAAAATGCGTCGCCAGTACGGTAGCTAAGTTTTGGGTATCGACTTCACTATTAAGTTCCAGACTGAATGAATACTGCATATTACTCACAACATGTACATAAGAATTAAATATGATAGCATCGCACTGGCTAAAATGGATATGTTCACACTATAGATTGAGCATTTTTCATGATGTGTTCTCTGCTTTATTTGCTCAGTTTTTAGATCTTTCTTCATGCACAGTTTTGAATTTACTCCCCCAATGATCAATGGTGTTAGTGCCAGTAAAGTCTTCCTTGACGGTCAACACATACAAGCCACAACGGTCTATGCATATTTGTGTGAGCAATTTCCTCATATCCAAGCAGCAGAGTGGCAACAACGATTTAAGGATGGTCTAGTCTATGCTGCAGATGGTGACGTTTTAACGATAGACAGTCCTTTTGAAGCAAATCGTCATGTTTATTATTATCGATTCTTAGCGCATGAAATCCATGTTCCCTTTGAGCATCAGATTTTATTTGAAAATGATCATTTCATCGTGGTCGATAAACCGCATTTTCTCACCATGAGTCCGACCGGTCAGTATGTACAAGAAACCTTGTTGGTTCGACTCAAAAAACAAACGCAGCTTGAACACCTGACACCGATTCATCGTTTAGATCGTGAAACTGCCGGTGTGGTTCTCTTCTCCAAATGTGTCGAAAGCCGTGGGCTATATCAACAGATGTTTGCCAAGCGGCAAGTTCAAAAAACCTATCATGCCATTGCAGCTTATCGAGATGACTTAAATTTCCCAATCACAACTCGCTATCGTATGGAAAAAGGTCAGCCATTTTATACAATGCAACTGGTAGATGGTGAGCCTAATAGTGAAACATACATTAAGCTCCTCCAGCAGCATGGAAACCATGCAAAGTATGAATTAAATCCCCATACCGGCAAACAACACCAACTTCGTGTACATTTAAATGCTTTGGGCATTCCAATTCAAAATGACCCCTTTTATCCAGTAGTACAACATAAGGCAGATGACGATTTCAGCCAACCTTTACAACTACTTGCGAAACAGCTTGAGTTTATCGATCCTGTGACAGAGCAGGCTTTTCAATTCAGTTCTGCCTATGAATTGACACTGTAAATCTATTGTCATTACATTAAATTGATAAAATACTGCCAAACTTTCTTGAATTTATAACAGTTTTGATTAGAATAAATGCGAAAAGTTAAGTATTTAAAAGCTTTCTAAGAATATGAGAAAAACTGAAGTCTACCAAATCCGTCTCGATTCACAGGAAAAGAAACAGGCCTTTGCCGTTTTTAAACAATTAGGCATAACACCTGCACAGGCTGTACGTCTATTCTTTAAACAAGTTGTTTTAACCAAATCGATCCCCTTCTCTATTGAAAACCAAAATATCAATATTGAACAATTGATTAAGTTGCGCAAATTAAAACAACAAGAAGCCCAAGCTATTTCAACCATTGAAATTAGCCCTGCTGAATTAGAAATTTTAAATAATGATCCATTATTAGATGATGATCATCTCGACTTGTTTGAAGAACTCAATGCAATTTTGGGTGAAGGTGACAAAACTTAACACTGTCGCATTTATAAACAATTTATAAATCAACCAATTTCGAAATTTCGATATGCTTCATGCAAGACTGATAAAAATAGCATGGAGTATAGAAAAAAATGATCGTTCGACGCGCAACAGAAGCAGACCTTCATCCACTTGCTGTTTTATTTGATGAATATCGCCAATTTTATGGCACCTCTTCTAATCTTGATATCTCATATAAATTTCTAAGACAACGTTTTGAAAATAATGAAAGCGTAATTTTTATTTGTCTAAAAGATGAAGTGATTACTGGGTTTATCTTACTGTATTTAGGCTTTTCATCTGTGGCTTGTTCAACCTACTATATTTTAGATGATGTCTATGTCAGCCCTGTATATCGTCGTCAGGGTTCAGCCAAACAATTGATCGATACCGCAGTTCTCTTTGCACAACATGAAGGTGCGCTTCGAATCAGCCTCGAAACTCAAAAAAATAACTATCACTCACATCAACTCTATGAATCGATGGGCTTCATTAAAGATGATGAATTTCAAACCTATCATTACTTTATTCGCTAATGCTCTGCTAGGCATTAAAAACATCATCAACGCATATTAGAAACGCATCTTTAAATAATTAGCAGACATATTTATGGGCTTTAATACCGCACACCCATCCTTCAAATGATGACCTATCAAAGCCCAGTACCCATTACTGTGGAGCGATATTTTCGCGAAATTTCGATTGTTCAATTTGCGCTGCATTCAAATAGATCCATTCACCCTCAGCGAGATCATCAAGCTTTAATTGTCCTATTTGAGCACGATGTAAAGTTTCAACTTTATTGCCGACAGCCGCCAACATCCGCTTCACTTGATGATATACCCCTTGATGAACAGTCATTTGTAATTGCTGTGAAGCCAATAGCTGCACATCGGTTGCAGCGAAAATGCCTTTTTCGTTTCGCAGCTCCACGCCTTGTTGCAATTGTTGCATTTGCTCAGGCGTCACAGGATCTGCGGTATGCATCGAATACACTTTGGCAACATGCTTTTTAGGGTGTGTCAGTGCTTGCAGATATTGACCATCATCCGTGAGCAGCAACAGTCCAGTGGTGTCTTGATCCAGCCGCCCTACGCATTGCAAACCACGATTTAACAGCACATCATCAAATAATTCAAAAACACTAAAATGATGGGTTGCCTGATGCGAACATTCATAACCTTTGGGTTTATTTAACGCAATATATATATGCTCACGATAGACATAGTCCTGTCCATGCACACTGTAAGTTAAATCATTCAAGTCCAGTTTTTGCTTTGGATTATCTACAATCTCACCGTGTATTTCGACCGCACCATTTTTAATCAACTGTTGGCAATATTTACGCGAACCAAAACCTTGTGATTGCAGCATTTTTTCCAGAAACATAGAACAACCTAATAAACACCATATATTGCTATTTTATACTGAACAACGAGCCAACTTGCAGGAAAAATAGCGGAAATGATCTTGAACGCCAGTTTTTAATGTTTCTGCGCTACACTATTGATTATTTATTGAAGTTTCTCACAAATATCCTATGTCTCAGTTGGATTTAAATCTGATCGTGTTATTGGTGTTATTGGCTTGTGGCATCTTTAGCCACAATACAGCGATCACCATAGCAGCAGGTGTCTTGATTGTTTTCCGCATCACGCCTTTAAGTGAATTTTTCCCCTATCTGCAACAATATGGCTTAAACATTGGCATTATTATTTTAACCATTGGCGTACTCACGCCGATCGCTAGCGGAAAAATTCCTGGTGATTCGATTTTAAAATCCTTTTTAAGTTGGAAATCCCTCGTCGCAATCGCTATTGGCATCTTTGTCGCATGGCTAGGCGGACGTGGTGTCAAACTGATGTCGAATCAGCCAGATGTTGTTGCCGGACTACTGATTGGGACAGTCGCAGGTGTTGCGATGCTGCGTGGTGTACCCGTCGGCCCACTCATTGCAGCAGGCATCTTGTCGCTACTGATTGGGATTAAGCAATAAGGCTGTTACTTACATAAAATAAAATTTTAAATTGAGCCATGCTGCATTTGAAATAAACGTCGACTAAGCATGATTCCAACGAATGACAACGCTGACATCAAGATACCCGCCCAAAACCACGCTCCAGTCTGTGAAACTACGGTGGCAATCAACGGAGGCAGAACAAATTGGGAAATGGCAGAACATTGTAAAATCATGCCGATCGTCGTACTAATTGCCGCGGGATAAGGTGCAAAATGCAGTGCTTGTGCAAAGACCGTCGCAGCAACTAAGCCACCAAAAAGCGAAAAACTAAACACCGTTAAATATTGCAATAAAAACGGTAACGCATCTTTAAAGAGATAAAATTCTAAGGAGCAAATGATCAAGACAGCAAAACCCAGTTGGACTAAAGTTTTAGCTTGAAAACCACGCTGTAATAGCAGTCCACACCCCCATGTGCCCACTGCATTCGCAACGGCAACACTGGCTGTTAAAGCGCCTGCCAATTCTGCTGAAATTTGGTTTTGGGCATAAATCATCGGTAAGAAGCCCACCAATGCAAACCACTGCCCTGCATATGTCCCAAAAATGAGCGCCAAAAGCCATGCTGCTGGATGTTTAAGAGTATCTCGAATGAGACCAATAATAGGTGTTGTATTCAGCGCCACATTAGGCTGAGGAATAAACATGGCGATACAGAGTAGTAATGCTGCAGTAATCATAGCGAAACTGAGCCAAACCACACTCCAACCATATTGAGCAATTAGAAATGGCGCCACCAATAAGGCTATGCCCATACCTCCGCCCATATAAGCACTCCACAGTCCCATCTTTGCGCTGATGTGCTGTAGCGGTACAAGCTGACGAATAAATGCAGGCCCTGTGAGTGTCACCAATAAGAAGCCAAATCCTTCTATGACACGCAGTAGCAACAAGACATCAAAGCTTTGTGCAAAGCTCCCCCATGCACTTGCTATCGTCAATAGACTTAAGCCCAATAAGATACACAGTTTAAATCCAATTTTTTGGATATAACTACCAATCAACAATGCAAAGCACATTCCTGCACCCTGTACTAGTGAGAGCAATAAACCAGACTGAATAAAGCTAATGCCGAGTTGCTGTTGTAATACAGGTATTGCGGGCGGTAGTTTCCCGATATGCATTGCAGCAATAAAACCTGCCGCAATAATGAATAAATCTTTTGACATCCCTTTCATTGAATTGTCATGCTCTTTTCGCCATGCAATACTGCACAGCTTAACAATTCAAAATATTATTTTGAGTCAAAAAACAAATGACCTTAGATGATTTTTCAATTATTTAATCATCTTGCACCGTCACATGCTAAGCGTACTTTGATTCAAATTAAACAACGATACTTAGTCATGTCATCCGCATTTGTTTGAGACAGGACAAGTTTTCATCAAAACGTTTTGCGATACTTTAGATAATATGAAGGTAGTGAACGAATTTACCTGCATAACTATGAGTGAATTATTTAAGCAGTGAGATATTTAGGCAGTACGTTATTCAGGATTGATTTGTTTACGTTCACGCTTATTGGCGTACATTTTCAAATCTGCCATTTCGACCAATTGATCGATGGATTGGGCATCCTCTGGAAATAAAGCCATGCCAATACTGGCACCAATTTTCAAACTCATTTGCTCGAATGCAAATGGCAGTCCGCAACTTTCTGCGATTCGATTCATCGCCGTTTGCGCACGCTCTAAGTTGGCAATATTGGTTAAAATCACAGCAAATTCATCACCACCCAAGCGTGCAACCAAGTCATCTTGACGTGTTTCACGCAAAATGCGCTGTGCAATTTCTTTCAGTGCAGCATCCCCAATGCGATGTCCAAACTGATCATTAATCGGCTTCAGACCATCCATATCAATCATCAAGATACCCAGTACTTTTTTCTGCGCACGTGCTTTTTCTATCCCTTGGCGTAAAAAGTCGACAAACAAAGCCCGATTAGCTAAGCCGGTTAAGCTATCTTGAGTCGCCAATTTATATAACTCTGTCGCACCGAAACGTGTCGCATGGTACATCGCCGCAGCGATCAACTCAGACATCAAACTCAATATATGTAAATCAGCTTCCTGAAAGGCATCGACTTGATCAGAGTAAATCTTTAATACACCGACACCTTCATCACAGTGAATCAATGGCACCACAGCCATCGAACGCAACCCGACACGTTGACATGCCACGCGATCTACCCGTGCATCTGTTTCCGAATCTTGGCAATACAGTGTTTGTTTTTGCGCTATACATAGACCCGATAAACTATTTTCAATATGTAGTCTTAAACCCAGTAAATGGCTCGCCCCGCCAGACACTGCACGATAGACCATATCACCATCTTCAGCCAACTCTACAACTGCACCTTTAGCATGTGTAATCTGCTGCGCCTGTTCTGCGACCACGGTCATCACTGCATTTAGATCTAAACCCAATTTGGCAATAGCTGTCTGAGTTTGAATCACAGACATGAGTTGAGTTGGTGAGGGTTCTATAGTATTTGGCATGATTGAGTTCAAACAGGGTTCAGTGTGAGATACAGCTCAATTCTAGAAATTATTCATTCACTTGTATAGCGATCTTAAAGTGATATCTGTGCATTCATGCACTTTAGATACAACTCATTGAGATACTGCGCTTTAAAAGAAAATGCACTCAAGGAAACAACAGAGCAAGTGGAATCATCGATACACATTTCGAAGGTTGGGGAAATCATGATGTATGGATGACCCACGTATTTCACGACTCTCCCCCTAGATATTATTTCAACGCGTAAATTTCACTCTGCATCCATTCTCCGCCTTCCAATTGCACATCTACAGCCTCACGTTGATATTCAGCACCTTCAAATTCATCTAAAGCCCCCAATGTGCGGCTAAGTTTTCAGAGATAAAAACATAGCATTCAATCGCCTGACCTGCCTTCGATAAACGAATGCCCGGACTGCCCATCGCTGCACCCCAGCCTTTATGTTCTAGCTCACCCCAAACCACACCTTTCTTCCACTCGCCACCAATACGCTCCATCACATGAGCATTGGGCTGACCTAGACGTCATGTCCCGTATACAAAAAGACTCTGAGTCATAGCTCCTCCTTAGTTGGAATAATATTGATTGCGTTTTTGTGAGAATTTCGCCAACTGTTTTAGGAAGCCTTCAAAATAGCTTTTTTCAGCCTCTTCGGTACGATAACCGGCGTACAAAGTTCGTCTTAAACCTTCAGGTGAAACACAATCTAAACGTCGAGAGGTCACCCAACCTTTTTGCTCATATTCATTCACGACCCAATCAGGTAATGCCGCAATGCCACGACCGCTTGCAACCAACTGAATCAGCATCTGGGTCAAATCTGTGGTACGGACGTGTTTAGGCTGAATATTGGCCGGTAAAAATAATTTCGCCATGATATCTAAACGATGTTTATCGACCGGATAGGTTATCAGCGTTTCTTCTGCTAATTCTTGAACAGTCACATTTGTCGCACGAACCAATGGATGTGTATTGGACAATACCAAACGAGACTCATATTCAAAGATAGGGAAATATTCCACACCTTTTAAATTGATTGGGTCTGCCGTAATCAGAAGATCAAACTCGCCTGTTTGTAATAGTTCATGCGGATTGGCTTCAAAGCCAGAGGCAAAGTCCAAATCTACATCGGGGTATTGCTGACGGTAGACATTCAATAACGGCATCAGCCAATCAAAACAACTATGACATTCAGAAGAAAAAATAATTCGGCCGGTTTGACCATGCACAATACGTGTAATGTCCGATTGCGCAATTTGAACTTGCGGCAAAATGTCATCGGCAAGGCGTAGTAAACGTTGCCCAACATTCGAAAAGGTCACAGGACGTGTTCGTCGGTTCACCACCTCTACCCCATACCAATGATCCAGTTCTTTCAACTGGTGTGAAAGTGCAGAAGGCGTTAAACACAGATCATTAGATGCAGCGACCAAAGAACCGTGTTCTCTGAGTGCCAATAAGGTTTTGAGATGGCGTAATTCCAACATGATTGTTCTCAACAAAACTTGGGAGCAACTTTGCAATCGAATAGTTTTCGCAAAGCATTAATGAATTATACTCACCTTATCATTATTTTATTAAGTTTTATTCATTTAAAGTTTTATTTGGAACTTTAATCACCAATTCATCGTTTTTAAGCAGATGCAAAGGATGAAAATAAACACGATGCCCCTTATTAAAAAAGCCAGATTGATCAATCTGGCTTTAAATGTATGTAATCCAAAGAATGTGTTATTCCACAAATAATAAAGCCAAACGAACTTGGTCATATCCCATGCGTGGACTGGTCAACTCCACAATTGGGCGCAGCTTAATAGTACCATCATCGTTATAATGTGCTGGGTCTTGTCGTTTCGCCAAACGTTTATAAATTTTACGCACCTGCTCAACCACGTCTTCTCCCGGATGTGCCACCGATATATCTAAACCTTGCTCTTTTTGCAGACGAGCCAAATGATTAATAATCGTAGCAGGTGTTAAACCACGCTCCACTGCAATATCTTGAATTTCATAACCTTCCTCAAACAATTCACGAGTTTGATCTAAAGTCGCTGTGGCAAAGCTTTGTTTCGCACCAGTTTTGGCAATTTTCTTTTCATTGCGCTCGATTTCCACTTCATTCAGTGTTCCGCCACAATGGCGAATAAAGGCTTTGTGTTGAACGGTTAAATCGGCCTCTGCAAAATTGGTTTCCGCTTCATCAGAGAGTTCCTGAAAACGTCGATCGGCTTTAATCGCCAAACTGTCGAGTTCTAAAGCTTGTTCATTAAAACCAAGTAAACGCAAACCATCTAATGTTTTTAAACGCGACAATGCCACATAACCCTGACCTTTCTCAAAAGTATGCGTCAAGTTAATTTCAGCCGCTGCAAGGGTCATCCCTTGAGATTTGTGAATGGTGATCGCCCAGGCCAAACGCAGTGGAATTTGTTGGAAACTGGCAATGGTTTTACCATCATCATTATCGACAGACCATGTTTCAGGTTCTACCACCAAGGTCGTGCCATCAGTGAGTTTTACTTTAGGCAAGATGCCATATTCATCATCTTCTTCAAAACCTATCACTTCACCGAGGCTGCCATTGATATAGCCCACGTCAAAGTTGTTTTTTACAAACATCACTTTGGCATTTTTCTTTAAGGTCAAAGTTTCCGGCGCACGCACGGATGATTTTAAGGTTTCGATCAGTTTATCATTACCATCACATTGGGCATCAAACTGGCGAGATTCTTGCTCAATTTCATTTAGATGTTTATAGTTAATACTATCTACATCCATATTATGGGTATACAAGCGCGTAAAGGTTTCACCTATATTTTGTGAACTTGTCTGCCTTAAAGCATGCAAATGATCGCCCGTAATTTGCTGAGCACGAATCGCATTTAGAATATCATTGAGATAGTCATTACCCTGACGATGTTGTTCGGTCAAATAACACACGCGAAACTTCGCTTCTACCCATGCCTCAGACATAAAGCAAAACTTGTCACGGTTTAATTCACCTTTGCGTCCCACAGGGGGTAACTGGAAGAAGTCACCTGCAACAATGACTTGAATCCCCCCAAAAGCATCTTCACTGTCTTTAAAAAATTTTAAAACTTTATTCACCAAGTTTAATTGCTTGGCATGCAACATCGAAATTTCATCGATGATTAAAACTTGGGCATTTTCCAAATGCTCTTTTAAATATTTACGTTCTTTTAAGCGCTTTAACTCATCTTCGGAAATCGCATCTTTAATCCCAATCCCTGCCCATGTATGAATTGTCATGCCATTCATATGGGTTGCAGCAATCCCTGTAGAAGCCGTAATTGCCACCGGCACTTTGCGCGCTTTCAGATAATTGATGTACTGATTTAAAGTATAAGTTTTCCCTGCACCAGCCGAACCTGTTAAAAACACATTTTCGCCTGCTTTGAGCAGCTTGAGTGCAGTTTCTTGTTTCATAAGACCTATACCGTAAAAGAACGGCTATAGCCTAACGATTTTTGACTCAAAAGTTAAGCGCACAACACAGTTTACTAAATCCGTATTTCGCCAATCTTACTTTAAGCTATTGAACCTATTTAAAAATTCTTTGGCGATATTTACTTTTTCTATTTCTGCTTGGGTATTATTTGAATACTCGAGTTGATCAAAAACCAAAATGTGGTTTTGCACATGACAGCCCAAAGTCATCGATACATGCAAAATGGGATGGTACATATGAAAAGCTACATATACTCTTGCAATGATACTGGCGCTATAACTTGATGCCAAACAATGTTTAAATTGAATAGATTCATCAATAATTCGATCGATGGTTTTTAATTCTTCAAAGACCCACTCTTGAAAATAGATTTTGTCTTCTGTTGTAAATGGCTGCCAGACTGTTGTCTCAAATTTACGCTTTAATTGAGTTAACACTTCTTGCTTTTGTTGCTTGGCATGCCAATGCACCGCCTGATGAAAGACCCCATTCCAGGTAATATTTTTAGGGACTGTATGACCTGTAGAATAAGTCGCACTAACATAGTCACGCACATAGGCATCAAATACAGATACTCTTAAATTAGCATGCTTTAAATAAAATAAATTTCGAAAATCCTGCAGTTGAATTTTATGCTGTCGTAACATACTTAAAAACTGGCGATTTTCTTGGGTTTCTGGACGGATATAATCCATCAAAGCCTGCGGTAATTGCTGCGTACAACGTACTAAATGTTGCAGATAGGCCTGCATAATACGGCTCAAAGGTAGATAGACTTTTTTTATGGCCTGATCCTCCGCGCCTAACACCTGTCGCATTAAGATCAACCACTCATCTAAATACAAAATCGATGGGCTGATCACTACACGATGGTCATCATGCTGCTGATATTTTCGCTGTAAAACAAACTGTAGATTTTTTTCATGATTAAACCAATCATGTTCATGCGCAATCGTATGGCAATTTTGAATAAATAAGCGCGCTGCAACAAATTGAAAATGTTGTAAGGTCGCAAGAATCAATGCGGGATGAATATGCTGCGTATCGACAAAACTTAATGCCGTCACAGCCACTCGTACATTACTGTGTTGAAAATTACGACTCAGCCAATCCAATACTTCGGCTGACTGCTTGAACATCCATCGCACTGCACGGTTGTTATCGAGTAAAGGGAGTTTTCCACATTTTTTTTGCCAAATTGCTGTGGCTTGCACAAAATTGCTATGGCTTAATATGTCCTGCTCTGCCCAAACATCCCGATGCATCAAACGAATAAAACCCAACAAATTGGGACGCTCATATGCATGGTCGAGCAACAAAATAATATCTTCTATATGTTCATTTAATTCTTGTAAATTGAACCGATCTTCATAACTCAAACTCATGATCCGGCAAATCGTTGGATCTAAAAATTGTGCTGTAGCAAAACAAATCTCGTCCAAACTATCCATCAAGAGCTGTATCGGCAATATTTCAGCTTCTGTAAGTGAATGAAGCGCAAACATCTGCTCAATCTTTTGCATCAACCAATGTGGTAGACAGATTTGGCATTCGATATACGTTTGTAATAGCGGTGTCTGATAAATCTGCTGCTCTTGCATCAACTGATCAAAAATTTGCGCTTCAACTCCTGTCATCTGTGCTAAAAACTGCTGAACACGCGCTGGCCCATTTAGATGTTGAAAAACGGACTGTAAGATCAATTGTCTAAATTGCTGTGCTTTTTCTCTGAGCAAGAGTGAATGTTGCGGCTTTAGGTCGCCAGTAAAAAAATACAATTCATGAAATAAGAAATCTTCTATTGTTTCAATACATGGCACTGTCGAATGCAATTCAACAATTTTGATGGGTCTAAATGGACTTCTAGGAAACTGATAGCCAATCGATTCACGACTTTGTAGCTGTAAGGTCCACAGTCCATTACACAGTTGAATGCGGTGCTGCTCTTGTTCAATTTTAAAGATATTTTGTGAATTGAGTGCTGTAGCAAGTTCCATTTGCTCTTGATACAACTGCTTTAAACTTGGAGATATTCGAATAAGTTGCCGAGCAATATGCTCTAGCTGCGGGGTCAAGCTTTTCTTTTCCATCTTCCGCCCTAACGATCGTTGATTATTTTTCAACCTTCACTATAGTCAAAGTTTAATGCTCCGACTACTGCCATTAATCAGCCAAATAGCTGTACAAAAGGTCAATACAAAGGCGTTCAATAAAAAAATCTAAAAGCTATTGTTGTGACAAAATTCACCATGATTTTGAGCTGTGACTGACAAAAAATGAATGAAGTTTAAGAGTAGTCACTATTATTGATTTGTAGAATGTTGTTCTGAACGGATTTTCTTAAGCTGTTCTATCGCATTGTAAATATCTTGTTGTAGTGCCTCTCGATAGAGCTTTAAATCCTCCACACTCTGAATATGACTCAAACTTTGACGGGGTAAAAATTGAAAATAGAATGGAATGCGCTTGGGGATAATACGTTTGGGTAAAGACGGAATCACATCACCATGACGTAATAATTTATCGATTTTTTGTATTTTTAATAGTTGTTTAAACCAACGATGTTCAACGATCACACTGGCATCAAAGCCCAGCTCAAAGACTTCATCCCCACCTAAAGCGGCAAAAGGCACGATGTCATAATTAAATTCTTGCGCCAGTTTTAAAAAGCCATAACGTTGCTTCCAAATCAGTTGATAGGCTTCGCCTTTGCGTTTCAAAACCTCTCGACCACCACCGGGAAAAACTAAAATGGAATAACCTTGTTGCATCACTGTTCTGACATAGTCCTGAATACCTTGGACTGCACCGAACTTTTTGACCATGCCACGCCAACCAGGCAAATAAAAATGGCTATGATCAGCAATACTGACCACAGCCACTTTATGTTCATTGTAGAGATAATCAATAATCACCGGTGAATCGAGTACACCGTAAATTGTATGATTCCCTACATACATTGCAGGTTTTGATGCATCAATATATTCAGCGCCAAAAAAGGTCGGCGTGAAATACATGCGGGATAAAGCGCTTAAACGCTTTATCCATTTTGCATCATGTTCAACCTGCAAATGTGCTGACCTTAGGCAGCATCATGTTTTTGAACAAGTACAGAACCTACTGAGTAGCCTGCACCAAATGAGCAAAGTACGCCATATTCGCCATGGTTTACTTCATTCGCAGTACGGTGCAATGCAATAATGACACCTGCTGATGAAGTATTGGCAAACTCATCAAGAATGATTGGCACAAGGTCTGGCTGAGCATGTTCTTTACCCACAACCAGTTTCAGAATCAATTCATTCATGCTGGCATTTGCTTGGTGTAACCAGAAGCGTTTTACATCTGTTGCCGCAATTTTATTGTCATCCAATTGCTTAGTGATCATTTTCGCCACTAATGGACACACTTCTTTAAATACTTTACGACCGTCTTGACGGAAACGGTTGTTGTCGATGTCAGCATCGACTTCACTCATATTTAAGTAACCGAAGTTGTTACGAATGTTGTTTGAGAACTGAGTAAACAGGTCAATATCCAACACTTCAAAACCAGCTTTGGTTTCAGTTTCTTCAATGATCGAAGCCGTTGCAACGTCACCAAAGATGAAGTGACAGTCACGCATACGGAAATCTGTGTGACCAGATGTGATCTCAACGTTTACCAATAACACGCGACGAGCGCCTGATTTGATCGCGTCATAGGCTTGCTTGATACCAAAAGTTGCAGCTGAACATGCAACGTTCATGTCATAGGCATAACCCTGAATACCCAACGCAGTTTGAATTTCAATTGAAACGGCTGGATATGCACGTTGAATGTTAGAGCATGACAAGATCACAACATCGATGTCTTCAGCAGTCACACCCGCATTTTCCATCGCTTGCTTTGCAGCAGCTACGCCCCATTCCGCTTGAATAGACAATTCATCATTTGAACGTTCATGCAATACTGGACGTAAACGTTTTGGATCTAAAATACCGCTTTTTTCAGCAACATAACGTGCTTTTACGCCAGATGCTTTTTCGATAAATTCTGCACTTGAACCACGGCGCGCTTCTAGCTCACCGGCTTCAATTTTTTCAGCATTATCACTGTTGTACTGTTCCACATAAGCATTTAAAGCTTCAACTAACTCTTCGTTAGTAATTACGTCTTCTGGATGATAAAGACCTGTACCCGTAATGCGGATGCCCATGTAAAACTCCTTTTAGAAATTACCTATATCTTAACTGATTCCGAGCTTATCCCATACTTTTTGCAAGCGGGATGGAGAAATTGGCATCTTGGTCTTCATTGGTTGAGAGAAAATAGAGATGCGTAACTCCTCAACCATGAAATACAATTCTTTAAGGCGAGTGTCATTTTTAAACTTAAATAATTTTTCCATCCATGGGTCAACTTGATCAATGGCAGAATTGTCCCTTTGTAGGTTATTTGGCAAGCGGTCTAAACGCAAGACTAATGCCTTCAAATATCTTGGAAATTCGAGCCACACATCGGAAGTTTTGCCATAAACGAAATCTGAAAGTTGCATCAAATCGAGTTGATCTTCAATGTCATCAATGTTCTTTCCAAACACAGAATCATCTAAAACCAACAATTTCCGACGTATATCCTGCCATTGAATATAGGTTTCAGTTAAAACGGCTAATGCTTGTTGCCCATGGGTTAAGAAAGATTTCTTTACATTTAAAATCAGGTTTTGGTACTCCTGCACATTGACAGGTAGCTCATTTATTGCAAGCTGAAGTGTGGCATAAACTAACATTTGCTCTAGTTTGGCTTTGTCACCTAGCGGTGAATAAGCCAATGCCAAGGGTTTAGAAATCTGTTTTTTCAACTGACGAACTAAGTCACCCAACTGCATATGAACCAAACGAATGATCCCTTCGCGGTGTTGTTTGACTGCTTCAAATTGGTCATTGAAAGTCTGAATCACCACACCAGATTCGTCTTTGGCATCCAACTCTGCAAAGCCTTTGACTGGAACAAGCGCTTGATATTGTTTCACCACCACACCCGTGACTTTTTGTGATGCTTCGAACACAAAATTATCAGGGAAGGTTTTAAACTCACCTTTTAACTGTTTGACTGGGCTATGAGTTTCCGTACGACAGCGTGCTTTGAGTTCATCTAGATCACGACCTTGCTCAATCACACGGCCTTTTTCATCAATGACTTTGATTAAAGGCTGCAGATATTGCTCAACACGTTCCCAAGAAAAGTCCTTATCTGTGATTTGCTCACCACGCAGTTGGAACGCCAAGAAACTAAAAATATGCTCGCGCAAATGCACGGCATCGACACGATCCATTAATTTACGAGCCGTATCTGGTATTGGCACCAAGTGACGGCGTTTATCCTTAGGCAGTGCTTTAAGCAAGGCTTCAATCAGGTCTTGTCGCCAACCGGGTATGCCCCATGACCAAATATTTTCATCCACTTGCGGCAAAGCTTGAACTGGAATTTTGACCGTTGCACCATCTTCATCATGACTTGGGTCAAAACGATAACTTGCAGCCAAACGCAGTTCACCATTACGTAGGTAGTCTGGAAATTGCTGGGTCGTTGGACGGTCATTCATCCAAAGCGCATCATCATCGATAAATAAATGCCGTGGATTTTTCGGTTCTACAGTTGCACGCCAGTCTTCAAAACTACGACGACTTGCCACCTCTTCAGGCACTTTTGCAGCATAAAATTGGTAGATGGTTTCTTCATCCACCACCAAATCACGACGACGCAGTTTATCTTCAACACGCTCAACTTCTTCGAATTTTAATAAATTGTGTTTTAAGAACGGCGGCGTAATACCCAAATGTCCCGTCGTCAACGCATCACGTAGGAAAATTTCATGCGCCGCCGGATGATCCACTTTTTCATAATTAATCTGACGACGTGGCTCAATAATCAAACCAAACAAAGAAATTTGATCATAGGCATTGACTACACCAGATTTTTTGGACCAATGAGGTTCAAAATAATGATGCTTCAATAAATCGCCAGCAGCCAATAAAATCCATTCAGGTTCAATTTTCGCCAATGTACGAAGATATACCTGAGAGGTTTCCACCATCTCAAAAGCCATGACCCAAGGTGTATTGGTTTTATGCAAAGTTGATGCAGGGAAAATGCGTGCCTTTTGCTGACGCACTGCCATGAACACATTACGTTCATCGGTTTTGTTGGCAATAAATGAAAGTAAACCCGTTAATAACGCACGGTGCAGATTTTCATAATTAGCCTTCTTTTCATTAAAGGACAGTTTTAAGCCCTGAGCCAAATCCACCAATTGCTCATGGGTTTTTTTCCACTCACGGAGGCGTAACCAACTCAGGAAATGGTTGCGTGCAAATGTACGACGCTTATTTTCACTCATGTCACGGTTGGCAACCAAAGCTTCCCATAATTTGATATAGAACAAGAAATCCGAGTCAGCTTCACGAAACAAAGCATGTTTCTGATCGGCCTGCATTTGTTTATCCGCAGGACGTTCACGTGGATCTTGTACCGCTAAAGCAGCGACAATAATCAAGACTTCATTTAATACGCCAAAATGCGCTCCACCCAAAATCATCCGTGCAAGACGTGGGTCGATCGGCATTTTCGCCATTTGCTGACCAATTTTGGTTAAGGAATCTCTCCCAACCCCTCTTTTAGAAAGAGGGGCTTTTTCAGGTCTCCCTTTTCCAACAGGTGAGGCGTTGTTTGTCGCAAGAGAGGGATTTGATTTACGTTCAGAAAGCGCACCAAGCTCAATTAATAGTTTACGACCATCATTCACCAAACGATGATCTGGCGGCTCAATAAAATCGAAGTCTTCTAATTCACCAAAGCCCAAACTTTGCATTTGCAAAATAACCGAGGCCAAGTTGGTTCGTTTAATCTCCGGTTCGGTAAATTCAGGACGACTCATAAAGTCTTCTTCTGAATACAGTCGAATACACACACCCGGTGCAATACGACCACAACGACCTTTACGCTGATTTGCTGCCGCCTGTGATACAGCCTCAATTGGTAGACGCTGTACACGTGAGCGATAGTTATAACGGGATATACGTGCAAAGCCACTATCAATTACATAGCGAATATTCGGTACAGTTAAAGCCGTTTCTGCCACGTTGGTGGCAATAATAATACGTCGCCCACCGCCTGATGGATTAAAGATCTTTTGCTGTTCTGCCAAAGCCAATCGAGCATATAAGGGTAAAACTTCGGTATGTCGTGGCCCAAACTTTTGCAGTGTTTCCTGTAACTCACGAATTTCTTGTTCAGTGCTGGCAAAAATCAAAATGTCGGCATGTTCAGGATGACCTTTTTCCTGCGCATCTTGAAAACATTCTTCTACAGCTGAAACCACGGCACGAGGTAAATTTTCTTCAAAATCGTCAAACTCATCATCATCACTACCGACAATGCTCAGCTCTGAAATCGGACGATAACGCAATTCTACAGGGAAGCTTCGACCTTCGACCTCAAAAATAGGTGCCCCATTAAAGTAATTCGAGAAGCGATTTACGTCTAATGTCGCGGAAGTAATAATGACTTTGAGATCTTTACGGCGTGGCAAGAGCTGTTTGAGATAGCCCATAATAAAGTCGATGTTCAGCGAACGTTCATGCGCTTCATCGATAATAATCGTGTCGTATTTATTTAAGAAGCGGTCATTGGCCAGTTCAGCCAATAAAATACCATCGGTCATTAACCGAACGATGGAATCTTGTGAACCTTGTTCATTGAAACGAACTTTAAAGGAGATCGACTCCCCCAGCTTTTCGCCCACTTCTTCTGCAATACGCTGCGAAACGCTACGTGCAGCCAGTCGACGGGGTTGAGTATGGCCAATCAAACCCGTTAAACCACGACCTGCAAGCATGGCAATTTGAGGCAACTGTGTGGTTTTACCCGAACCCGTTTCACCTGCCACAATAATCACTTGATGCTTTTGAATAGCTTCAATTAGTTTGTCCGCATACTGCGTAACAGGTAAGTCTTGATTTAATTTAATATTGGGAATGCGGACAATCCGTTCGCGCACTTTCGCATTCGACTTTTCAAACAAATCTTGAAATTTTTCAGGATTGGCTTCTTTGCCTTTTTTCAGCCGACTTAAGCGATGGCGATCACGAACCATGACCAATTGATCGACATTTAACTGACTTGGCACAGATGCATTATCCTAATAATTAAAATAGAACCAAATATTTTACGCTGTATGTAAAAATAGTGAAAGATGAATCTATTTTTTGCGTGCCTGAAACCAATAGATGAAGCCGAACAGAATAAAATGATAAAAAACTAAAATTGCGGCCAATAACCAACAATTGCCACATGCTTCTATACTGTCATGTAATGGTTGATAAAATGACACTGTATAGAATATACTCAATGGCACAATTAAAAACATCAATAAAGTGAAAGTGATGATCAAGAAATGATGAACAGATTTTGCTAAGCACAAAAAAATTGAAAATAAAATGCAAATCAACGCAATAAAAATAAATAAAAGAGGTTCATCCGATGAAGAACCATTCATTTCAGCATAATAATTAATTTGATTCGGGCTAGCACCTTGAAATGAAAGCACATTCTTGATTCATCCAGTACAGAATAATAAAGCCACATGCTGACTAGAATAGGCAACTCAAGCCAATCCATTTGAAAGCTTTATACATTAGTTTCAGTGCCATAGAAAATGTAAACGAAACTAAAAACAATAAATATGCTCTGCCCGATCACCCATGCGAACAACCAACCATTATGACAATAAACAATACTGTCATAGATAATTTTTGAAATTGAAGCAGTTTCTATCATTAAAATGATGATGAATTGAAAAATCGCATATAGCCATAATATAACCACATACCAAGCACGTCTAAATGATAGCAACAGTGGGAAAAAAAAGAAGATTCCAACGATTCCCATGGTACTCAATAGTGTAGGATCATCTGATGAAGTTCCTAATAGTTCATTAAAATAGGTCGCTTTTTGAGGTTGCAAGTATTCATAGATACATAAATTTGTACCTGTGTCTTCAACTTTAAGAATACATAGTGATGCACGTGCAAGACTGAGAATGGCAATGATACGAAAAAATTGACTAAGCACCTGATCAAATCTGGAGTCATTTTATGTTCATGCCATCTTATATGAACAAATTCTATAATTTGAAATATTTTTTATAACTTTTTTAGAGATCACCCTTGAAATCTTATGCCACAAGCATCATGTTGGTTACAGACTTTGAAAAGATGATTTTGTCATTTTACTTTCAACTTTATATGGCATTGATATGGCTTATATCGAATGAAATAATGATAAATAATCGTTATTGCTGAAATAGTTCTGGAGTGTACTAATTCGGATTTTCCGATATTAGTTATGTAAAAATACTATTTCAGCAATAAGAAAAATTTCTGTACCCTATTGGAAATCAAAAACAAACCTCAATCATGGAGACAATGATGAGCTTAATTAATACTGAAGTTAAACCGTTTAAAGCACAAGCATTCCAAAATGGTCAATTCATCGAAGTAACTGAAGCTGATCTTAAAGGTAAATGGTCTGTTGTATTCTTCTACCCAGCTGACTTCACTTTCGTTTGCCCAACTGAACTTGGTGACCTTGCTGACAACTATGCAGAATTCCAAAAACTAGGTGTTGAAATCTACTCAGTTTCTACTGACACTCATTTCACTCACAAAGCTTGGCACGATTCTTCAGAAGAAATCAAAAAAATCCAATACGTAATGGTTGGTGATGCGAACTGGACTCTTGCTAAAAACTTTGACGTATTAATCGAAGCTGACGGTCTTGCTGATCGTGGTACTTTCGTTATCGATCCAGAAGGTAAAATCCAAATCGTTGAAATCAACGCTGGTGGTATCGGTCGTGATGCTCAAGAACTTCTTCGTAAAGTTAAAGCAGCTCAATACGTACACGCTCACCCAGGCGAAGTTTGCCCAGCTAAATGGAAAGAAGGCGACGCAACTCTTGCTCCTTCAATCGACCTAGTTGGTAAAATCTAATCTGTATTAGATTGAACTGATTCAAAAACCACGCTTTTAGCGTGGTTTTTTATGCCTATTATCTGCGAGTATATACCTCTATACACCCTACGCAGTTCACACTTTATTCATACAACTTTAACGTACTAGCACTTTCTACATATCTGTAGATATTCATCAAGTTAGAGCTTACACAAATATAATAAAAATGCGCCGCAAACCCGATTGTCTAGGCTTACATCTTTGCCAGTATTTCAGTATTTTTAACATGAATTTTAGGTCAATTGCTTATTTCAGGAAGATGTAAGCCCATGAAAAAATATTTCGTCTCGATCAGTTTAATTTTATGTTCGTTTACAACTTTTGCTGCCGTGAACTGCGAAGGTGAAATTAAAAACCAAAGTATTCGTGAAGATATTAAAGTCAAAAAAAATTGTCAGCTTGAAGGTTTAATTGTTCATGGCAATGTTATTTTAGAAAATGGTGCAAGTGTTGAACTGCATGACAACCACATCAAAGGCAATATTGAATCGAATAAAAATTTTACCAAGATCATTGCCAATCATAACAATATCAGTGGCAATGTCGATTTTACGACTGGAAAAACATCCAACTCCTCAATAACCAAATTTCAGGCGACCTCAAATTAAAGAAAAATAATGGCAATATTGTTCTAAATAATAATGAAATCGCAGGTAATTTGATTTGTCTTGAAAATGCTTTTTCAATTAATGGCAGCAACAACCAAGTCAAAGGCAATAAATCAGAACAATGCCGTAGTTTTTAACCCGCCCTACACTAATATGGGAGAATAACGCTTATGGCATTTCTTTGAACTGGCAATATTTTTATCAAATTAGTTGATAAAGAAATGAAAAAAATGTGAGATAAAACTTTATTTTTTAACAATTCTGCAATACTCCACGCCCCGAATTTGTCTTAATTTCAAATGAGATAAAACCTTTAACTGCAGTATGACTATAACAACGCAATAAGGGGGTGGCTTATGACAACAACTGTTGTAACTTCTTGGAAATACAGTTCTTCTTCACGTTACTTAAAAATATTTTATGCAAATGGTTCTGGGGATCTCTTTTATCCAGTTTCACCTTTTATTTATGATAATTTACTTCGATGTAGTGATAAAACGGCATTTGTCCACAAATATTTAGAATATGATCTACATTTTTCACGAGTAAGCTTACAGGGTTAAACTGCTACACTTAGCGCTATAGCAACAGTATTTTTATTAATTAAAAATATTTTCGATCAAATCAGGGCTGTATGCCCTGATTTTTAGTTGCGCCAAGTCACCATAAAGAGCCCTGCGCCCACATTTAATGTCGTACTGATAAAACGATCATCCGCTTCAACACGTTGGATAAATTCAGCGACCTCATTGGCATGTGACAGCACATTATCCACGATTAACACGCCACTTTGAACTTGTATCAATTCAGCTAAATATGGCCAATACGCGATATACGCATCACGTTCTGCATCCAATAAAATGAAGTCATAACGCTGATTTAACTGCTGTAAAAAATGCAGCGCATCGCCATGATGAAATTCAATGTATTCGGATAAAGCTAAATTTTCCGCATGCTGTTTAGCTTGTTCGATACGCGCTGTATCAATTTCAATGGTTTCGACTCGCCCTTGTGTAGACTGGGCAGCATCTGCCAACCACAGCGTGGAATAGCCTGTAGATGTTCCAATTTCCAAGATCTGTTTGGCTTGTTTTAAGCGAATTTGCATAGCCAAAAACAGTGCAGACTCAGGCTCAATATTTCGGTAACGCGCAAGTCGGTTATTTTGCGCAGCATCGTGAGCACTAAAGTCTGCATAGAGTTGTTGCATATAGTTTTTAAAATTTGCATCCATGCTCATGATTCTGTCCTTTTGTTATTTCTTTCATATTTAAAGATTAAAGTACTAAATATCTGCTCAGTGGGTTTCTTGGATCAGTTTAAAACGTGGAATTACTTCACCATCAATTTCAACGGTTTCCATAAACATCTCTAAGGGTCTGACCCACATTGAATAGTCGTCATACAAGCACTGATAGACCACAACTTTTTCACGCGTTTCACTATGTGTTGCAACATGAAAGACTTGATACAACTGACCTTTATAATGCTGATAAATCCCTTGCTTGACCTGCATGCCATTTCCCTAAAAAGTTCTCAATACAATAGGGTTGACTCTAGCATTGTCTTGCTTAAAGCGCGATGAATTCGTTTATTTTTCCACTATTTAACTTGCATTTCTCGATAATGACCCAATATTGGCTGCATTCACATCAGTATATTTTTATGATTTAGAAAGAAATTTAATCATTTGATTTGTAAAACCGATTAATTTTATAAAAACAAACCGTTTCACCTATTTAATGGTTTGTTCTATCATTCTCTCATCAAATAAATTTACTCCTCTGGAGACGTTAGCAATGTTAGATCAAAATACTTCTGCTCAATTAAAAACCTTACTTGAACGCCTTGAAGGCCCGATTGAAATCGTCGCGACTTTAAACGGCACGGAAAAATCAGACAGAATTAAAGAATTGGTGACCGAAGTTGCCGCTTTATCTGATTTAGTGACTGCACGTTTTGACGGTAACAACAGCCGTGCGCCAAGTTTTGGTATTGCAAAAGCAGGTGAAACTCCACGCGTATTCTTCGCAGGTCTACCGATGGGCCACGAGTTCACGTCTTTGATTCTAGCTTTGCTACAAACTTCAGGTTATGCACCGAAAGTTTCTGACGAAGTACTGAATACCATTAAAGGTCTAGGTCTTAAAACTGACTTTGATGTGTTTGTATCACTCAGCTGCCATAACTGTCCTGACGTGGTTCAAGCACTTAACTTGATCGCAATTTACAACCCGGGTACAACTGCAACCATGATTGATGGTGCATTCTTCCAAGACGAAGTGGAAGAACGCAAAATCATGGCTGTACCAATGGTATTCCAAGACGGAAACCACATCGGTCAAGGTCGTATGACTTTGGAAGAAATCATTGCCAAATTAGACACCAACTCTGCAGCGAAAGATGCTGAAAAGCTAAATGCCAAAGAAGCCTTTGATGTCCTTGTGATTGGTGGTGGCCCTGCAGGTAATACTTCTGCAATCTATGCAGCACGTAAAGGCATTAAAACCGGTATCGTAGCTGAACGCATGGGCGGTCAGGTGATGGATACCATGGACATTGAAAACTTCACGTCGATTCAAAAGACTCAAGGTCCTAAGTTTGCTGCTGAAATGGAAGCACATGTACGTGAATACGGTGTGGACATTATGAACTTGCAACGTGTATCTGACATCAAAGGTGCTGACCAAACAGCTAATGGCTTGGTTGAAGTGACTTTAGAGAATGGTGCAAAACTTGAATCTAAAACAGTGATTCTTTCAACAGGTGCACGTTGGAGAGAAATGAACGTTCCGGGTGAACAAGAATACCGTACACGTGGTGTTGCATACTGCCCACACTGTGACGGTCCATTGTTTAAAGGTAAACGTGTTGCAGTGATCGGTGGTGGTAACTCAGGTGTCGAAGCGGCGATTGACCTTGCTGGTATTGTGGAACATGTAACGCTAGTTGAGTTTGATACTAAGCTTCGTGCTGACCAAGTCCTTCAAGACAAGTTAAACAGCTTACCGAATACCACTGTGATCATGAATGCATTGTCTACAGAAGTGGTCGGTGATGGTTCACAAGTGACTGCACTGAACTATAAAGACCGTGCAACAGATGAAATCAAAACGATTGAATTGGCTGGTATCTTCGTACAAATCGGTTTGTTACCAAACACTGATTTCTTAAAAGAAACAGCAGTTGAACTTTCAAACCGTGGTGAGATCGTAATTAACGAGCGCAACGAAACCAATGTGAAAGGTGTATTTGCTGCCGGTGACTGTACAACAGTACCGTACAAACAAATCATCATTGCAACAGGTGAAGGCGCGAAAGCATCATTATCTGCTTTTGATTACATCATCCGCTCTGGTCAATAATTCAATTTAGACAGAACAGCAAAAGCCAGTTTTCGAACTGGCTTTTTTTATGTCTGAAAATTCATCTCTTGTTTCATTTATAAATTATTAATAAAACAAATATTTAACTCTCTGACGCTTTTCACTTACACAATAATGAGCAAAACAAACCGTTTAAAACTTGTACAGCAGCTTATTTGCACATTAAGATAAAACAATCATCACGGATTGATGGTTGACAATAACAACAAGAATGTTGGTCAAATTCGACTAAATGGAGAAAAGCAATGCACTATCAATATCACTGTGCTTGTTGCAATAAAGTATTGGCTTCAAGCGATAAAGAATGTTCCGAATGTGGCTCGCATAATATCCGTAGCCCATATGGCTTTTGGATATTTTGCATACTCAGTTGTTTGGCTGTTGCCATTCTATTTAAGAGTGTCCAAGTGTATTTGCAACAGCACGATACTGAAGCGACAACCCAACTCAACATCTTTGAAGTACTCAAGCAGGATGGTAAAAATTAAGCGCTCATACAGCAGCTAAATACAGCCTTAAGAACAGGCTGGCAATGTGTAAAATTTTAGCTAAGCTGAATTTAAGCACCGTTATCGGGTCGCGTTAAAGTCATTCAAAGAGATAAGTTAAAATGATGAAAGCCTGAATGATTTCAGGCTTTTTTATGCGCTAGCATCGCCCTACTCACTTATCTTCACGAGGAAAATTCTTTAAACTATGGCAATAGCAATGAGGTTCTATAGACGATGGTGCAGTTAATAAAAAAAGGCGGTTTACGTGAACGCGCCAATCGTAGCAGATTATACAAGGGCTCTGAAAATACCGAAACCACCCTCAAACCGAACCGTTATCGTGATCATGCTGAAACTACCAATGTTGCACAAGATCCATCAAATACAGCACCATCTAAAGACCAAGATCAAACCAATCCAGAACAATAAAATTGGCACATAAAAAAAGCCAAGTCTTAATACTTGGCTTTCGCTTTGCTAACAGCAATATGTTTGCAGCTATTGAAGATTGAACATTCTAATTGCGTCGAACCACAGCCAAATCGCAAAAATTAAAAATAACGCCCCTGAAACCACATCAATATAACTACCCGAACGTTGGTAGAGTGCTTTAATTTTAGGCAAAGACATAATCATCATAAACAGACTAAATACAATAAAGGTCTGAATCGGAATGATGACAGCTAGCTGTGCTTTTAGGTTACTACTGGCTGATGAACTCAACGCCAGTGAGAACACACTACTAAAATAAATCAATGTTTTCGGATTGGCTAAATTCGTAAATAAACCTAATAAGAAATAATTTTCAGTATTCTGCTGACTTAAGGCCTGCCCATCTTCTAAATTGGCTGTTTGATTTAAACTTTTAAGCCCACCACTAAACATCGCCCAACCCATTTTCGCCAAGAAAAATCCACCAACAGCCATTAAAACTTGTTGTATCCATGGAAATTGCTCAACCAGAACCGTAAAGCCCAATAAGGTTAAAACGACCCATACCACAATCCCGACAGAGATCCCCGCAATAATTTTTAAGGTATTTGCACGCGTTGTTGATGCAGCACTTTTAGCAATTAATAATACGTCTGGACCTGGACTCAACTGCGCAACAAAATGTAGCGCGCAGATGGTGAATAACAGTGACATGCTAGCTGATTCATTTGAATTAAAACGTGAAGATTATATCGCCTGTTCAATTTTTTTTGTTGGCAACACAAGGTTTATTTTTAGGCCGTATCAAAATTTACGCAAAAAAAAAGCCGAATACACATTCGGCCTTTCATACTGAGTTAATTATTTTTTATTGACATCTTTCAGTTCAATTTGTTTCGCATCTGGCGTCACTTCACGAGCTTCACCATCAATAACGGATGAATCACGACCTGATTGTTGATTTTGCATATCTTGCATTTGACGCATCATATCTGCAAATGGGTTCTGACCTTGAGCACCGCCCATGCCTCCCATATCGCCCATCATGCCACCCATCATTTTTTCCATCATGGCTTGCTGACGCTTCATCATTGTTTTCATCATGACTGCTTTCATGGCATTTTGTACAGGTGGAATCAAAATAAGTAATGCCATAATATCTGAGATTAGACCCGGTAACAGCAATAAGAAACCAGCCAAAATTTTTGGTAAATTTCCAGTTAAAGCTGGATCATTACTCATTTGACCTGCTTGCATTTGCTGCATTTGAGGCATCAGACCTGATGAATATTTACGGATAATATTCATCCCTATAAAGAAGGCCGCCACGAACCAGAAAAAGACATACCACATGCTGCCGACGAGGTCGCCCACACCGATCCAGACAAACACTTCCAGGATCAAGCCTGCTAAAATCAGAAGAAATAATTTCATGAAAATTAAACAAATCTCAGTAAATTAATTTAAGGTGTTGCGTTCAACTGCTCAATCACTATCAAGCTTTTTTGACACGCTTATGTAACAATATGGGCATTATTTTATTTTTAAAGGGCAAATAGGGCAAACATGTCATTAATTATCGGTATTGACCCTGGGTCGCGCTTAACTGGTTACGGCATCATCGAAAAGGATGGTTCTAAACTACGTTTTGTCGATGCTGGCACCATTCGTACCGAAACAACAGAAATGCCTGAACGCTTAAAACGTATCTTTGCTGGTATTGATCGTATCGTAAAGTTTCACGGGCCTACTGAAGCAGCGGTTGAACAAGTATTTATGGCTCAAAACCCTGACTCGGCCTTAAAATTAGGTCAAGCACGTGGCGCTGCTATTGCTGCTTTAACCAATTTAGATTTACAAGTCGCTGAATATACTGCGCGGCAAATCAAACAATCTGTGGTCGGCTATGGTGCTGCAGATAAAGAACAAGTCCAAATGATGGTTATGCGCATTCTGAACCTAAGCATCAAACCCCAGCAGGATGCAGCCGATGCTTTGGCTGCCGCGATTTGTCATGCGCATGCGTCTGGTAGTATGAGTAAAATGGCTGTACTGAATGCCTTAGGTGGTATGGCTCGTGGCCGAAGCCGTGTAAGCACTCGACGTCGATAAATAATCGTCAAATCATATCGCTCAGTAATTCAGACAGTTTTCAAAGCCCACTCAATCTAGTGATCAAATTTAGCGGATCATTTTAAAACCGCTATAGTCTAATTCATGCATTGGAATTTCTTGCTGATCGATTTTAGTCACGTCTGCTCGTAAAGGCCCCACCAGACTGTGTTTCAGTATTTTATGAATGGCATCTTCAGTTCCAATAATCAGCGCTTCAACTTCGCCCGTCGCTAGATTTTTCACATAGCCATTTAAACCGAGTGCAAGCGCTTGCTGCTCAAACCAACGACGGTAGCCAACACCCTGCACTTTACCTTGAATTCGCAATTTAACCGCATGCATTTTAGTCTTCAACTCCTGAATGATTGACCACATGATAAACCGCTTGGGCCATATCCTGTGCTTGCAAACCACGCATCCCCGACTTCGCTAATACATCACCTGCTAAAGCATGCAGGCTTACGATTTCGTGCAGATGAATTTGCTGATGAAATTGTGCTTTTAAACTTGCAATCATCCCTGCAAGCACATCTCCCATACCGCCTGTACCCATTCCTGCATTACCTGCGGTGCAAATCCAAAGCTGATCTTCAAGTATTAAGCTGCCTGCGCCTTTAAGCACCCATTGACCTTGAAATTTTTCTTTTAAATACTGAATTGCTTGTACACGATCTGCTTCAACTTCAGCAGTAGTAATACCCAGTAATTTCGCAGCTTCACCCGGATGTGGCGTTGCATAGGTTCGTGCATTCAAATTTTTAGGTGCTTCAGCTAGAAACCATAAGGCATCTGCATCCAAAACAATTTCCAAGGTTGACTGCTGAATCAATGGAAACCATGACTGAAACTGCTGTTGTGCCCAATCGTCACGACCAAGCCCCATGCCAAAGCTAATCGCATCGACATGATCGATCAGTTGCTGAATCGCTTCTGTAGTTAATGCATTGATATCGCGTAGCATAATATTCGGTGCGCGCGCCAAAATAGCGGTGTGATGTCGTGCATCACAAACAACCGTAACCTTACCTGCACCTGCATGGAATGCAGCCTCAGCAGCCATAATCACCGCCCCACCCATTTCAGCATGGCCACCAACAACCAAAACATGGCCATAACTGCCTTTATGACCAAAAGCTTGACGTGCAGGTAAAGTGATTTTCTGTGGCGACAAATACGCAAGTGGTTCAAGCTCAGCATCAGTCGGTATGCATGCTATCACCGAAACTTCACCTGCATATTCCTTCGCTTGACCTGTAAATAGCCCTGCTTTTAGACCCAATGCCGTAAAGGTATAATCGGCTTGAAATGCGATGGGTAAAGGCTGTCCTGTATTGGCATGTAAACCGCTTGGAATATCAATAGCAACTTTGAGTCCCGTGCATGCATTTAATCGTTGAATAATGGCTTGCCATTCGCTAGAAAGTTCACGATTGAGCCCTATACCAAATAATGCGTCGATATAAACGTCATAGTCATGCTGAAAATCAAAATGTGTATAGATCTTGAGCTTGTGATCTATCGCTTCTTGTACAGCAGAATGTAAATCTTTCGATGCTCCAATTTCAGCGGCATAGATATCGACTTGAAAGCCTGCTTGCTGTAGGTATTGCGCTGTAAGATAGCCATCTCCTGCGTTATTGCCCTGTCCACAACATACAGCGATATTTTTTAAATTTTGCTGCTTTAACCTTGGAATGAGTTGCTGAGCAATCGACCATGCGACCTGCTGCATCAGACCATAACTGCTATTGTGCTGAGCAAACCAACGCTGCTCCCAAGCTTGAATACTTTGGCTAAGATAAACAGGGCTATGGTAAACTTGCAGACGCATTGTTTTTCCTTGTTATGATTATGGCCGCTTCAACTCCTGCACAAAAAATTCCTGTCGATCAATATGATCCAGAAACCCTAAAAGCATGGATTAAAGCACAAGCCTTAAATTTAGGTTTTTCTGATTGTGTCATCGCAAAGCCAGATGCTCAAGAGGAACTCCCTCGTTTTAAAGAATATTTAGAACGTGGTTATCATGGCGATATGAAATTCCTAGAGGAAAACCTTGAAAAACGTGCCAATCCAGCACTTTTAGTCCCCGGCACCCGCAGTATCATTTGTGTCCGCATGGATTATTTGGTCGAAACCCCAAAACCACGTTATGTTCCTGATGAGCCAAACTCAGCCATCATTGCACGCTATGCACGAGGTCGTGACTACCACAAAGTCATGCGTGGTCGTTTAAAAACCTTGTCGAATATCATCCGTGAAAAAATCGGAGATTTTGAATCTAGACCCTTTGCCGACTCTGCACCAGTGTTTGAAAAATCCTTAGCTGAAAATGCAAGCATGGGCTGGACAGGCAAACACACCTTACTGATTCATAAAAAATCAGGCTCATTTTTTGTATTAGGTGAGCTGTTTACATCACTCGATTTGCCTTTTGATTCGCCGGCAACCAAACATTGTGGTTCATGCACAGCCTGTATTGATATCTGTCCAACTCAGGCCATCGTTGAGCCCTATATGTTAGATGCACGTAAATGCATTGCCTACTTAACCATCGAATACAAAGGCATCATTCCTGAAGAATTACGCCGTGGCATTGGCAACCGTGTGTTTGGTTGTGATGACTGTCAACTTATTTGTCCATGGAATAGCTTTGCGCATAAAACTCAAATTGAGGACTTTTATCCACGTCATGGCCTCGACCAAGTGAGTTTATTAGATCTTTGGCAATGGGATGAAGCCACTTTTTTAAGCTGTACTGAAGGCAGTCCTATACGACGAACAGGCTATCAAAGCTTTATGCGAAATATCGCGATAGGCTTAGGCAATGCACCATACAGTTCAAATATTGTTCAATCATTAAAAAATTCTCGCGAAAAACATGACGCGATTGTGCAAGTTCATATTGATTGGGCAATTGCAGAACAAAACTCAAAAATGCTTTAAGGGTTTTTATTCTCTATTTTCCAGATCCTTACTAAGTTTTCATTTAAGCTAAAACTTAGTGACGTAATCCAAGAAAATTAATTTTTTAGCTAAAATAAACATTGCAGCGATTGTGCTGTCATTTAGCATAACTTTGTAAGTATCTTAAATATCAAAAGTTCTTTGAAAAAGTCATTTCAATGTATTTTAGCTAAATTTCAATGTTACAAAATAGTCTTGGAAGTCTGCAAATTTTACGTATGATGATCTGCATTAGGCAGAAAATATGGATCATTTATGAGCTACCGAAATGACTGGACACATCCAGAAATACAAGAGTTGTATCAACAACCATTGATGGATTTATTATTCCAAGCACAGACCATTCACCGTGAATATTTCCAAGCCAATCATATTCAAGTCAGCACCTTACTTTCGATTAAAACCGGTAAGTGCCCTGAAGACTGTAAATATTGCTCACAGTCCGCACATTATGACTCTGGATTAGAGGCTGAAAAACGTCTGGCTGTGGAAAAAGTCATCAATGAAGCGAAAGCTGCGCTTGCCTCAGGTTCTTCGCGTTTTTGTATGGGCGCTGCATGGCGCAATCCACATGAACGGGACATGCCCTATGTGTTAGAAATGGTGCGTGAAGTCAAAGCGCTTGGACTTGAAACCTGTATGACCCTTGGCATGCTGAATCAATCTCAAGCAGAGCGCCTACACGAGGCAGGCTTAGATTATTACAACCATAACCTCGATACCTCTCGTGAGTATTATCCCAATGTCATTAGCACGCGTAGCTATGATGACCGTTTAACGACGCTAGACTATGTTCGCCAATCTGGAATGAAAATCTGTAGCGGCGGAATTGTGGGCTTAGGTGAAAGCCGTGATGACCGTATCGCCTTTTTGATGGAGTTGGCAACGCTGCCGATTCATCCTGAATCCGTGCCGATTAATCTCCTTGTCCCTATTCAAGGTACCCCACTTGCAGAGGTTGAGAAACTTGATGTGATCGAATGGATTCGCACCATTGCAGTCGCACGGATCATTATGCCAAAAAGCTATATTCGACTCTCTGCAGGTCGTGAATCCCTGAGTGATTCAGAACAAGCTTTGGCATTTATGGCAGGTGCAAATTCACTCTTTTCTGGTGAAAAACTACTGACCACGCCAAATGCAGGCGAAGGCAAAGATCAGCTTTTATTTAGCAAACTCGGTTTAGTGGCTGAACAGCCCAAACCAACTGCTGCACAGCTTTCAACTGATGCTATGCAAATGGCTTAAAATAAGCCCCGAAGTTCGGGGCTTAGTTCAATTGAATGATCAGTGATAGGTATCAAAGTGCAATGCAAGAGATGGTGCGAATAAATGAAATGGCTAAATCACCATGAGTAGGGAAAATATATCGTTTACTTAACAAAGTTATGTGCTGTTATTAAAATTCCATAGCCTGCATTTAAATAATCCCCTTCACGAATAATGTCTTGACCATTGGCATGTTGAACCACCAATTGCTGCTGAATCGCATCATAATGAAAAGATTCAAAGCAATCTTGATGTTGTAATAACCATGCAATGGTATCTGCCATATTGGCATCGACGGTATAACGCTCGGCTTGAAAATCTTTACTCATATCTGCATGAAAACTGTGAATGTGATTCTATTTTAATGATTTCAATATTGACCGGCATTAAAAAAGTGAGCTTTCGCTCACTTTTTTTTCGGCTGAGACTCTGCATTACTTTGTCACACCGCACTTACGACATTCCTTGTGCGAACCGATTTCTTCCATTTGCTCGTATTCGTAAATATGCATGCAAAATAGTTTTCTGAATAATTGAAGCATGTTGTTAAAACTCCCGTTTATTTATTAATGTGCTTCTGAATATTTCGTCCTGAAATATTATGATCATGCCTAAACACGCCATAGCTAATTTATTAGCATATTTTTCCAATGAGTCAAATATCTTTACTTTAAAATGACACAATTTCGGATAATCGGTTATTTTTAAGCCTTCCTTATATTCACCTGAGTTATAAGGATTTTTATTAATATCAACATCACAGATATAGATTAATTTTCAGCAAATTTTGCACAAATAAACTCCCCCTTAGGAGAGTTTTTTCAAATAGATGATCACATGAGTAACGTTATTCACAAGCCCAGATTTAAACGTTCTGACTGGCAAACTTCGCACGTGCAGCATGCAATTTTTTATAGCTATCAATCAGACGTAAATGACGATCTAAACCTTGAAGTTGCATATTGGTTTCAGTTAAACCGTAGAAGCGAAGACTGCCATCCATTGAACCAATCACTGCATCCATACGTTCGTCACCAAACATACGACGGAAATTATGTTCATAGTCATTGAGATCTAAGTCATCGTCCAATTCAACTTCTAAAACCACATTCATACATTGATAGAACAAACCACGTTCGACCGTATTGGTGTTGTACTGAAGGAAGGTTTCGACCAACTCTTTTGCTTCTTCAAACTCTTGTAGCGCAATATAGATCAGTAGTTTGAGCTCAAGAACCGTTAATTGACCCCATACGGTATTATCATCAAACTCAATCCCGATGAGCGTCACAATATCCGTGTAGTCATCCACTTCAAGCTCTTCTAAGCGCTCAACCAATGACACTAACTCGTCTTCATCTAAACGATGAATGTTTAAAATATCCTCACGGAAGTCCAAAGCTTTGTTGGTATTATCCCAAACCAAGTCTTCAACCAAATATACTTCAGAATAACCCGGAACTAAAATACGACATGCCGTAGCACCTAGATGCTGGTAGACCGCCATATACACTTCTTTGCCCATGTCTTCTAGAATCGCAAACATCGCTGCAGCTTCTTCCGCATTGGCATTTTCACCTTCAGATGTGAAATCCCACTCTACAAAATCATAGTCTGATTGTGCGCTAAAGAATTTCCAAGACACCAAACCACTTGAGTCAATAAAGTGTTCTACAAAGTTATTTGGCTCAGTGACTGCATTTGAACTAAAAGTTGGTTTTGGTAGATCGTTTAGACCTTCAAAGCTACGACCTTGTAGAAGCTCGGTTAAGCTACGCTCTAAAGCCACTTCGAGTTTAGGGTGCGCACCAAAAGATGCAAAAACCCCACCAGTACGTGGGTTCATTAAGGTTACGCACATCACAGGGTACCGACCACCAAGTGAAGCATCTTTTACCAATACAGGAAAACCTTGTTCTTCAAGCCCTTTAATACCTGCAACAATACTTGGATATTTGGCTAAAACCTCTTCAGGGACATCTGGTAATGCCAATTCACCTTCTAAAATCTCACGTTTGACCGCACGCTCAAAGATTTCCGATAAACATTGCACTTGAGCCTCAGCCAACGTATTCCCTGCACTCATCCCGTTTGACAAGTATAAATTTTCAATCAAGTTTGATGGGAAATACACTGTTTCACCGTCGGACTGACGGACAAATGGAAGAGAGCAAATACCGCGTGCTATATTTCCTGAATTGGTGTCATATAGATGTGTACCTAATAACTCATTTTCTGGGTTATAAATTTCACGTGTGTAGTCATCCAAAATTTCGACAGGTAACTCGCCTTCTGGGCCGGGTTGGAACCATTTTTCATCTGGGTAATGCACAAAGTCAGCATTGGCAATCTCTTCACCCCAGAACTGGTCGTTATAGAAGAAGTTGCAATTGAGACGTTCAATAAATTCACCCAAAGCCGAAGCTAATGCGCTTTCTTTGGTTGAGCCTTTACCATTGGTAAAACACATTGGCGATTGTGCATCACGAATATGTAGAGACCAAACATTCGGCACGATGTTACGCCATGATGCAATTTCAATCTTCATGCCTAAACCAGCCAAAATACCTGACATATTGGCAATGGTTTCTTCTAATGGCAGATCTTTACCCGGAATAAACGTGGTACTTTCTGACGCTAAATTTGGCATAAGTAAAGCTTGTGCATCTGCATCAATGCTTTCTACTTCCTCAATGACAAACTCAGGACCAGTCTGAATCACTTTTTTAACCGTACAGCGGTCAATTGAACGCAAAATGCCTTGACGGTCTTTTTCTGAAATATCCGCAGGCAGTTCAACTTGGATTTTGAAAATTTGCTTGTAGCGGTTTTCAGGATCAACAATATTGTTTTGTGATAGGCGGATATTCTCTGTCGGAATGTCTCGTGCTGCACAATACACTTTTACAAAATAAGCTGCACATAATGCTGATGACGCTAAAAAGTAGTCGAATGGTCCGGGAGCAGAACCATCACCTTTATAGCGAATAGGTTGGTCGGCAATTACCGTGAAGTCATCAAATTTGGCTTCTTGTCGAAGGTTATCGAGATAATTAACCTTAATTTCCATGTGGGCACCTAAATATTCTTATGTGTCAGTGCAACACATAAAAATGAAAACATAAGCCGAATAACTGTAGGACATTGACTTAAAAATGTGAGGCCAGTACCAATCTAAGCGCTGTTGGGCACGGTACTGACAAGAATGGGCATTATTATAAGGTTATTTTGACTGTTTGATAACTTTTGTCGTGATTTACATCACGATAGGATTCGACACTTTGTGCATTTTGGTCGAATCCAAGCTCAACTGCTGCAACTACAGCCAATTTGTTGTGTTAGTGTGCAGCCGTGAAGAAAAAGGCTTGTCTTTTAAAAAAATCTTCGCTAGTATGCTTTGCGTCTGAACTTGTTGATAAATAACACATTCAGAATATAGGGCCTATAGCTCAGTTGGTTAGAGCAGCGGACTCATAATCCGTTGGTCCACAGTTCAAGTCTGTGTGGGCCCACCATATAAAACAACCCCTTACGTGTACTAATCGTAAGGGGTTTTTTAATGTTAAAAACTAAATAAAGTCAGTCTAAGCCTTTAAAAGATATGGCAGATAACCTATAGATACGCACAAAACTTCAAGCCAGCTTGAGTAAACCACGATTGCTTAATACGAGAAGTAGGTTATAAAAAAATACATTCAAGAAAAATGTAAAAGCTTAAGTTCTAAATACCCGTAAATTAAGTCACGATTTGTTATACTTAAAAGATATTATTTTATTCATTATAAGCAAATGTTTTTTTGATTCATGACTTTTAGAAATACTACATATTTCGCATTTTATAAGCGCAAAAATTAAGACTCAACCTGTTCAGGCTTTCTTAAGTCCAAATAAAACTCAATAATTGACCAAATAACAATCAAAGCAAACATAGCAACAGCGAATAACACAGCAGTTAAATAAATCATGCTTGAGTTCTCCGTTAGAAAACGAGTTAAGACCAACAGGTTAAAAGTTTTAACCTACGACAAAAGTCTAATAAGAATTTCTGACGGTGCCTAGCCATATTTAGCAAATTTTTAAGAGTATTTTTATCTATGATGATAGCTTTGCTATATAAAATTTAACCGATTTATTGCTAAAAAATATAAGACTTCAGCCCTCTTTTTTAATCCGATTTGAAATATATGCACAATTCGGATCAAAGCTCACTTAAATGCTCTTGACTCATAGGACAAACAAGCAGAAATTACACCTTTTTTAAATCACCGTATCACCGACTATGTTGAAAAAGTTTATTGGCGAATCCGCATTTAAATTGGCGGGCTGGAAATACCACGTAGAACCTGATGTTTTAGAAAATAAACAAGTGATCGTCGGCTTTGAACACACCTCAATGATGGATGCTGTTCTTTCATTGGCCCTTTGCCAAATTTACGACATTAAAATTCACACGCTGATTAAAAAAGAACTCTTTAAAGGTCCATTTAAACCTGTTCTTGAAGCGATTGGCGGTATTCCTGTAGACCGTAAAGCCAATAAAGACATCGTGACTCAAATGGTTGAGCATTTTGAAGTTAACGAAAAATTTAATTTAGTCATTGCTCCAGAAGCGACCCGTGCAGTACGTGGTGAAGCACGAAAACCAATTCGTACAGGTTTTTGGTATATTGCTAAAGCAGCAGGTGTGCCGATTGTATTAATGTATGCCAACTCAAAAACCAAACAAGGTGGTATTTTCGGTAAGATTTACCCGACTGAGCTCGATCACGATTTAGCCTTAATCAAGCAGCTCTATAAAGATAAAGTAGGTTTAGACATCGTGATCCCAGAACCTAAAAATAAAGACTAAGCGCAATTCACGTTTTTTAAGATATACGTATTTAAAGATATAAATGTATCGTGCTCCACGCATTGTACATTTATATCTTCCTGTTATAACAGGATCAGACTCCCCCTTTTAGCCCGATTCTCATCATAAGAAAAATTACAGTACGGGCGTTTAGACATTTCACATTATTTTCTCAAATTTGGATATTTTTTTTTCAACTACTCAATTCATGAAATCCAGTACTTTCACACAAAAAAGCCATTATGGTAGAATTTGCTCAATTTGATAGGCATAAGGCCAATCTACAAGGAGCATATTTCGCATGGCGGGTCATTCCAAGTGGGCTAATACTAAGCATCGTAAAGCAAAACAAGATGCAAGCCGCGCTAAAGTATTCACAAAATTTATCCGTGAAATCGTGACAGCTGCACGCTTAGGCGGCGGTGATGTAGCATCTAACCCACGTTTACGTGCTGTTGTTGAAAAAGCATTAGTTGCAAACATGACACGTGACACCATTAACCGTGCGATCCAACGTGGTGTGGGCGGTGAAGAAAATACCGATCTAAAAGAAGTAACCTACGAAGGATATGGCGTTGGTGGTGTTGCGGTCATCATTGAAACAATGACGGATAACTTGAACCGTACTGTTCCTGACGTTCGTCATTGCTTCTCGAAAACTGATGGTAATTTAGGTACTGCAGGTTCAGTAGCTTATATGTTTACCAAACGTGGTGAGATTACTTTTGAAGATGTTTCTTTAGAAGATCAAATCATGGACGTCGCTTTAGAAGCGGGTGCTGAAGACATCGAAGTGGACGAAGAAGAAATTCTAGTTATCACCACACCTGAAACTTTCGGTGAGGTTCAGGATGCACTTGCAGCAGCAGGTTTAAAATCTGATAACGCCGAAGTGGTCATGAACCCTTCAACTAAAGCGTTAATTTCAGATATCGAACAAGCGAAAAAAATCATCAAAATGATTGATATGTTTGAAGATCTTGACGACGTTCAAAACGTGTATACCAACGTTGAATTCACCGATGAAGTGATGGCTGAGTTAGAAGCTCTATAGTTCAATCGAGTGAAGTATAAAACGCACCCTTCGGTGCGTTTTTTATTGCCTAGCTTTCAACTGTTTGAGTTTATATATGAGGGCTGCATTTAAACCTTATTTAATAAGCCATTACAGTTAAAAACATTATATTGTTTAATTACAAAGCTCGAATGTAATGCAACCACATGTTCAATTTTACCAATACGTTTGAGTAAAATTTCACTATAATTTTCCATATCACGCGCAACGACTTCAACAATAAAATCTGCCGACTGCCCTGTCACTAAAAATGCATTGATTACTTCTGGAATACTTTCAAGTTCTTCTAAAAATTTAGCAAATGTATCGGTATCATGTTTGCTTAAGGACACCTGCAGCAGTACATGCAAACTAAAGCCCAATTTTTGATAATTAATTTCACGTTTTAGACCACTGATAATATTGTGATCAATCAATTGTTTGATCCGACGATGAACTGAACTGACCGATAAATTCACCCGCTCTGACAGTTCATTTAAATTGACATCTTCATGGGTCAAAATTTCTAAAATTTGTTTATCAAAACGGTCTAGTTCCATCAGTCTACTCCAGCCATTTTTGAAAACAGTGCTGATGATCCCAATTCATCAAACACCTGTTGTCATTTTCAATGTTATTTTAAGTTTTAAAATCAGCATTTATGTGCAAGTTTTCTCATGTATAGCATGATTTATTAAAAATAATAAAGCTCATATGCATTATGAACATAATAATTTGCATAAATATCGTGTTTAAATGAATGTTTTTTCATCAAAGTTTAGTTTTTATATTCTAAATAACGTCTTTAGACAACCTACCAATAAAGCTTCTCGATGCATTCCATTGATCTGAATAAATCAATTTCAGATAAAAGGAAAATAAATTTTATTTTATATTTTTCAACTTTTTATTTTTACTATATTTTTCAATGTGCGCTCTATTTCACATTTTGCTTTTTTTCACTTATTTACTAGATTTGGTAATTACATTAAAAAATAGCGGCGGTTCATAAATATACAAAAAAACAAAAACGGAAGAATAAACATGGCAATTAAATTACTGAGTTCACTCAGCTCAAAATTAAGTTCTGTACTAAGTCCTTCCCTACAGCTCAGTACAATTAGCAGCACGGTCAGTAACCTACTTAGCCCGCTTAAACCTACAACCAATATCACAGATACGCTGACAGGATTATTGTGTAATTTAGGTGGCACAAAGTCTTTTGATTTTAGCGCACTGACTAAATCGCTTCCGCAAGTGATTAGCACGATTCAAAGTCTTACATCCAATAACGGTTCAAATTCGGATGCACTCAAGACATTGATGACAACTCTGCAACCACTCCTACAAAACTTAGGTAGCAACGCTGGCTCAACAGAGATGAATCAGTTGGTTCAATCTTTACCTACCATTGTCAACAGCTTGCAAAGTTTACTGAGTAGCACCAATGATCAAGGTAATCTTCCTGACAATATTAGCAATGCTGTAAATGCCATCAAACCATTGCTTGCTATGCTTGGAAGCGCAACAGGGTCAACGGATGCAACACAAATTATCAATACACTCAGCCAAGTTTTAGAATATACGCAACCTATTATTCAGATGATTGGGAGCTCGTCTTCTGGAAACATCGACTTTGGGCAAATTGCACAAGGTGCAACGACTGCCCTCCTACCTTTATTAGCTTCAATCAATAAAGACAACTCAACTATTGATATGGAACAATTGAGTCATGCTTTACCGACTGTGATTGGAAGTGTGACCAATCTAGTGACCGCCATTTCATCAGCCAACCAAGGCAATATCCCTGAGACCATTTCAGGGGTGATCAAAGGACTTAATCCGCTTTTAGATTTACTGGCAAAAAGCGATGTCATCGATACGGATCAGGCTCAAACCGTCAAAGCGATTTATGATGTATTAAATAGCGTGAGCACCATTTTGGATGTGGTCAACAATCCATCCTTACTGACGCTTTCAACTAATTTAAATCAAGTGATTGACTCGTTGAAACCAGTCATTGCTCTGATGGACAGCAATGGTGAAGCGACTCAGTTCCTCGATCAACTGACCATTCCAGATCTTGGCGATTTACTCGGCAATCTTGCTGCAGAAAAAATTGATCTGGGTTCAATCTCGGATCAGTTCAACCAATTGACTGAAAACCTCACAGGCCAATTACCGAATATTAATGACCTATTGGAAAATTTAGGTTCTGCTCAAGGTGATTTTGATATCTCCACCATCATCCCAAGTATTAAAGATGCGCTAGGAAATATCTTCTACCCTGTTATGCCGCTGAATACTTTACAAGCCGATAGTATCAGTCCAGTGCTGAATATTTTGGATATTCAACAACAAAGCTATATTTAAGGATTGAATGTCTGACGAAAAAGCGCGCTTTTAGGCGCGCTTTTTTAAAGCAATATGACGTAAATTTTTCATATAAAGGGTTTATACACCACGCCAATCTACCCGTGCATTCCGTTCTGTTTGGTATATACGTTGCACATATTGACCTAAAGGCAAATCGCTCAAATAGGCTTTGTAAGCTTTAAACTCTTCTGACAAAGTTTCGCCATGCTCTTTTTCCCACGGCGTTCCAACAATCTCTAATATCGGCGCCAACATTGAACACACTGCAATATCAGCCAAACCTAATCGGTCGCCTACAAAATAACGCCCACCTTGTTCGATCAGACGTTGATTTAAATCAACCACAATTTCGTCCAATCGCTCACGTGAAGCCGCAACCTTATCCGTATCTAATTGATAACCTTTAGAAACCAGTGCCTTTATAATGGGCTTGGAATATTTTTCAAACTGACGTAAATAGCCCTTTTCACCAATTAAAATATCAAGTGATTCTTCACTTTCATTTAATACATGTGCCAACCCCCAACGGCGCACATGTTGGCCTAACTCAATGGAGAGTTCATTAATTTCTAAAGCGTCTTCACGCAGTTTGACATCTGGACGGATCAGACTATGTTCGGGGTAGGTCGCATCCAAGTAAAAGGCGATTTGAGTTGAATCTGCAACCCAATGATCTTGATCACGTAAAATCGGTAATTTGTTTTGCCCTGTTTTAAGCTGTGCAAATGCACGATGTACACCCGGCATTAAATTATGAGCCACATAATCCAACTCTTTATGATCGAGTAACCAGCGCGCCTTTTCACAAAAATGTGAGAGTGGAAACTGGTAGAGAGTTCGCATAAAAGCTCCAAGTTTTTGTTGTAACTGTAGTTTATAAAACCCAGTAATTTTATAGGGATACTTTAGTCACTGTGTTATTGAAACACAATGTCATTTTTGCACCTATTCTGCATCTGTAGTGCAACTCAAGCATTATTCAGACGTGAATTCATCTCTATCTCTGCGCGATTCAATAAGATATACATTCTCCTGCCCATATCACCTGACTTTATTATGGCTTTCATGTAAAATCATCCACAATTTTTTTATAATACTTTGTGAGTTATTTCATGGGTTTTAACTGTGGTATTGTCGGCCTGCCGAACGTTGGTAAATCAACGCTTTTCAACGCATTAACCAAAGCTGCGATTGCTGCTGAAAACTTCCCATTCTGTACAATTGAGCCAAATACTGGGATTGTACCTGTACCTGACCCACGTATGGATAAACTTGCTGAAATTGTAAACCCACAACGTGTTGTCCCAACCACGATGGAATTTGTGGATATCGCAGGTCTCGTTGCTGGTGCATCTAAAGGTGAAGGCCTTGGTAACCAATTCTTAGCCAACATTCGTGAAACGGATGCTATTGCACATGTTGTACGTTGTTTTGAAGACGAGAATGTCATTCACGTAAATGGCAAAATTGATCCACTTGACGATATCGCAACAATCAACACTGAACTTGCACTTGCTGACTTAGAAGCTGTTTCTAAAGCAATTACACGTCTAGCAAAATCTGCAAAAGGCGGCGATAAAGAAGCGATTGCGACCAAAGCTGTTTTAGACAAAATCTTACCTTTACTGGATGAAGGTAAACCTGCGCGTGCAGCTGACCTTGATGAAGATGAACGTAAATTGGTGCGTGGTTATGGCTTCTTAACCCTTAAACCAACCATGTATATTGCCAACGTTGCAGAAGATGGTTTCGAAAATAACCCTCACTTAGAAGCAGTACAAAAATTAGCTGCTGAAGAAAATGCGATTGTGGTTCCACTTTGCAACCAAATCGAAGCAGAAATTTCATTACTTGAAGACGAAGACCGTGCGGAATTCCTTGAAGCTTTAGGCATGGAAGAACCTGGTCTAAACGTAGTTATTCGTGCAGGTTATGGCTTACTCGGCCTTCAAACATACTTCACAGCGGGTGTACAAGAAGTTCGTGCTTGGACAGTAAAAATTGGTGCAACTGCACCTCAAGCTGCAGGTGTGATTCACACTGACTTCGAAAAAGGCTTTATTCGTGCTGAATGTGTTGCCTACAACGACTTCGTTCAATACAACGGTGAAGCTGGCGCTAAAGAAGCAGGTAAATGGCGTTTAGAAGGTAAAACATACATCGTTCAAGATGGCGATGTTTTACACTTCCGTTTTAACGTATAAGACAGTACTCATAAGAAGCCAGCAATTTGCTGGCTTTTTTAATTTCAGGCAAAAGCTCAAGTCAAAAAATAAGCATATTTAAAAACTTAAAACCTACTTAAAAACAAAATTATATCGACACGAATACATGATTTGGTTGCCGAGTCACCACAGTGCAACGACTTAAATCTCTACCGTTCTGCTATAAATTTACTCATAGGCACTAATGCCTATTTTCATAGAACAATAGCAATGAAAAAAATCAGCACAATTCTAACAGCAGGTATCTTTACAATGCTTAGTGCAACTGCGTTTGCATGTCCACAAGGCACCACACTTACAGGTGGTACAGGTGCAAACCATAAAGGTGGTACTTGTGTTTCCATTGCTAAAGATGCAAAACATCAGGACCGTACTGCTACACATGCAGCACAAGCTGCGCAGCATGATGCAAAAGTCGCTCGACACGATGCAAAACAAGCCAGCCAATTGGCTCAGAGTAAAGTGAAACATAATCAAAAATTAGCAAAACATGATGCAGCTCAAGCACAGCATCTTGCAACACAAGCAAAATCAGAAGCTAAAACTTCAGCCCATGCTGCCAAAGCTGCAAATACTGACGCAAAAGCAAAAATCGCTGCACAAAAGGTCGCAGCGGAACAACATAAAGCAGCTGTTAAATCCTAAACAGTTGAGAATCAACACATCGCAAAAAAAAGCCGGAATTATCCGGCTTTTTTATTCAAATCATTTATGGGTGAGCAGTTTGTAATGCTTTTGCATCCATCTCTGCGCGCTGTCTTCTTGCTTCTGTCAGCATGCGTTGTTCAAGCTCTTTACGAAAGCCTAGTAGAAACACAAACTCAGCTAGAACAAATAAAGGCCCTATTGCCAAGCCAATGACATCATCCATAAACGCAGGCTTTTTCTTTTCATAATAATGACCGATAAACTGGATGATCCAACCCACTACAAAGATCCCCACACTCCAGATCAGCCAAGACATAAGGCTCATTTTTGCGATCATTAAGGCTAAGGGATATGTGATTGCAAACACCAAAAGCATGATCAAACCGAAAATTTTATCTAAACTCAGGTAATAGATGACACTGGCAATAATCAACAACAATGCAAGGGTCAGTTCAAAACCTGAAATCATCAGCCCTGCTCGTGCGGTTAGACACATAATCGAAAACACAATAAGCGGAATACCCACAAAATGCGTTAGCACATTTTTTCGATCTAAATGATATGCTGCATATTGGCTTAGCAGTCTTTCAAGCTTGCTCATCAACTTACTCCTTGTTCATTTACTCATTTCACTATATAAAAAATGCATCAATAAAGTTGTCAGCTAATAGACAAGTTGGACCATAAAATAAGGATATGCTGTGCTGGACGCTCAATATGTGCATCAACTCAATAAAAATGTGTGGTATTCAGGCTTAAATGTTTCCTTCCAAGACTTTATCTGCGGCCATGCCCTGACCTTAACTTTCGAAAAAGACGCACGTGTTTTTTTATCAGGACAGCGTTTTAATGGTATGTATGCGGTCTTAGAAGGTGCAGTTCGCTTAGGCTATATCGATATTCATGGCAAAGAAGCGATTGCCGCCATTGCTGAGCCGATTATGTGGTTTGGCGAAATATCCTTGGTTGACCAATTACCACGTTCTCACGATGCCATCTGTACCAAAAAATCCACCTTATTACACTTACCGGCTCAAGCAATTCAGCAATTATTACAACAACACCCCGAGTTTTGGTTTCATATTGCCCAGCTCACCAGTCAAAAGCTTCGCTATGCTTTTATGGAACTCATTGCCTTACAAACGCAAAGTTTAAGTCAACGTCTCGCACAGCGCCTGCTGTTTATTTTAAATGGATATGGAAATCATTTGGAAATTGAGCAACACACCATACACATCTCACAGGAACAACTCGCGCAACTGATGAATTGCTCAAGACAATCAGTCAATCAGGAGCTTCAGCAGTTGGAAAAAATGCAGGTGCTTCGTGTTGCGTTTAAACAAATTGAAATTTTAGATCTAGCGCAGTTACATCAGATTGCTCATGCACTTCCTGTGCATGATGTCTGACATTTGTGATTTAAATAAGTGCATTTAATTGCACCAGAATGATTCTTTATAATTATTTTGCTTTTATTTGTGGCACTTCGCTTTATCGAATTTTGATCAAGACAATAATTGGCAAACATTTACACTGTCAAAACCATTTGTACATGCTGCAACTTCTTGAGTTGATGCTTCTGATTTGTCTTCAGTCGCTGCTTGTACATTGACTGCTGTAGTCAAAACAGCCAAAACCGATAACATCATTAATGTTTTTTTCATCTTAATCACCTATTCAACGTCTTTAATTTAATTTACATACTTCATCTTATACGCAGTTATTTTTACACAATTTATCAAATAATGATAATTTTAATTTTTTATTACATTATTCATACTTTGTATTATTAATATTTTAAAGATATTAATTGAAGAGAAAGTCAGACGACTAGCGTTCTATAATGGGGAGTTTTTAACAATAAATTTTTCTCAAAAGATATTTTTACAATTCATTATCAATGCTTTATCTATTTAAATTCAAAAAATAAACATGTAAATTTGAAACTAAGCTCAACGCAAAGACAGCAGTCTGATTTATTTTTTATATGAAATAGCGATACTTTGAGGAGGATTTTCCAATCCTCTATTATAGATTTATTCTTGTTTTTTGATACTTTCCAAAAAAAGCAGTGAAAATTCACTGCTATGATCGAGTTAAACGCCTACTTTTTTCGGATCGGTATTTCCGAGTTCAGGGTTTTCAATCGCACCTTTGCATTGATTTTTATCACGCTCATAATCTGCTTGCTTTTGTGCAACAGTCGAACTCTGATCAATACTTTCACGTGCCCAAATTTCCAGACTTGTTAAAGCTTTACGACACAGTGCATATTTACCTTCAGTCACAGAATCGGTCATTTTGACATTGATACGCCATTCGGTACTCAATTTACGCGCTGGAATACGAACTTTCTCTTCCATCTGATCGACTTGCTTTGCATAAACAATCGGATCGACTTCATTGATAAACGCCCAAGCTTTGGCAGCATACTCCGTTGCATCATTGGTTAATTTAGGTGCTGCTTTAATTTCGACTTGAGCTTGTTCAGCTCCATCATTACCACAGGCCTGCAACAACACCGTGCTGCTCAATAATGAAACAATCAGTATCCCACGCATCTTTAACCTCTGCATATCCGGCTCATTTCAGCAAACATATTCGGCAATATGCTAGTGAATTCGAGTACAATACTCAATCATCATTTGACCTGTTGTTCAACTCTTTCAAAGGTGTGTCGTGTCTGAGCACAAACTTCCTACAGTTCAGCCTGCGGGTTTTTGGCAAGGTGCTAAAGATAGTCAAGCCATTATCTTTACCTATCTTCCTGTTTCTTTTGCATTTGGGGTTTCTGCGACTCAATTTGGTTTCACTGCGTGGGAAGCCTTATTTTTATCATGCTCCATGTATGCAGGTGCCAGTCAGTTTCTCGTCGTTGCTTTACTGGGAAGTGGAACATCTATTTGGATGACTGCTCTTACTGTAATTGCCCTCGATATCCGCCATTTACTCTATGGCCCTGCCTTACAAAACCTGATTCAAGACCGACTCAATTTAAAGAAAACTGCAGTTTGGGCTTGGGGTTTAACTGACGAAGTTTTCGCATCAGGTATGATCAAACTGTCGCAACATCGTCAAGAATGGTCAGAATCTTGGATGTTAGGACTCAGCTTATTTAGTTGGCTGTCTTGGGCAACAGGATCATTTTTAGGCGGTTTATTTGCCGATCAAGTCAGCAACCTTCCACAATTTTTACAAGCTGCTCTCGACTTTCTACTGCCTGCATTGTTTTTAAGCTTTTTACTTGCAGCATTTGAGAAAAAACATACATTTGTGGTCACGGTTACAATTATTGTTTCTGCGATTGCCTGCTACTTTATTGACTTGTCTGCCGCGATTTTTATCGGTATTTCTTCTGGTATTTTTGCCGGTTTATTCAAACATTATGTTTTAAAAAAACCTGATCCTGAGCATATGGGTGAAGCATCATGAATCTAGAAATTATCCTGGTCGGGATCTTGGTCGGAATTGCGAATTTTGCATCACGGTTTGGGCCATTTTTTGTAATTCAGAAATTTCAGCAAGGTTCACAGCAGCGTGGTTCTTTATGGCTCAAAATCGCTTTGGGCTCGATTGGCATTGCCGCAATTAGTTCAATGTTGGTGGTTGCAACCTTACCACCTCTGCTTGAAACCCCAAATAAAAGCTTTGCCATGTTGGTTGGATTTGCTGTGCTTGCAGGTTTGTATTTCAAGTTTAAGAAAATTGTACCAGCCACGCTCACTGCAGCACTGACTTACGGCTTAGTCTATACCTATATACCTTTTCATCTCTAAAGCCGTGTCAGCGACAATCCAAATAAAATCTCGAGCACATGCTTATTTATCCTGTGCTTTTTAATCTGCAATATTTATGAGATAGTCAGCATATAACATAAAAAATCTAGCGAAAACCAATAGATGGCAAAGTACCATTTTATTCAAGGCAAAATTTATATTCATTCCAGACAACCATCTGAATTGAGTTGGGGACTGCAAAAGCCCATCGAAAGTATATATTTTCAATGCTTCATTCAACGCCAGCTGTTCAGTGGTAATTTCTGCGCTGTACATTGCCAACCTGCAGATCTGATCCGCGCCATTTATATAGAGAAAAATCAGCAACAAAAGATTGTGGGCTTATATAACTGCACACAGCAGATTCTGCACTTACATCCACGTCGCCTGATGTTTTCACACATATCGATGCCCCGCCTATTCAGCAATTTTCTGCAGCTGATCGGCTTCTTATTGATTTTTCTATTGTGCATTTTCAGCCTCAGTTCATGGCTCAATTCATCATTTCACCTTCTATCGGTAGCTGCAGACGCACTCTATTTCACTGCCATTTTAATTGGCTTAATATTGATTTTATGCATATGCGTCGCACCACTGCTCGGATTGCTGTACTGGTCCAATTTCCGCCAAACATCTATACAGCTTTGTGCGCTTCAATGTGCAAATTTGGATATTAAGCCATTCCGTGCATGTGTAAAAAATGTAGGCATATTTAAAGTGAATTTAACTAAAAACAACTAATTACCACTTTTTAAAGATTTTAACAGATAAATAATTACACGAACGCTCCCCATAAAGATATAAAAAAAATTGTTGGACAATATCATTTATTTATGTGAACACTCGCTTATCTCTCGAACAAGTTCTGCTATGCTTAAATTCCCATAAAATCAAGCATGGATGATTTACATGAGCGTCACTATTGGTACTCCACTTCAGTCTTCAGCGTATAAAGTCTTACTGTTAGGTTCTGGTGAACTCGGTAAAGAAGTTGTGATTTCATTACAACGTTTGGGTGTAGAAGTTCATGCTGCCGATCGTTATGACCATGCTCCTGCCATGCAAGTTGCACATTTTTCTCATACTTTAAATATGGCAGATCCTGAGGCACTTAAAGCCTTAATTTCTCAAGTGAAGCCTCATTTGATTGTCCCTGAAATTGAAGCCATTGCGACTCAAGTTTTGGTCGAGATTGAAGAACAAAATATCGCCACTGTCATTCCTTCTGCAAAAGCTGTCAACCTGACGATGAACCGTGAAGGGATTCGCCGTCTAGCTGCCGAAGAGCTTGGACTCCCGACTTCAGCCTACCGATTTGCCAACACACTTGAAGCGTTCCGTGCTGCATGCGATGACATTGGTTATCCAAACTTTGTTAAGCCTGTCATGTCGTCTTCGGGTAAAGGACAGTCACGTGTAAAAAGCTTTGATGAAGTCGATGCTGCTTGGGAATATGCACAAACAGGTGGACGTGTAAATCAAGGTACAGTGATCGTGGAATCACAAATTGACTTTGACTTTGAAATCACCCTGCTGACTGTTCGTGCAAAAAATGCAGAAACAGGTGAAATTGAAACATCATTCTGCGATCCGATTGGCCACCGCCAAGACGCTGGCGACTATGTAGAAAGTTGGCAGCCACAACTCATGACTGCTCTTGCATTAGAAGAAGCCAAGCGTATTGCCAATAAAGTAACCATTGCATTAGGTGGATGTGGCATTTTTGGGGTGGAACTGTTTGTCAAAGGCGATAAAGTATGGTTTAGTGAGGTATCACCTCGTCCACACGATACAGGCCTTGTCACTCTTGCATCGCAATTCCAAAGCGAATTCGAACTGCATGCACGTGCCATTCTTGGTCTGCCTGTGAATACTGCTCGACACAGTACTGCTGCGAGCGCAGTCATCTATGCAGGCGTGGATGATACCAATTTATCATTTACTGGCTTAAATCTTGCTTTGGCTAATCCAGACACCGATTTACGCCTCTTTGGTAAACCAGAAGGCTTTAAACGTCGCCGTATGGGCGTAGCAACAGCACGTGCTGAAACCACAGATCATGCGCGTGAACTTGCTCAACATGCTGCACAACAAGTCAGTGTTCAACAAAACTAAGTTTGTAACACCTTAACGGACCACTGTTCATGATCAATACGCTTCCTCTGCTGAATTACATTAAAAGTAACCACGACATTCAGGCGATTAACCAATGGCGCTCAGATGTTGAAAATCAGCTACAGGAATGTTTTGAAAATGGACAGTCGATTCGTGATGTGATTTTGGCTCGATCGAATCTAATCGATGAAGCCTTAAAGTTCTTATGGACACATGCTGAACTCGACCAAACCGATCTCGGTTTATTTGCTGTCGGTGGCTATGGTCGCCGCGAAATGCTGCCTTACTCCGATGTCGATATCATGATTTTGTCTGAGGATGAAATCAGCCCAGAACAAGAAAAACTCATCTCGAGCTTTATTTCAACACTTTGGGATGTTGGTAATTTCAAACCGGGCATCAGTGTACGTACTATTAATGATTGTGTTGCTCAAGCCACCAATGATTTAACTGTGGCAACAGCGCTGATCGAAGCACGTTTGATTGTGGGCAATGAACACCTAGCCAAATGGCCACGCCGTATCGTATCGCAGACATGGACGGATAAAACCTTCTATGATGCAAAAATGCAAGAGCAAGCAAAACGCTATGCTCAACATAACCATACCGAAAGCAACTTAGAACCCGATATTAAAAATGCGCCCGGTGGTATCCGTGATATCAACCAAATCGGATGGATTGCAAAGCGTCATTTCCGTGTCAATCGCATCTATGACCTTGTACATCTAGGTTTTATTTCAGAGTTTGAACTTGGCGTTCTTGAAGAAACAGAAAGCTTTCTTTGGGAAATCCGTCATCATTTACATCGCTTAACCAAGCGCGACGAAAACCGATTATTGTTTGATTATCAACGTGACATTGCCGCTAAATTTGGCTATCAACGTGAAGAAGGTAAATCACCAAATTATCCAATCGAACAGTTCATGAAACGTTACTACCGTAGCGCTCAGCAAGTGACGACTTTAAATGAAATGCTCTTGGCTTATTTCAATGAATCGGTCATCACACCGCGCTTGCCTGACTATGAACGTAAAATTGAAGAGATCAATACCAATTTCAAATTAGTCGATGGCAAATTGGCGGTGCAGCATCATAAAATTTTCTCTGAAAATCCAAGTGCTATTTTAGAAATTTTCTACCTCTTGGCGAATCGTCCAGAAATTGAAGGGATTCGTGCCCGAACTTTACGTCTATTGTCTCTTGCGGCAAAACGTATTGATCAAAACTTCCGTGACAATCCTGCACATCAAGCCTTATTTATGGCGATCATTCGCTCACCCTACCGTTTATATGACACCATGGTGGCGATGAAACGGTATGGTGTGCTCGGCAACTATATTCCTGCCTTTGGGCAAATCATGGGACTCATGCAATACGACTTGTTCCATATTTATACTGTCGATGCCCATACCCTATTATTACTGCGTAATTTAAACCGTTTTAAAGAACCTGAATTTGCCAAGGACTTCCCTGTCGTTAGCTCTGTATTCCAACGACTGGCGCGCCGTGACATCGTATATTTAGCGGCAATTTTCCATGATATCGCCAAAGGTCGTGGTGGTGACCATAGTGAACTTGGTGCTGCGGATGCAATTGATTTCTGCCGTACCCATGGGTTTACTGAACGTGAATGTAACCTTGTCGCATGGTTGATTCAAAACCATCTATTGATGTCCGTTACTTCTCAGAAAAAAGACATTTCCGATCCAGATGTGGTGAAAGAATTTGCTGAGAAAATGGGTGATATGGAACATCTCGACTATCTCTACACCTTAACAGTTGCTGATATCAACGCAACCAATCCGACACTTTGGAATACATGGCGTGCATCACTCATGCGTCAACTGTATACACAAGCGCGTGATGTGATTCGTTCAGGTTTAGGGCGTCCTGTAGACTATCCAATGCTGATTGAAGATACCAAATTTGCAGCCAGTGAACTGTTAGTCAATGATTTTGCGCTCTATGATGTAGAAACCGTTTGGCAAGAACTCGGTGATGAATATTTCCTAAAAGAATCTGCCGATGAAATCGCATGGCATACACGCGCCATTTTAAAACATGGCAATAATGCAGAACCATTGGTGATGATGCGAGCACATCGTAAATTTGCACAAGATGCGGTACAGATCTTTATTTACACTCAAGATCAGCCTAACTTGTTTGCAACCACAGTGGCAATTATGGACAGAATGAATCTAGACGTTCAAGATGCTCGGATTATCACAGCATCCACTGCATTTAGTTTGGACACCTATGTTGTACTTGACCGTTTTGGCACCTTATTAACAGATCCTGAACGTGAACAAACCGTTATTGAAGCGCTCAAAAAAGCCTTGAGCCAATCTGACAAGTACCCAGGCCTGATGCAACGTCGTATTCCACGTCAACTGCGTCATTTTGATATTGAAAATACCGTGAGTATTTCTTTTAATGAAGCGCTTCAACAAAATATGGTTGAAATTGCGACACTTGACCATCCGGGCTTACTTGCTAAAGTCGGTGGTTTATTTATGATGCAAGGCCTAGATATTCACTCTGCGAAAATTGCGACGCTCGGTGAACGTGCTGAAGATATTTTCTATGTCACTAAAAAAGATGGCTCACCTATGAGCGATTCAGAAGCAGAAACGTTTGCTGCACAATTAAAGTCAGCACTTGATGAAGCTTCGAATCAGGTTTGTAGTCATCATTAACTTAAATTGATCGGTATCCATTCCATGAACTCCAGTTTGTCATTATTGCACCCTTATCCATTTGAAAAGCTAAATAAGCTATTTCAGGATGTGAAACCCGCAGAGTTGCCTTTGATTCCCCTATCGATTGGTGAGCCAAAGCATCCTGCACCGGAGTTTGTGAAACAGGCCATTATTGATAATTTTCAACACTTATCAACTTACCCAAATAGCAAGGGTTTACCTGAGCTTCGCACAAGTATTGCAAATTGGTTAACCCGTCGCTTTAAACTCAATAGCATCAGTGCAGACACCAACGTCCTGCCTGTATCAGGTACACGTGAAGCGATCTTCTCGTTTGTACAAGCTTTGGTTAAACGTGAAGATGCCCCTTATGTGGTGATGCCAAATCCGTTTTACCAAATCTATGAAGGCGCAACTTTACTTGCGGGTGCAGAGCCTTACTTCATCAACTGTACAGAAGAAAATAACTACCTTGGCGACTTTGACGCTGTACCAGCTGAAGTTTGGGAAAAAACCGCTTTACTGTTTGTCTGCACACCGGGTAATCCTACAGGTGCGGTACTTTCTAAAGAACAGTTTAAAAAACTGATTGCACTGTCTGACCAATATAATTTTGTGATTGCGTCGGATGAATGCTACTCAGAGCTTTGGTTTGATGAAGCACCTATTGGTCTGCTTGAAGTCTGTGCTGAAATGGGCCGTGATGACTATAAAAACTGCGTGGTATTCCACTCACTGTCTAAACGTTCTAACCTACCGGGTATGCGCTCTGGCTTTGTGGCAGGTGATGCTGCGCTTTTAAAACCTTATTTACAATACCGTACTTATCATGGCGCTGCGATGCCTGTTCAACACCAGTTGGCTTCAATTGCAGCTTGGGATGACGAAGCACACGTCGAAGAAAACCGCGTACAGTACCGTGCAAAATTTGAATTATTCCAACGCGAACTGGGTCACCTACTACCATTACAAAAACCTGATGCAGGGTTCTACTACTGGTTAAAAGTGGATAATGATGAAATTTTTGCCAAAATGCTGATGGAAAAAGCACACGTTAAAGTGCTTCCAGGCCGTTATTTATCACGTGATACAGCACAAGGTAATCCGGGTGAAAATCATGTCCGCTTAGCCCTTGTTGCAGATATTACCCAATGTGAAGAAGTGATTCGTCGCTTAAAAGCAGTACTTTAATTGATTTAAAGTGTTTTGCTTAAAACAAAAAATGCCCCAGATTTGGGGCATTTTTATTTGAGTCATTTCTTAACATTCGTTCAGAGCTAATCATCTAGCAATAATTACTTATAAACAATCATTGAGAAATCATTGAAAACCATTAGAAATCAAATGTACCACCCAATTTAAATGTTTGAGGTTCGCCCAGTGTTAAACGCTGTATGAAAAATAAGTATGGTCATAACGGATTGTTGTAAAGCGAATAGATAAGCAGACATCTGAAAGGTTTTAGCTAGTTGCAAAGTAATATCTTTCATTATCAATTAGATACACCAGTAATAACAGATCATTTATGGAACTCAAAATTTGCCTTCTGCTATAAGCTTATTGAGGTGGATGAAGAGCAAATTCATGTTCAACGGTATAACTGAGATTTTTATCGACCATCGGAATGGGTTCAAGTCGCGCAACCAATAGGGATTTTTGTACTTTTTGATCAAAGTTTTTAGAGCCTGAACTTGCAATGAGTTTTGAGCCACCAATATAGCCTGTTGCAGCAATCACTGTAAGCTGTAGTTTGACAGGTTGTTTATATGTTTTCATCTCAGACGCAGACAGCACATATTGCGGTGCATTTACCCAAGAAACTTCATACATTTTCGGTTTTACATGTGGATCAATTACATCTGCAACACGCGTAGGTTGGTATTCTTCTATAGGTGTTTTTAACAATTGCAATAATGCGTTGACCCGAGCATCTGTAGTACGGTCTAGATTGCTTGCAACAACAGACATTTTTGTAGGTTCAGATGCACTTGGAGTGCTATCTGCCCAAGCTAACCCCACACATACGAGTAAAAAAAACGTTAAAACACAAATTCGACGTTTAACCATCTGCTTAAACAATGTTATGACCTTCAAATAAAGACACTTCAGTATAAAACATCCAAAAAATAAAGACGCTTCCGCGCCTTTATATCAACCTCAGTTCGGCCAATGATTCACTTCATTTTGACTGAGCCAAAGCTTTTTCAATATCTTCATTCAATGTTTCAGGCTTGGTCGTGGGTGCATAGCGGTTTAAGACCTGACCATTTTTTCCAATTAAAAACTTCGTAAAATTCCACTTAATGCCATTTCCCAATACGCCTTTCGAGTTATTGGTTAAATAACGGAAAATCACATGCGCTTCTGGGCCTTTTACATTCACTTTGGCAAACATTGGAAAAGATACGCCATAGTTTTTTTGACAAAATGCGCCAATTTGATCATTTGAACCCGGATCTTGTCCGCCAAATTGGTTGCATGGAAAACCTAAAACCTCAAAACCTTGATCTTTATACTGTTCGTAAATTTTCTCCAAACCAGCAAATTGAGGAGTAAACCCACATTTACTAGCGGTATTTACAATTAATAAAACCTTGCCTTCATAATCTGCAAAGGATTTATTACTTCCGTCCAGTAATTCTGCTTCAAACTGGTGAATGGTGGTCATGGATAAGTTTCCTCATCATTTTTTTGTTTTGTTTCTAATTCTAAGGATGCTGAATTAATACAATAACGCAATCCAGTCGGCTGTGGTCCATCAGGGAAAACATGCCCTAAATGTGCGTCACAATGATGACAAACAATTTCTGTTCTGACCATACCGTGTGTCATATCTACATTTTCTTCTACTGCAGCAGGTTCAATCGGCTTATAAAAGCTCGGCCAACCACAACCGCTATCGTATTTTGTTTCAGAAGAAAAAAGCGGTTCCCCGCAACAACGACATACATACGTGCCAGCTTGTTTCGTATTCCAATATTTTCCAGTGAAAGCTTGCTCCGTGCCTTTCTGACGCGTTATGCGAAACTCTTCTGGCGACAATTCTCTTTGCCATTCTCTTTCTGTTTTATTGAGTTTTCCCATGATGACGTCCCTTTATATCGTGGTATTTAAAATAGGATAATCCTATATTTACGTCATTCAATCTTAAATTTCTAGTCTTTATTCAACAATTTACAAAATCTATATAATGACCCAAAAAGCAAAAAGTAAGCAAATATAAAATCGTGGTGAGCAAAATACAAAATTAAATGCTTTTTTGTGAGCACCTTTAGTGATAATCTTAGCGCTACTCTTGCTCAGGATTAAAAAATGTCGCAGAAAAAGAGCGTAATTTTTAAAAATCTGCTGCCCGTGATCAAACAATATCAACAGGCAGGGTTTACGCATGAAAAAATAGTTGCTTTACTCAGAGACGAACATCATCTCGATTTAGTAACGACCGAGACATTTAAAAGCTATTTATACCGTTATGCAAAAGTGACCTCCACTCTTTCCGAGAATATAAAAATGCCGAATACGTTTAACACCCCACGCGAAATTAAGAAATCGTCTAAGCTCGAGCATGTTTGCTACGACATTCGCGGACCTGTGTTACGAGCGGCCAATGAGATGGAAGAGGCTGGTCATAAAATTATTAAATTAAATATCGGCAACCCTGCACCTTTTGGTTTTGAAGCGCCTCAAGAAATTATTAACGATGTGGCACTCAACCTGCCAAATGCAATTGGTTATACCGACTCAAAAGGCATCTTCCCTGCCCGTAAAGCGATTTGTCAGTATTATCAACAAAAAGGCATCTTAAACATGCACGTCAATGATGTGTATGTCGGTAATGGCGTATCTGAACTGATCGTGATGGCAATGCAAGGCTTGCTCGACGATGGCGACGAAATGCTAGTGCCTATGCCAGATTATCCGCTTTGGACAGCAGCAGTTAACCTTTCTGGCGGTACAGCTATTCACTATAAATGTGATGAAGAAAATTTCTGGTATCCAGATATTGCCGACATGGAAAGTAAAATCACCCCGAATACCCGCGGTATCGTGGTGATTAACCCAAACAACCCAACAGGTGCGGTTTACCCACGTCATGTGCTTGAGCAAATTGTAGCTCTTGCGAAGAAATACGACTTAATTTTATTTGCTGATGAGATTTACGACAAGATCGTTTATGACGGCATTGAGCATGTCTCTGTTGCATCTTTAGCAGGCGATCAGCTATGTATTTCATTCAATGGCTTATCTAAAGCGTATCGAATTGCAGGTTACCGTTCAGGCTGGATGGCAATTACAGGCGATAAATCACGTGCGCTAGACTACATTGAAGGTTTAGACATGTTGGCTTCAATGCGTCTCTGTGCCAACCACCAAGCGCAATATGCGATTCAAACAGCTTTAGGCGGTTATCAATCAATTAATGATCTCATCCGTCCGGGCGGCCGTTTATATGAACAACGGAACATTGCTTGGGAAATGTTGAATGATATTCCGGGTGTGTCTTGTGTGAAACCAGAGGGTGCTATGTACTGCTTCCCTAAACTGGATCCTGAAATTTACCCAATTCAAGACGATGAGAAATTCATGTTGGATTTCCTCCGTGCTGAAAAAGTACTTTTGGTTCAAGGTACGGGCTTTAACTGGCCAACACCAGATCACTTCCGTGTGGTGTTCTTGCCTGCTGAAAATGAACTACGTGAAGCACTGACTCGTTTAGGTCGTTTCTTGGCGAAAATGCGTTAATTCATAAGTGCTTTAAAAATAAAAAAACCGTACGTGCTGTACGGTTTTTTTATTACTGTATGCTTAAATTTGATTTCTATTCTGTACTCACACCGTAGCTATCTTTTTGAATAGTTAAGTTTTTAATAATTTATTTTGAGCTTAGACCTTAGTCAAAACTTTAAGATCTGTTGATTTTTCTACAGCATATTCATGTTATTTTTTAACCAATCATAAAAACACATGAGTACAGGATGTTCTCAAACAAAATTAAACTGAGCCTATTTCTCTGTCTAAGCATGTGCCTAGGCATCGGGATATTACGTTTTTCCTATACCGCACTCCTCCCTTCAACCCGTGAAGCATTTGGTTGGAGCCCAAGTTTTGCCAGCATCTTAGGCAGTGCCAATTTGCTCGGCTACTTGATCGGTGCATTTTGGGCCATGAAATTACCCCAAAATAAAAGCATGGTGAGCTATATCCAACTCGCAGCTATTGCAGGAACACTCAGTTTACTCAGTTGTGCATTTTCAGGTTTTTCAGAAATTTGGTACAGCACTTGGCGCGTAATTTCAGGGATCAGTGGTGGATTATTGATGATCCTCTCCCCAAGTGTCGTGGCCCAATGTTCACAGCTTCAAGACCGCTTTAAAATCAACTTTATTGGTTTTAGCGGTATTGGCTTGGGGGTCCTAATGGCAACGCTATTTTTGCCTTACATCCAACAAATGCCAACAAAGTGGGCTTGGTTGATTTTATTTTCTTTTTCAAGCCTGATTTGTATTTTACTCAGCGTGCTTTTAAAAGGTTTTAAATCACAGCTCACAACATTCACCACGATTTCAGCTGCAGAACATAAAGTTGATGGAATTTTCTATTGTCTCTTAATCGTGTATAGCACCAGTGCTTTTGCTTACGTGCCCCATTCATTATTTTGGATTGACTATTTAACTCACACCCTACACCTGAGCCCGATCGGGATCAATTTCAATTGGATTTTATATGGTCTAGGGAGTGCTTTAGGAGCCTTTGCTGCTTACTGCTTAGCACAAAAACTGGGAAATATTAGTGCTCTTAAAATATTGTATAGCAGCTATGTCTTGGCGATTTTTATAGCAATTATTAATATCCATCCACTTTTTACTTTTTTATCTTCTTTTGCTACAGGTTTGCTCAATCCGGCAGTGGTTTTTCTCACCTCTTATACCATTTTGCAAATCTATGGTAGCGCCTATAAAAAGCTATGGAGTATTGCAACCCTGTGCTTTGCATCTATTCAATTGATCGGTGGTTTAAGCTTTAGTTTTTTACAGCGAATCGGTGTTGATTATTCACAGCAATTTATTTTGGCCGCATGCGTACTCTGCATTGGAACACTACAACTCTTTTGGTTTACTCGCACAGCAAAATTGAGCAAAAATACCGTCTAGGTCGATCACAAGACATTCAACTGCATCATCATTCACACATACAAAAGTCATGCATACAAAGAAAAGACCTATATAAATAGGTCTTTTCATTTTGATAAAGAGTGAATGGGCTAAGCTTTTTTCAGCTTTTTCTTTAATTTTTTCAGAGCAGAATTATGCTTTGAAATTTTGTTCAACCTCGCTTTAATTTCCTTTTTAAGTGATTTGGTTTTCTTAGACAAATTCATCTCCTTCTCGTCTACGTATAAAACTTTAATTTCGTTCAATGAGTAAATCGTTTGACCAAATGAACTTTGACTCACAAAGTCTTTAGCCTATTAATGATGTTGTTGACGCTGATTTCGTTGATGTGGCTGTTGTTTCTGTTTCTTCTGATCTTGTTGCTGTTGCTGTTGCTGCTGTTGTTGATCAGATTGTTGGTTTTGTTGATGCTGTTTACGAGACATTTCATTTCTCCTTTTTCATCACAAATATCGCAATGTACTGCTGCTAGGTGTACTTCTACTAAAGGACAACAACCAATGTACCGCTAATTTTCAAGGAACCAAGCCGATAAATGTTTCGAATTACGTCATTGTAAAATTTCTGGAGAATAATTAATTTGAAATCAATCCCCCTCTATTTTCTGCATTACCTAAGTTCACTCGAATAGTGTGGTTTTAAACTTTTGGTAACATGACAAGCATGCCAAACCATCTGATTGATTGCGTGAAGTCATCTTTTTATCTCGTATTTTTAAATGGCTTTGAGTAACCCTTTTTCTGTGTGTTTAATTAATTCCCATAAAAAAGGACTGAATCATTCAGTCCTTTTTTCACCTAGCATTTTTTACACTTAGATTGGCAAATAAACTCAGTCCATATGCTCAATGATGGCTTGTCCAAACTCCGAACAACGCAAGAGTTTTGCACCTTGCATGAGTCGTTCAAAATCATAGGTCACCGTTTTGGCTTCAATGGCACCTGCGATCCCTTTAATAATTAGATCTGCCGCTTCAGTCCAGCCCATATTTCGCAGCATCATTTCTGCAGACAGAATAATAGACCCAGGGTTTACTTTGTCTTGACCCGCATATTTAGGTGCAGTGCCATGTGTCGCTTCATAAACTTGTACCGCGCCACCAATATTGGCACCCGGTGCAATACCAATGCCGCCAACTTCAGCCGCCAAAGCATCTGAAATATAGTCACCGTTTAAATTTAGGGTAGCAATGACTGAATAATCGGTCGGACGCATGAGAATCTGCTGTAAAAAAGCGTCCGCGATCGCATCTTTAATCACGATTTCTTTGCCCGTTTTTGGATTTTTTATTTTGACCCAAGGACCACCATCTAGCAATTCACCACCAAAGCGCTCAAGTGCGACTTCATAACCCCACTCTTTAAACGCCCCTTCGGTATATTTCATGATATTACCTTTGTGCACCAAAGTGACATTCGGCTTATCATTATCAATGGCGAATTGAATAGCTTTACGTACCAAACGCTGAGAACCTTCTTTAGATACAGGCTTAATCCCGATACCGCAATTTTCCTCAAAGCGAATCTTAGTGACGCCCATTTCCTCTTTAAGAAATTTGATCATTTTCTTGGCTTCAGGCGAATCTGCTTTCCATTCGATCCCTGCGTAAATATCTTCTGAGTTCTCTCGGAAGATCACCATGTCTGTACGTTCAGGATGCTGAACAGGTGAAGGAACGCCCTTAAACCAACGTACTGGGCGCACACAGACGTAGAGATCTAATTCTTGACGTAGTGCAACATTTAGCGAACGAATGCCACCACCGACAGGCGTCGTTAACGGCCCTTTAATTGAAACCACAAATTCGCGTAAAGCCTCAAAGGTTTCTTCGGGCATATAGGTGCCATAAATTTTATTGGCTTTTTCACCACAATAGACTTCCATCCATTCTATGGCACGTTTTCCACCATAAGCTTTTTGCACTGCAGCATTCACTACGGTTTTCATCACTGGCGTGATATCAACACCAATACCATCGCCTTCAATAAATGGAATAATTGGATTATTGGGAACATTGAATGATAAGTCTGAATTTACTGTAATTTTTGTCCCATCCACTGGAACGACGATCTTCTGATAACCCATTTTTATGATCCTCCCTGAGAAGCGAGTGAAAAAATAATTGCTGTTTGATAAGACTTTTAATTGCGCTTCACGCATAATACTCTAAAGCAAATCTACCTTTTTTGAGATTTAGATGGGAAATAGCTGCATTTCCCTATTGAATAAATCTTAACCAATTTGAATTATTGTATTTAATAGAAGTTATTTCCTATGAAAATCGTCATCTTAAACAAGCCATATGACGTGCTCTCCCAATTCCGTAAAGACGAAGCGCATATGACCATATCTGACTTCGTGGACGATCCTAGTCTACGTATTGCAGGTCGTTTAGATATGGACTCCGAAGGTTTGGTATTTTTAACCGATCATGGTGGTTTAAATCAGTACATCACCAATCCTGAAAATAAAAAGTTCAAAACCTACTTAGTGCAAGTCGATGGCGACATCACAGAAGAAGCGCTTGAACAATTACGTAAAGGCGTTGAGCTAAAAGATGGTATGACTTTGCCAGCCAAAGCCATTAAAGTGCAACAGCCAGAATGGTTATGGGATCGTGATCCTCCTGTACGTTTCCGTGCAAACATTCCAACCTCTTGGGTTGAAATCCAAATTTGCGAAGGCCGTAACCGTCAAGTTCGTCGTATGACTTCAGCAGTAGGTTTCCCGACTTTACGTTTAATTCGTACACGTATTGGTGCCATCGATTTAGTTCAATTGGGTTTAGAACCAGGTGAAACCAAAGAAATTGAGCCTTTACTGTACCCTGACTTTCAAAATGTACCTGCAGAAGAACCTTACCGTTCGCGCTCTTATGTGAAAAAACCAGGCGGTACAGGTGGTAAGCCAATGGTTCGTAAGAATAAAGATGGCTCAGTGAAAAAGTCAGGTACAAAACGTATCTGGCAAATGGATGAGAGCGAAAAACCCAAACGCCGTACCAATGGCACAACTCGTCCGAATACTAAAGCCCCTCGTGGCCGCGGTCGTAACGGACGTTGATAAAAAGCTTCAAAAATGGCCTACAATCTACGTAGGCCTTTACATTTTTTTATAAACCTAACAATTATTTAAGATTATTTTCATATTTCGACACTATAATAAGTTATAACAATATAAACGTTGATTATTTAAACTTCAAAAATGAGCAGCACATCTACACACAATAGAAGCAAAGTATTAATTATTCATGACAACCGAATTGGACATTTAAATCCCGCTCTCGCTGTGAGTGAAATGATTGAGAAGCGCTTTTATCTACAATCTGAGCAGTTTGCAATTCCTACTTTACCTAAGCGTACAGTGAGCGTTTTTAAGAAACTGTCTAATTTCCCGAATTTGTTTCGCACGCTCGGGCGTTTATACTTTAAATTCTTACCAAGAAATTTAGAGCATACCGACGTTATCGTCTGTTCAGGTATGCCTAATTTAATTTATGCCGCTTATTTATCTCAACGTTTCAATATCCCACTTATTTATGCAGGCGGTACACGTAAATTTAATTGGCGACTTATTGATTGGACTATTACGACGATTCCAGAAGATCATTCTGGTAGACAAATCATTATTCCTACAGGTGCTGTACCTTCTAAAATTACTCGCTTAGCGCATATTCCGTCGAATCATGAAGCATGCCTGTTAATTGGTGGACCGACAAAAGAGTACCCTTTTACCCATCAAGACTTTGAAGAGATGATTCAGCAATTTGTTCAATTCGCAGATCACCATCAAATTCAGGCGTCAGTCGTATGTTCTCGTAGAACACCTGCGTTATCAGAACATGTGATTCAAATGTTAAAAGATAAAAATATTGAGCTTGTGAATACTTGTTCTAAAACTTCTATTTGCGATGTGTTAAAGCGAAGTGAATATATTTTTGTTACTGAAGATAGTGCAACGATGTTATCCGAATCAATCCAAACCGGTCGCATTGTTATTTCAGTTTGTCGTGAATATTCTGAAAAAGATGAAATTATTCAAAATTATTTAGATCTCGAATTAATACAACGTAAAACTATTGGGCAGATTACTGAAGCTGCATATATCAAGCCAAAATTAAATGCTCAACATATTGAACAAATCGTGACTCAACAACTTGCAGAAGATTTGAGGGCAAAATCTCAAGAACTGAGTTTTTATAAATGTCATGCAAAAAAAGCTGTTATCTATTAATTAAAAATTTTATTCGATAGAAATTAAAGCTCAAAATTTTAAAGTAATTTAATACGTTCAGTACATGAATGTTTTAATGACTATGGGCAAGAATAAATGCCGACAAGATACTAATCAATTAGAATTTCAACAATAAAACCCATACGAGTGTATGGGTTTTATCTAACAAGTTAATTAGATTTGCATTAAGCCTTCAACCACTTCTCCGCTTTAGCCTGATCTTCAACTTTAAGTTCAACTTCCGTCAATTCTGAACCTGCCGCTTCTACTTCAAAGCTCATCAACTCATCACGGCGGAATGCCAGTACGGTATAAGTTCCATCTTGCTTGGCATATTTTTCTGCCAATTTAACGGTTGCTTTTAGACCATCAATTGCAATAATCACATCGTTCGCAGACAAGCCAGCTTTTGCAGCTGCACCGTCACGGCGAGCAGACTGAACCAACACACCTTCAGGCTTATCAGCCAGTTTTAAACCAAATGGCAATGATTTGTCATTTTTGAGTGTATAGCTTAAGCCAAACTCAGGGAACAACTGATCTAACGGCAATTCATCTGTAGTATTAATCAAGTGATTGATTTGTTCTAACCAATCATCACCCGTTAATTCATTACATAAATTGAAAATAGTCCGTTCATTCACTTGAATGCCATTTTGCGCATTTGCATATAATTTACGCATTAGGGCATCAAGACTTGAACCACGTAGACGTAAGCCAAGGTCTAAACACAGCGCCACGAGGCAGCCTTTATTATAGTAACTGGTACCTGCATTATTTGAGTTTTCATCCTGACGGTAGAATTTCACCCATGCATCAAAGCTTGATTCAGCAACGGTTTGAATTTCACGACCCGGATTTTGCAAATAGCGATCAATTTGTGCTTTTAAAAGCTTGATATAAGAATCCTGATTAATCACACCGCTACGCAGCAAGATCAAATCATCATAATACGATGTGAATCCTTCAAAAATCCAAAGCAAAGAAGTGTAGCCTTCTTTGTTCAAATCATAATTCACAAAGTTTTCTGGACGGATAAATTTTACCAACCATGAGTGGAAATATTCATGGCTGCATAACCCTAAGAAACGTTGATAATCTGCCGATGGCTCTACAGGTTCATTGGCTTTTGGCAAATCATCACGCGGGCTAATTAAACTTGTACTATTTGGATGCTCTAAACCACCATAGCTATTGGCCGTTGCCATGGTCATAAAGGTATAGTCTTTAAATGGTGCTGAACCAAACATGGAAATTTCTGTCGAACAAATTTTTTCGATGTCTTGCTGCATACGCTGCGCGTTCATAGCATGTTTGCCCGACACCACAAATTCGTGTGGAATGCCGTTGGCTTCAAAACTAAAACGGGTTTGTTCCGCCAGTTCAAACGGTGCATCAATTAACTGAGCATAGTTATCTGCATATAAGGTATAACGACCTTTCACTAAACTTTTTGACTTCAATCCAGTCGCAAGTTGGAAATGCTTTAACTCGGGTGGCAAGAATACTTCAACCTCAATGGCTGTATGTTCTTGGTCAACTAAACCTAAACATGCGCAAGCTGGATTAACGTATAAACGGCTTTGATCAACATAAGCACCACGGACCGACAAATCGAAGGCATATACATCATATTCAACCGTGATCAACTCATGATCTGTATTGAATAAGCGCCATTTATTTTTTTCAAATTTCTCAATTTGTAACAAACGCCCATCTTCATCATAAGCTCGAACAGCTTCGATATGCTTCGAAAATTCTCGGATTAAGTAACTTCCGGGAATCCAAGTTGGCAAAGAAAGCACCTGTGTTGGATTTGCCAAGAAACGTGCAGTGACATGGACTAGATGCTGACGATAATCGTCAAATTCGATTTGATAATGCAACATAATGGGCGATATAAAATTAGTAAAAGATAACTTATCAATTAGATTAACATTTTTTACAACTGAATGCGGAACTGTCGCAATTGTCTACAATTATGACTAGTCAGCAGAAAAAAAAAGGCATAGCATGCCTAAAAATTTTTTCGTTTTACCACCAACGGAATGGTTGGTTAAGGAACCTCATTGAAACACGTGATCTACCTCATCGCGCTGCTTAGTTTTCTATGCTCCACGATAGCAAATGCCGCCCTTTTAAATATTGTCCCTGAAACCGTGGAAGCTGAAGCTTGGACCATTTTAGACCCTCAGTCGGGTCAGGTGATTGCAGAACATAATAGCCATGTTCAGCGTGCTCCTGCTTCACTTACCAAAATGATGGTGGCTTATATTGCTTTAAAGGAAATTAAAGCAGGTCATTTAAAGAAAAATGAAATCCTAACCGCAACCCCAGTTGTACAAGTGGTTCAATGGGATGAATCACAAATGTATCTCAAAGCAGGCGAACAAATTTCAGTTGATCAGCTTTTAGCAGGTCTTGTGGTCATGTCTGCCAATGATGCCGCTGTGACTTTAGCTGAACGCATTTCTGGTGATATTCCAAAATTTATTGAACGCATGAACAAAGAAGCTAAAGCTTTGGGCATGAATGATACCAATTTTCAAAATCCTGCCGGTATTACCATGCCAGAACATTATTCATCGGCGGCTGACCTTGCACGTTTAGGGCAAGCACTTGTTACCGAAACACCTGACTATTTGAATTATTCTAAACAACAAAGTTTTAGTTATAATCACCGTTTCCACCATGCAACTAATATTTTACTCAAACAAGATCCCACCGTTGATGGCTTAAAAACAGGTTTTACTAAAGCTGCAGGTTATAATTTAGCTTTAACAGCCAACCGTTTGATCGCGAATCCTGACGCGCCAGAACGTCGTTTGATTGTTGTGGTATTAGGGGCAAAAAGTGGATTAAAACGTGCAGAAGTAGCACACAACCTCATGAACTTGGCTTATACCTATACACGTAATGAAGTTGCAATCAAAGATAAGCAATTAATTGCAGAATTACCTGTGGTTAAATCAACCTTGAAAATGTTTAAGGTAGAAACTCAACAACCTAAACTGATTACAACTTCACTTTATGATCAAGCTTATGCCATCGATTTAAAAGCGTTTGATCCTACACAGCAACGTATTCTTTTAAATACTGGCAATGGTCAAATTCAAGCCATTGAACCACTTCATGAAACACAGACCAAACTGAGTGTTGAAGTGAATGAAAAAGAACTCACTGCGCCTTTGGCTGAAGTGATGAAATTAGCGACCGTTACGGTTTATCAAAATAACCAACTGATTAATACCTTTGATATTGAAGATGACGTACAAATTGAAGAAGCCAATGTTTTTGAGCGTTTCATGATGTGGATCAAAGGCCTTTTTAGCATCTTTAATACTGATTCAGCAGAAGTTAAAACCTACCCTTTAGGTCAATGATGTGATTATGTAACTTGTAAGACAATTCGTTATTCGTGCAAAAAAGAAGATGGCATACTCGTGCCATCTTCTTTTTTTTCAACAATAATAAAATAGGTAATTCAATGAATAACGCTGATGACTCCAAGTTACACCATATTGTCATTGTCGGTGGTGGTGCCGGTGGTTTAGAACTGGTCACCCAACTCGGTGATTTACTCGGTAAAAAAAAGAAAGCGCGTATTACCCTTGTAGATATGAAACTCACGCATGTATGGAAACCCCTCTTGCATGAAATTGCCGCAGGGACGATGTCGGTTAGCGAAGAAGAAATTAACTACTATGCGCATGCTGCGAAGCATCATTATGAATTTGTCTTGGCTAAGTTTGAAGATGTCAATCCTGCTGAAAAAACTATTCAGCTTAGCAAAGTCCAACAAGGTAAATATGAATCTACTCAAGAACAACTGCAACTGAGTTATGACACCCTTGTTCTTGCTTTAGGCTCAGTTTCCAACGATTTCAACACGCCAGGCGTGTATGAACATTGCCACTATTTAGACAGTCTGCAACAAGCTGAAATCTTCCAACAAGATCTCTTACAGTTGTATTTGGATGCACAAAATAGTAATACAGCACGTGAGTTGAAAATTGCCATTATTGGTGCAGGTGCAACGGGGGTTGAACTTTCAGCAGAATTGGTTGAAGCCAAAAATAATTTTTATAAATATGGTTTAAATAAAATTCATCCTCAAAGCGTACAGATCAATTTGATTGAAGGTGCTGATCGGATTCTGCCTGCACTCCCTGAAAAAATGGCCGAGCATGCACAGCAGCAATTACAACGCATGAAAATTGAGGTCTTAACCACTAAACGTGTGGAAAAAGTCGATGCTGAACATGTTTATTTTAATGATGGAAGCAAAATTAAAGCCGAACTAAAAGTTTGGGCGGCAGGCATTAAAACACCAGAAGTAATTTCTAAACTTGAAGGCTTTGAAAAAGACCGCATGGGGCGTTTAAGTGTATATGCAACATTACAAACTAAGGCACACCCAGATATTTTCGCGTTTGGTGATTGTGCACATTGCCAACCGCGTGCAGATGAGCCTGTCCTCGGCCCACGCGCTCAAGTTGCTAGCCAACAAGCGTCATTTCTCGTGGATTGTTTAAAGGCGCGTATCCGTGGTCAACAACTCCCAATGTTCGTATTTTCAGACAAAGGCCCCCTAGTCTCATTAAGCAAGCATAAAGCGGTTGGTGAACTTTTAGGTCAGGTCAATGTTCAAGGCTTTGTTGCCAAATCAATGTACGTTTCACTTTATCGAATGCATCAAGCCACAATTTACGGCTACGCACATGCAGGACTATTAACGGCTAAAGATTTTGTTACACGAAAAATTGCGCCTAAAATTAAATTGCATTGAAATTTACAGATTTGCCCCGATTAATGAAAAAAGCATCATAAGCATTTAAAAATTGCATTTTTTTGATAAATTTAGTCTACAAAAGTGCAATTTCACTTTATGATGTAACCCTTAAAAAATTGAATGGATCAATAACATGACTGCTATTGCAAATAACTCTGTGGTTTCTTTCCACTACACATTGACTAATGCAGAGGGTGAAACTCTCGACCAATCTCAAGGTGAGCCACTAGCATATTTGCACGGCGCTGGTAACATCATTCCAGGTCTTGAAAAAGCTCTTTTAGGCAAAACAGTTGGTGAAAAATTCACTGTAACTGTACCTGCTGCTGAAGGTTATGGCGAATACAACCCTGATCTCGTTCAAGAAGTTCCTGCTCAAATGTTCCAAGGCGTGGATAACATCCAACCAGGTATGCAATTCCAAGCTCAAACTGATGACGGCGTTCAAATCGTGACAGTTAAAGCGGTTGAAGGCGACAACGTTGTTGTTGATGCGAACTTTCCACTTGCTGGTCAAGATTTAACTTTCGAAGTTGAAATCGTTGAAATCCGTGAGGCTTCTGCTGAAGAACTTGAACACGGTCACGTACACGGTGCAGGCGGTCACCACCACTAAGATCTTCTGATCTCTAGTGCAAAAAGGCAAAGTTTTTACTTTGCCTTTTTTATTGCGCCTGATATAGGTATGCCATATAAGAACTTTTCAAACTATTAAATACAAAAAAGCAGGCCACGGCCTGCTTTTTTAAAACGGATAATTAATTCTTATGAATTAACGACGTTGGTTATAAATCTGCTGCGCTGCAGGTAGATTTTTACGCATCGCTTCAATACGTTGTGAGTTTGATGGATGCGTTGATAAGAATGATGAACCTCCCGCACCTTCAAGCTTATTCATTTTTTCCCAAAGCGTAATCGCCGCTTGTGGGTTATAACCTGCACGTGCCATTAACATTAAGCCACCTTGGTCTGCACGGCTTTCCAAAGAACGTGAATAAGGCAGACCTATACCAATTTGACTACCCAACTGCGCGGCCGCAGTACCCAATTGACCGACATTATTGCCTGCGGCACTTAAACCAATATTCAGCGCAAGATCCGTTAAGGCTTGAGCACCCAATTTACTTTTTGCATGTTCTTCAAGAGCATGGACCATTTCATGTCCCATAACTGCTGCAATTTCTGCATCGGTTAAATTCAGTTTATTGACGATACCTGTATAAAATACAACTTTACCGCCTGGAGCGACAAAGGCATTAACTTGATCAGATTTCATAACCGCCAATTGCCATTGGAACGCTTGACCCGTTTGGTTCATTTGGTCTGCATAAGGACGCAGTTTTTGGAATACAGTATTAATGCGCTTATATGTACTCGAAGAGGTATCGAGCTGATTTTTAGAACGCGCATCTGTCACCATTTTGTTATAACTTTGTGTTGCTTGCGCGTTCAATGTAGCAGTATCCGCTCCTGCCATATCTGCCACTGTCGCACAGCCCGAAATCGTCATTACACCGGCCATACACAGGCTCGTTAGAATTATTTTTTTCATTAAGGATACTCCAGACCATTAAAATATAAGTGAATTTATGGATATTATATTCTTATGGTTTGGAGCTTAAAACGAAGTTATAGCGACTTATAATAGTATTTATGTAATTTTTTTAAGCTGAAAATTGAAGAACCAACCAATAGATTAAACAAACCACATTCAAGCCCAAATACACATGCATTAATGGCTTAATTTTTTCTTCTAACTGCACATTTTTTCGCTTAAAAAATAAGACAGCATTTTGTATCAAAACTATGGGTACAAGAATACAGGCAATAATCACCGACAACCCAATGAGGGCTTGATAAATTAATTGTGGATCTTGAGTTTGGGCACGAATGATCATCATAGCAATAGTGGGTGCTCCCCCCATCGCAAATAATAAAGAATAAAAAATGGTGGTCGAAATATTCTTTTGCATCCTGCACTTCTCTTCCTAATTCAAATTGCATTTTAGCAACTCACCACAAAGTGTATAGCGTACTAAAATGCAACTTTAGTCTTGAAAACCGCAGATATTAACGACGTACACTCGATGGTGTCGCATTTTTATAATATTGTTGCGCTTCCGGCATCATTTTTTGCATAGCAGCAATACGGTCATTATTGCTTGGGTGTGTAGACATAAATTTGCTCAGTGCGTCGTTGCCACTATTATCATTCGCATTCATTTTTTTCCACAATGAAATCGCCGCTTCTGGATTGTATCCAGCCTTTGCCATCATCACTAGGCCACCTTTATCCGCGCGGCTTTCCAAATTACGTGAATACGGTAAGCCCACACCGAACTGACTACCCAAATCAAGCAAGGTTGCACCATAGCCGCCTGCAGCATTGCCTACGTATTGTGAACCTATACTCACTGCAAGATTGGTCAGTGCTGAAGCGCCAATTTTATTTTTTGCATGTTCTTCTAAAGCATGAACCATTTCGTGACCCATGATTGCTGCGACTTCATCATCCGTCAGTTTGAGGGTTTCGACGATTCCTGTATAGAAAACAACTTTCCCGCCGGGTGCAACATAGGCATTGATTTCTTTAGATTTAATAACGGCAACTTTCCAATCAAAAGCCTGACCCGTTTGATTCATCTGATCTGCAAATGGTTTCATTTTCCAGAAAACACGGTTTACTTTTTGATAGGTCGCAGATTTCGTATCGAGCACTTGTTTGGTCTGTGCATCTTTCAGCATTGCGTTATAAGACTGAGTTGCCTGTAAGTTCAATGATGCAGAATCGGCACCTGCAAGATCAGCAATCGTGGTACAACCTGATAAAGAAGCTGCTACGGCAAAGCATGCCAAAGATTTTTTATAATTCATCATGATCTCTAGTTATTTATAAAGAGTGTCAAATATATACAAAAAATTGACTGACTCAATATTTTTATGCTTATTTTTTTCAAAATCTTTATTTTTCCATTATTTAAATTTAATATCTGATGTTACCCCGTAAAAATAATTTCACATTTTTTAAATACTTTTAAGTATATTCGACGGAGTCTTACATCTTGGGTTTAAATACAGGGATTAGACTTCGGCTGGAGGTACACATATGAAACAATGTTTCTCATTAGGCAAAATGAGAAGCGTGCTTCGCAAGGAAACCATCTTGCGGTGCAATGCACCTCACCGACAAAACTCGTTCACTAGTGTCAAATTATTCACAGTATTGCAATAACATTTTTAATTAAAAGTTGTCCTGTCTCAAACACTTGCGGATGACCTTACCGCGTATCATTCTTTTATTTGAATCAAATGGCACTTCGGATGTTACTGCGTTTATCAGTTAATAATACCTGTCATTTTTTGAATTTTTATTCTTCGCCCTATAAAAAAAGCCCCGCTATCGCGAGGCTTTTGACATCTTAATTCAACAGCACATTATGCGTCGAATGGATGACGTAATACGATTGTTTCATCACGGTCTGGACCAGTTGAAATGATGTCGATTGGACATTCAATCAATTGCTCTAAACGTTTCACGTAGTTAATTGCATTTTGTGGCAATTGATCTAGTGATTTCGCACCGAAAGTAGACTCAGACCAACCTGGCATGGTTTCGTAGATTGGTTTTAAAGTTTCAAATGCAAGCGCATCAGAAGAACCTACACAACCAGAATCAGCTGCTTCGTAACCTACACAGATTTTCACTTCTTCTAAACCATCTAGAACATCTAGTTTAGTTAAGCAAATACCAGAAAGTGAGTTTACTTCTACTGAACGACGTAGAATTTCAGCATCGAACCAACCACAACGACGTTGACGGCCAGTAGACGCACCAAATTCAGAACCGACAGTACCCAAGTGTTTACCGATTGCATCACCAACATCGTTAGCAGCATCATAAACAAGTTCAGTTGGGAACGGACCAGCACCTACACGAGTTGTGTACGCTTTAGTGATACCCAATACATAGTCAAGGTGCAATGGACCAAGACCTGAACCAGAGCTTACGCCACCAGCAGTTGTGTTTGAAGAAGTAACATACGGGTATGTCCCGTGGTCAACGTCAAGAAGTGAACCTTGCGCGCCTTCAAACATGATTTTCTTGCCTGCTTTGCGGTAAGCATGAAGTTCGCCAGTCACGTCCATCACCATAGGTTCGATGACTTTACGCCATTCGTCACATAGAGCGATTACATCTTCAACTTTAACGGCTTCAACACCGAAGAATTGAGTCAATTGGAAGTTATGGTATTCAAGAAGCTCTTCTAGTTGAGCTTTAAGATGAGCACCACCACGAACCAAGTCAGCAACACGGATTGCACGACGAGCCACTTTGTCTTCGTATGCAGGACCGATACCACGACCTGTTGTACCAATTTTCGCATTGCCACGTTTTTTCTCACGTGCTTGGTCAAGGGCGATATGGTGTGGAAGGATCAACGGACAGTTTGGAGAAATACGTAGACGTTCACGTACAGGCACGCCTTCTTTTTCTAAAACTTCCATTTCGTGGATTAAAGCTTCAGGTGATAAAACAACACCATTACCAATTAAGCACAATACGTTGTCACGTAAAATACCAGATGGAATGAGGTGTAAAACAGTTTTCTTACCACCAACCACAAGTGTATGACCTGCGTTGTGTCCGCCTTGATAGCGAACTACCGCAGCCGCTTGATCTGTGAGCAGGTCGACGATCTTACCTTTACCTTCGTCGCCCCATTGGGTACCAAGTACCACAACATTCTTGCCCATAATAGCCTCATTGCATCATGCTGTTAAAATTGGAAAAAACGTGTGTGCCCGCAGGCACATCCGAGATTAAATTTGTTTGATTGTCCACTCGCCATTTGCATTCACCAACTGGTGCGTTGCATACGGTGCTGAGCTTAAATCATCATTACCTAACAATTGAACCACACTGAACCCTTCGGTACGTGCTGCCTCAATTGCCTTTAATAAATCTGCTTCGATGCCGTTTGGTGCAACCAAAACTTGGCTTTTCTGAACTTGACCTGCAGTTAATGCATATAGATCACAAGAGAAACCTGTCGCTGGACGCGCGCGACCGAAGTGTTCACCAATACCGTCATAGCGACCGCCTTGAGCCAATGGCGCAGCACGGTTTGGTGCATATACGGCATACATTAAACCAGTGTGATAATGATATGAACGAAGTTCTACAACATCGATACCAATATGTAGTTCTGGCCAACGCACCTGAATTGCGGCTTGTGTCGATTTCACTGCATCAAATGCAAGTTTAAATGCTTCGTTATTTAAAACTTCAGCACTTAAATTTGCTTGTAACGCATCTAAATCACTTGCAAAACGACCTAAGGTATAAAAATCTTGACCGAATGGAAGCTTTTGTGTGAATTCAGCAAGTTCAGGTAAAGCTTTACGTTGATACAAGTCAGATAACTGACGTTCAACTGCTTTGCTCAAGCCAGCTTGTTTCACCATGCTGCGGAATAAACCGACATGCCCTAAATCAAGATGGATACCATCTGCATGACCTGCTTTAGCAAGCAAGTTGATCATGACATCAATCAGTTCAACGTCAGCATCAATGCTGTCTGAACCAAATAATTCTGCACCTAACTGTAAAGGTGCACGTGTGGTATTAAAACCCTGTGGTTTAGTATGTAGTACTGTACCAGCGTAGCAATAACGAGCTACACCTTCGACAGGATGTACATGCGCATCAATACGAGCCACTTGTGGTGTCATATCGGCACGCACACCAAGCAAACGACCTGAAAGTTGATCGATCACTTTAAAAGTGGCTAAGTCTAAATCTTGATTCGATTCTGAAAGAGAAGATAGAGATTCGATGTATTCAATGAATGGCGTGTACACCAACTGATAACCTCGAGATGCGAGGAAATCTAATGCTTCACGACGCAAAGATTCAATCACTTGCGCCTGTTCTGGCAGTACATCAGCTACACCATCAGGTAATAACCATGTCTCTGAAATGGGCATGTTGTAAACCTAAATTCTTGTCAGCGCGGAACAAATCCGCATAAAAAAATCGGGAGCACACCCGATTTCTCCTAGTTTAGCACGATAGTTTTACGCTTGCACACGACTTTTTCATAAAAGATGCTTCAGCATTCATTACTTCATCAACAGCTTTAATTTTCACAACTAAATATATGTTTATGCTTATATTTTAAAATCCTGTGAACGTTATTTTTTAACCATTTGATAAAAAATAATAAGCATCCTACTTTCTAGAGATGAAGTTTTAAACAAAGTTATAAATATGATCAGGCTCAATAACTTAATTTAAGACACGAACATCAATCCAATGGAAGCGCTGTAGTTTGTTTAACGGCCTGTAACGGTATCTCTGTTTTTACATTTTGCACACTGGCGATCTGCGTTAAATGATGAATCTGAAACTTTCGATAGGCTTCTAAATCTGCCACGACGATACGTAAGAAAAAGTCACAATCCCCTGCCATGAGTTGACATTCAACCACCTCAGGCATCGTTTGAATCGCTGCGACAAAATCATTCACGGTTTTTGCATCTTGACCTTTTAGCCAAATCCGCGCAAATACCGTTAAACTTAAATTCAATTTTGACTGATTCAGTAAAGCCACATATTTCTCAATATAGCCTTCATCTTCTAGTTGCTTGACCCGTCTCAAACACGGCGAAGGTGATAAACCAACTAGTTGGGCCAATTCATTATTTTGTAGCTTTCCATTTTGCTGTAATGCTTGCAAAATGCGTTTATCTATCTGATCCATCAATAAAGGCACTAAATTTCACAATAATCTTTATTTTAGCAATTTCATTGCACAATAAAAGCAATCTTACATAAAATAGCTGCCAAATGCTGCTTAGATATTCATAAAATATTGCTTTTGATCTCGCTTCATGGAAAACGTCATGTTGATGTTTAGACAAAGTACACTCAATCACACCCATTCACAGCATTCTATTGAGTTTAAACGAGGTCTAAAAACATCTATTCCAATGCTGCTGGGCATTATTCCTTTTGCATTAGTTTTGGGTGCTCAGGCAACACATAAAGGATTTTCTAGTTTAGAAGTTCCGCTTTTGACTGGCCTTAACTTTGCCGGTGGATCTGAATTTGCCATTTTGGAAGTTTGGACCAATCCCCCTAATATTCTCATGCTGATGTTTATTACGTTTTTAGTGAATAGTCGGCACCTATTAATGGGGGCGAGCCTTGTCCCGTATTTACGACATTTACCGAATCGTACGGTTTATACCGCTTTATTTTTTATGTGCGATGAAAGTTGGGCTGTGGGTTTGGCTGATGCGCAAAAAAAATCTAATGTTTTGGGAATTCAGCGCGCCTTTAGTTTAATGTTCTATGCAGGCTTATGCTGTGCTCTATATTTGATGTGGGTTGGCTTTACCACGCTAGGGGCAATAATTGGACCGATACTTGGCGATATTAGTCGACTTGGTTTTGACATGGCCTTCCCTGCTGTATTTCTTGTTTTACTGCGTGGTATGTGGAAAGGCTTTAAAGCGGCGCGCCCATGGCTGGTCAGTTTGATTGCCGCATCTCTGGCGTATTTTTATCTCCCAGCGGGCTGGTATGTTCCGATTGGCGCAGTTACGGGTATTGCTTCTGCATTTTTCCTAATTGGAGATGATGCATGATCCACACTAGCACCCTGATCGCGATTCTATTTATAGCCTTAACCACTTACCTGACCCGCATCTTGGGTTATGTGTTACTGAAAAACCGTAGCCTCACCAACAAACAACGTCAAATTATGGAAGTTGTCCCCGGCTGTGTTTTGATATCAGTGATTGCGCCCTATTTTGTCAAAGATAATCCTGCCGATCTGATTGCGATAGCCATTACCCTATTTGCAGCATCACGTTTTTCGTTATTGCCTACCGTTGTGATTAGCATGCTTTCAGCAGCAGTATTAAGACAAATTTTGATTTAACTAAGTAATACGCGATCATGTTTTGAATAACGAAAGAACTACGATTTAAACCCAATGATGATGAATATTAGGAATCATCTTATTGGATAAAAAATACCTATACCTTGAGATCACATGCATTTAGTAAATATCGAGGTATGGGTAGTCTTTTGTATTTTTCGATTAACTTTGATCAGTCTTGACCACTTTTGCCAAAAGGTTCACCAACTCTGCATTTTGCAATTCAACTTGTTGTAATTTATGAGCGGTCTGATCTAGAACTTCTTGCTGGATATGCATTTTCTTTGCAAGGTCTTGCATAATTTCCAAGGTCTTTTTCAGGTTGGCTTCTAGATGCACCACTTTTTCTTCAAGTGGCAAGGTTTCATGCGCGGTAGACTGCGATACGTCACGATTAAACTGTAGCCAAATTAAAAATATAACCGCCAGCGCCAATAATAAAATAAATCCCCAAAGTAACATCAACATCATGTTCAATACTCTTTATATATTTCTTTGACTTTCATCTTAAACAATAAATCGGCTGTGCTTGAATATTTTTTAAAGTTTTTCAATATTTTCGAGCCAAATGTAGGTCATTAAGTATGATTTTTCATCTAATTTTAGAAAATAAAAAAACATCTACAAGCTAGTAGATGTTTTCTATATTGGATAAATTTGAATGTTTATAGAGAATGAAAACTTTCACATAAATCGAGCAAGCGATTCGCATAACCCCATTCATTGTCATACCATGCGAAAACTTTTGCTTGTTTTCCTACCACCATGGTTTGATTCAAATCGACAATCAATGAATAAGGTGAATGATTAAAATCACTTGATACCAAAGGTTCATCGGTTACTGACATAATTTCATGATAATCAAAACGTGCAGCGTTGCTTAACACTGCATTTAACTCGTGCTTGGTGATAAGCGATTGGGACACAAAACTTAAATCGATTGCAGCAACATTGATCGTCGGTACACGAATCGAATAGCCATCGATTCGATCTTCCATTTTCGGCATGACCCGTTTCAATGCCCCTAGAGCAGAAGACGTCGTTGGAATAATATTTTGACCCGAAGCTCGCGCCCGACGTAAGTCACGATGTGCATGATCCAATACAGACTGATCCGCAGTCACAGCATGAATTTCTGTCATCAGTGCGGTGTCTATACCAAAGGCATCATCAATAATTTTGACTAAGGGCACCAAAGCCTGCGTGGTACAAGACACACTGGAAATAATTTGATCAGTCGCTTTTACTTCACGATGATTAATACCATACACGATCGCAGCATCAACACTGTCAAACGGTGCTGCACCAATAATCACACGTTTGGCACCTGCACCAATATGCTGTGTAGCTGCCTCTCGCGATCTAAATAAACCTGTGCATTCGAGTACCACATCGACATTCAGTTGCTGCCAAGGCAAAAGACTCGGCTGTGCTTCATTTAAAACTTGCACTTTGAGATGTGCTTGGGCACAAGAGATCTCTAGAAAAATAGCGCCATCTTGTTCAAGAATGTCGACTTGGCCTGCAAAACGACCATGCGTGGTGTCGTATTTAAACAAATGCACCATGGTTTCCACATCAGCGACATCATTTATGGCAACAATTTCATAGTGAAATTCCTTTGGATTTTCAAACCAAGCGCGTAATACATTGCGTCCAATTCGACCAAATCCATTAATTGCCACTCGCTGCATGACCAATCCTTCGTTTTAAAACAAAAATAAAGCATCTATATGTTAATGGATTTCAACATGAAAACGTTATCATTTATTCGTTTAATGCTTATTGGGCTATATTTTTATAAAGCGTTAATGCCTGTATAGATCCAAATATTAGCTTCACTGAAAATGTACAGCACCAAGATCAAGTTCAATCACTCTTAATAAAATGGATGCAAACATGCAATTTTCCCAATGAACTGAAAAATATAAAAGCAATGCACCTTCATGTAGAGCATTCATCAACGTGCTGAATTTGAACTTTTAAAACTTTTCAAGACATATAAATAACTGATGTTATGCACGAAAAAGTAATTAAGCATTTTTAAAATGCTTTTTAAGTTTATTCGACGGAGTCTTACATTTTTGAATTGATAAAGGGATTAGCCTTCGGCTGGAGGTACTCTTACGAAACATTGTTTCTCATTCGGCAAAATGAGAAGCGTGCTTCGCAAGGAAACCAACTTGCCGTGCAATGCACCTCACCGACAAAACTCTTTCACTAGCGTCAAATTATTAAAAATATCGCAAAAACATTTTTGATTAAAAGTAGCACTATCTCAAACACTTGCGCATGACGTTACCGCGTATCGTTCTTTTATTTGAATCAAATTGCGCTTCTGATGTTACTGCGCAACATCAGTAAATAAAACGCAGCAACAGTGCGCTCACAAGATTAATCAATAAATACTTTCAGCGTTCCAAAGGTTTAAAAATCTAAAAATATAGGTGCTAAATTTAAAACATATAAAAAGTCATAGAGATAGCCGAAAATCATTGGTCACTACACCTTTTTCCGTTATAATTTAGCGTTTTTAAATTTTATGTCAGCATCTCAAGCCAGCTTTAAAATTTTGTAAGACTTGCTTGATATGCTATTACCAAATCGAAATTAGGAGAGACTTGGTTGTGAGTACTCGTTTTATGACATCAGCTGAAATTCGCGAAGCTTTTTTAAGCTACTTTGAATCGCAAGGGCATACACGTGTCGCGTCGAGTTCTCTGGTACCTGCCAACGACCCAACACTATTGTTCACAAATGCTGGTATGAACCAGTTCAAAGACTGCTTCCTCGGTCTTGAAAAACGTGACTACGTTCGTGCAACTTCTTCACAAAAATGTGTCCGTGCCGGCGGTAAACACAACGACTTAGACAACGTTGGTTATACAGCACGTCACCACACGTTCTTTGAAATGTTGGGTAACTTCTCATTTGGTGACTACTTCAAACGTGATGCCATCACATTTGCTTGGGATTTCTTAACCAACGAAAAATGGTTAGGTCTGCCAAAAGATAAACTTTATGCCACTGTTTACCATACAGATGACGAAGCATTTGATATCTGGAACAAAGAAATTGGTCTAGACGCTTCACGAATTATCCGTATCGGTGACAACAAAGGCGAAAAATACGCTTCAGATAACTTCTGGGCAATGGGCGATACAGGTCCTTGTGGTCCATGTTCTGAAATCTTCTTTGACCATGGTGACCACATTTGGGGCGGCTTACCGGGCACTCCTGAAGAAGATGGCGATCGTTTCATCGAAATTTGGAACAACGTATTCATGCAGTTCAACCGTACCGCTGATGGTGTTCTGCATGCCCTTCCTGCACCTTCTGTAGATACAGGTATGGGCCTTGAGCGTATTTCTGCAGTTTTACAGCATGTAAACTCAAACTACGAAATCGACCTATTCCAAAACCTACTTAAAGCTGCTGCTGAAATCATTGGTTTAGATACCACTGAACTTGAAGCAAAAGCTCAAGCAGAAAACAAACCAGTTGACTACCCTGCTTCACTTAAAGTTGTGGCTGACCATGCACGTTCTTGCTGCTTCTTGATTGCAGACGGTGTTAACCCGTCTAACGAAGGCCGTGGCTATGTACTTCGCCGTATTATCCGTCGTGCAGTACGTCATGGTAACAAATTGGGTGCAACAGGTTCATTCTTCCATAAAATGTTGCAACCACTCATCAACGTGATGGGCGCTGCTTATCCTGAGCTTGCTGCACAGCAAGCACGTATCGAAGCACAACTTTTGAAAGAAGAAGAACAATTCGCAAAAACTTTAGAGCAAGGTTTGAAATTGCTTGAAGGCGAATTGGCTCAACTTAAAGGTTCAGTGATTCCAGGCGAAACTGTATTTAAACTTTACGATACTTACGGCTTCCCGACTGACTTAACAGCAGACATTGCACGTGAACGTGATTTAACCATTGACGAAGCTGGTTTCGAAGTCGAAATGGCGGCTCAACGTCAACGTGCGCGTGATGCTGGTAAATTTGCTGTCGACTACAACTCAATTGTGAAAGTTGAAGGCGAGACTCAATTTGACGGCTATGACGCAACTCAAGGCCAAGGTCAAATTGTTGCAATCTACAAAGACGGCGAACAAGTTGATGAAGTTTTTGAAGGTGACGAAGCACTAATCGTTCTAAACCAAACTCCTTTCTATGCAGAAAGTGGCGGTCAAGTTGGCGATACAGGTATCTTCAAAAACGAAACTGGTATTTTTGAAGTTCAAGACACCAAAAAATCAGGCGGCGCTTTTGTACACCAAGGCATCGTGACCATGGGTAACTTAAAAGCAGCTCAAGCAGTTGAGGCGATTGTTAAAGCGGATATCCGTGAAGCAACTTCACGCAACCACTCTGCAACTCACCTATTACATGCAGCACTTCGCCAAGTTTTAGGTACGCACGTACAGCAAAAAGGTTCATTGGTTGCAAGCGAACTTTTACGTTTTGACTTTGCTAATGACCAACCTGTTTCATTTGAACAGCTTCAAGAAATTGAACGCATTGTCAATGCCGAAGTGATTGCCAATACTGCTGTTTCAACTGAACTTTTAGACATCGAGGCGGCCAAAGAAAAAGGCGCAATGATGTTGTTCGGTGAGAAATACGGTGACGAAGTACGTGTACTTTCAATGGGTACAACCAAAGATGAGAAAAACTTCTCTATCGAACTTTGTGGCGGTATTCATGTAAAACGCACCGGTGATATTGGTCTATTCAAAATCACTTCTGAAGGCGGTGTTGCTGCAGGCGTACGTCGTATTGAAGCCGTTACGGGTACTAAAGCTGTTGAAGCTGCGCAAAAAGCAGATCGTGACATTCATGCAATCAACGATTTGCTGAAAGCGCAAAAAGATCAAACTTTAGAAAAAGTTGAAGCTTTGTCTCACACAGCATCTAGCTTGCAAAAACAAATTGAACAATTGAACCAAAAATTGGCAAGCTTCCAAGCCGCTGAGTTATTGAGTCAAGTTCAAGAGATTGCTGGCCGCAAAACATTAATCACCACGGTTCAAGGTGTAGATGCGAAATCACTTCGCAACTTGCACGATGGTGTGAAATCTAAGTTAGACAATGCTGTGATCGTGATCGCAGCGGTTGATGCCGACAAAGTGAGCCTCATTGCTTCGGTTGCTAAAGAATACACTGCTGCTGTAAAAGCAGGTGACATCATCAAACACCTTGGTCAAGAACTTGGCGGTAAAGGTGGTGGTAAACCTGATATGGCTCAAGGTGGTGCGCCTTATAGCGACAAACTTGAAGCGGTAATGACTGACCTCGTTGCATGGTTAGCTGCAAAATAAGACCAAAAGTCCTATAGCTCAAAGTGACTCACCTCCTTTGAGCAAATCAACAGGTTTAAGCAGTGTGTTTTTTAATGCTGGATCCTGCTTAAACACTGTTGATGCGTGAAAGCGCAAACTCAATCATCATGTTGAAACCAATATTCAACCTCTGGCTAAATGATGAAAATGGAGTCTAAAAGGCTGGGTTCATGTGAATCCCCTGCAGACACAAAGTATCTATTTGAACTCCTCCTACCTTGGAGTTCATGAGCTACGTGGTATATTAAAATCGCGCTGAAGTGCGGTCTTAAAATATGTGTAAGTGCTTTAAGTCTTTAGACTTATTTACTTGGTAAGGATAGTTATGGCATTAATCGTTCAAAAATATGGCGGTACCTCAATGGGTACTCCAGAGCGCATTTTAAATGTTGCTCGTCGTGTAAAGCGTTGGCATGATCACGGTCACAAAGTTGTGGTTGTTGTATCTGCAATGAGTGGCGAAACCAATCGTCTACTTGCTTTAGCGAAAGCCATTACCGAAACCCCTGATCCACGCGAATTAGACCAAATGGTGTCTACGGGTGAACAGGTAACGATTTCTATGTTAGCAATGGCACTTAACTCTATTGGTGTTGAAGCTAAATCACTTACAGGCCGTCAAGTCGGTATTAAAACCGACAGCGCATTTACCAAGGCGCGTATTGAAGCGATTGATACGGATGTATTGACTTCAAACCTTGACGCTGGACGTGTCATTGTAGTGGCAGGTTTCCAAGGCTTTGATGCCGAAGGTAACACTACGACTCTAGGTCGTGGTGGTTCTGACACTTCGGGTGTTGCCTTGGCAGCTGCACTTAAAGCTGATGAATGTCAGATTTACACAGACGTTGATGGTGTTTACACCACTGACCCTCGTGTCGCTCCAAAAGCGAAAAAAGTTGATCGTATTTCTTTTGAAGAAATGCTTGAAATGGCATCACTTGGTTCTAAAGTCCTTCAAATTCGCTCTGTAGAATTTGCCGGTAAATACCAAGTGCCTTTACGCGTATTATCAAGTTTTGATAATGACGATGATGGCGCATTCGACGAAAACTTTAAACAAAACGTCGGGACACTAATCACCACTGAAGCGGAAGACAACATGGAACAACCAATCATCTCAGGTATCGCGTTCAACCGTGATGAAGCTAAATTAACTATTCTTGGTGTACCGGATAAACCAGGTATCGCTTCAAACATCCTTTCACCAATTGGTGATGCCAATGTTGAAGTGGATATGATTATCCAAAACGTTGAAGAAGACGGCACAACTGATTTCACATTTACAGTTAACCGTAGTGAATTATCAAAAGCGAAAGCCATTCTTGAAGCGACTGCACAAGAAATTGGTGCACGTGAAGTTGCAACTCGCGCAGACATCGTAAAAGTATCGATTGTTGGTGTTGGTATGCGCTCACACGCAGGTGTTGCAAGCAAAATGTTTACTGCTCTTGCAAAAGAAGGCATTAATATTTTGATGATTTCGACTTCTGAAATCAAAATTTCAGTGATTATTGATGAGAAATACTTAGAGCTTGCTGTACGTGCTCTACACACTGTATTCGGTCTAGACCGTGAAACAGGTGAATCAAGCGCACGTGCTTAATTAACCTTGCTGTGTGTCAAAATTTGTCATTGTTAGACAGATTTTGAAAAACATCGTAAAAATTCAGAGCCACTATAGTTTTTTTTATAGTGGCTCTGTTATATTAAACCTGAGGATTTTAAAATTTACTCAGTTTGCGACTGTCACAATGATTGTTTCAGATGCACTGCTAAATTTTTTGCTTTTACAAGTTATGAATTTTACATAACAGATCATTTGCAGGTTTTGCATTTTGCAAGGAGAGAAACATGCTGATTCTGACTCGTCGTGTCGGAGAAACATTAATGATTGGAGACCAAGTTAGCGTGACTGTACTTGGTGTTAAAGGTAATCAGGTTCGTATTGGCGTGAATGCTCCAAAAGAAGTATCTGTTCATCGTGAAGAAATTTACCAACGAATTCAACATGAACGCGCAATGCACGAACATCTCCAAAACATTGATCAAGAATATCAGCCATCTTTTGAAGAAACTGATTATTCCCAAAATAACTATAATCGCTAAGATTTAAGTTGTTTAAATCATAAAGCGGCTCATTAGGCCGCTTTAAATTTATCTAGAACATGCTTTTACTATAGACGTTCAACTAAGCTTTATTACTGCCCTTCTAGAACTTTACGTACGGGACCAAAACTGCGGCGATGTTCATCAATCACCCCATACTGCGCAATTGCTTCAAAGTGTGCTTTGGTTGGATAGCCCTTGTGTTTTGCAAAACCATACTGTGGATATTTTGCATCTAGCTCAACCATTTCGTGGTCTCGAGTCACTTTTGCCAAAATACTCGCAGCCGAAATCTCTGGATGAATCGCATCTCCGCCTACCACAGCATCACAGCTCATCGCTAAACCGGTTGGGACTTTATTACCATCGACCAACACGTGTTCTGGCTGCACACTGAGTTTTTCGACTGCACGACGCATTGCAAGTAACGATGCCTGCAAAATATTGATCTCATCAATTTCTTGTGCAGAACTTTCAGCAATCGCCCAAGCCAAGGCTTTTTCTTGAATCTCAATAAATAACTTTTCACGTTTTTTTTCAGTGAGTTTCTTAGAATCGTTTAAACCTTCAATCGGGTTATTTGGATCTAAAATGACAGCTGCCGCCACAACCGAACCCACCAATGGACCGCGACCCGCTTCATCTGCACCAGCAATTTTCATATATCTCTCACTCAAAATAAAATACGACCCTTAATTTGGATTTGCTAATACTCAGCAATACCAATGTTTGGGTCGTATAAATTGTTCTAAATCTCAGTTTTTAAATGTTTCGATCACGCAAGCATTTAAAGTATTTGTCACAATTTTAGCCGCAAGATTTGCTTGTGAAGTTTTATCCATTGCTGCTACAACCAAATCCGTTGCAGTCACGCTAGTTGTCGCTTTCTCGCCTACACATGAACACACTTCAGTTTGTAGTTCAGATTTTTGAGTTTCTGTTAATAGTTTTGAACCTGTTTTCCAGTAGCTGTTGTTATTTAGCTCAGTCACGCATTTCGCTTGAACACCCACTTTAACAGCCATCATTGCCAAGCTGTTTGCTGAAGTTGTACCTGTAGATGTACTTGTACCTGTTGTACCAGTCGCAGCACATGCAGAAAGTACAAGCGCTAATGGCGCTAGAACAGCAACTAATTTTTTCACGAATATTTCCTTTGTTCTGTTAATTAACGCGCATATTGTGCCCCAAATCACACACAATCTGATATGACTATTTAAAATAAATTCGGTAGTTGTGTAGTTAATCATCAAAGCCTGTGTTGCATATTCACAACACAGTGTCCCGATTTTAAACGACGCATATTTTTGTGGTCTGTATTAGAATCTGCATAAGATTGGACGCTTAAATAATAAACATGAGCAATAACACACAATACTACACTCGAACAGCTCAGGTCTTACATTGGCTGATGGCGATCATATTCATCGTGGCATGGTTAATTGGCTTTTATAGTGGCAATTTTCTGAGTTATGACGTAGATGGCAGCTTTAAAGGGCAAGTCATTACCCTCCATAAAAATATTGCGACTACGATTATTTTTTTAGTGGTGATACGAATCTTTTGGCGCTATACCCACCCCGCTCCAGATTTACCTGACAACATGTCCTCCGGCATGAAAACCTTGGCACATTTGGGTCATTTAGCACTTTATTTTGTACTACTGGCTTTACCGATTACAGGTTGCTTATTTAGCTGGAGTGCAGGTCACCCTGCTCCTGTATTGTATTTGTTTGAAATACCCCGCTTGGTACCAGATAATCCTGAATTATTAGCCATCGTGAAACCATTACATATTTGGATTTCTTGGGCAGCAGGCTTGCTCTTAGTGGGTCATATTTTGGCAGCGCTGAAACATCATTTTATTGATAAAGACCATGTGCTCAAAAGCATGACACGACAACCAAAACCCTAATAAAGACAAAATAAAAGCCACATCATGTGGCTTTTATTTTGAGCATCATCTTTTAATTCAGCACTTGCTGAGCACAGCCGCGCATACTATTCAAAACCGCTTTAGATATCAGTTTATTCTTTTCAGTTTCATTCACTGCAGCAGTCATCAGATCTTTTGCACCGATATCATCCATAGCATGCTCACTCACGCACTGACAAATCGCAGCTTGATTGTCTTTTTTCTGTTGAGCACTCATAAACAACGCAGCACCTTTCCAAATTTTAGAACTATTTAACTCTTGCGAGCATTGATATTCAATCACGGGCTTTAGCATACGCTGACTTAAACTTGATTTATCTGCAATAGCAGCCGATGAAATCAATACTACGGCTAAAAATGTAATCGATGAGGCAAATATAGAGCGATTTGAATGAGAGAAAAGCATGATTTAAACATAAAAAAGGCAGTGAATATTCACTGCCTGAGATTATACGCTGATTATTAATTCAACGCTTCAATCTTTTTAATCCAAGTTTGTTTTTCCGCATCTGAAATAAATGATGCTTCAAAAGAGTTAATTGCCAGTTGCTTTAACTCTGCATTGCTTAGATCAAGAGCTTCGGTGATCGCAATAAAGTTATCATTCATATAACCACCAAAATAAGATGGATCATCTGAATTGACGGTCACATGCACACCTTGTTGCAATAGTCGGCGAATATTATGATCAGCCATATCATTCACAACACAAAGTTTTAAATTACTCAGCGGGCAAACGGTTAATGGCATTTTCTCTGCAATTAAACGCTGCATTAAGGCTGGATCTTCTTCTGAACGTACACCATGGTCAACACGATTTACTTTCAGTAGATCCAAGGCTTCCCATACGTATTCTGCTGGACCTTCTTCCCCTGCATGCGCAACGATAAGAAAACCTGCTTCACGTGCTTTGGCAAAAACACGTTCGAATTTTGATGGTGGATGACCCACTTCACTCGAATCTAAACCAACACCAATAATTTGATCTTTATATGGTAAAGCTTGTTCTAATGTTGCAAATGCTGCGTCTTCAGATAAATGACGTAAGAAACACATAATCAGATGTGAGCTAATGCCCAGTTTTACTTTGGCATCATCACAAGCGCGTTGTAAGCCATTCAAAACCGTTTCAAAAGCAACGCCACGATCTGTATGAGTTTGTGGGTCGAAGAACATTTCAGTATGAACCACATGATCTTCTGCACATTTTTCTAAATATGCCCATGCTAAATCATAAAAATCTTGCTCATGAATCAGTACATTTGCACCTGCATAATAAATGTCTAAAAAAGACTGTAAATTATGAAAGTTATACGCTTCTTTTAATTCTTCGACTGACTGATAAGGAATTGCAATATTGTTGCGTTGGGCAATTGCAAACATGAGTTCAGGCTCAAATGTCCCTTCAATATGCACATGTAGCTCTGCTTTTGGCAAAGCGCGAATCAGCTCAAGTTGATCCATCTTTTATCCTCATAAAAATAAAAAAGGGTGCAAACGGAGTTTACACCCTTTCGCTATTTGACAGTATTAACCGCCAAATGCAGCAAATTTTAATGCCCAAAGTGCAGCAATAATCCAGACCATATATGGTACAGTTTTCGCCTTACCTGTAAGCAATTTAACCAATGCATAGCTAATGAAGCCCATTGCAATACCGTCTGCAATTGAATAGGTAAACGGCATAAATACAATTGTCAAGAATGCAGGGACTGCTTCAGTAATATCATCCCACTCAATATGAACGATACCTTGAATCATCAACACACCAACAAACAATAATGCTGGCGCAGTTGCAAAACCTGGTACAGACTGAGCAAGTGGTGCTAAGAACAATGCCAAAATAAACAATACAGCAACTACAACTGCAGTTAAACCTGTACGACCACCGGCAGCAACACCTGCTGATGATTCAATATAAGGCGTAGTCGAAGACGTACCCAATGCCGCACCCGCAACAATTGCAGATGAGTCAGCAAATAATGCTTTCTTCAAACGTGGTAATTTACCGTCTTTTAATAAGCCTGCACGGTGTGATACACCGACCAATGTACCTGTAGAGTCAAATAAATCAACCAAGAAGAATACAAAGATTACGCCAATCAAACTTGCTGTGAATAGACCTTCGAAGTTCATTTGCATGAATGTTGGAGCGATTGAAGGAATAGCACCTACAACACCTTTAAATTCGTTGAAGCCCAGTAGGGTTGAAATTGCAGTAATCACCAAAATACTGATGATGATTGCACCACGTACTTTGAAGTGATGCATAACCACAACCATCAAGAAGCCAAGTAAAGCCAACAAGACAGACGGCTGTTTTAAATCACCCAGACTAACCAATGTTGCAGGGTTATCAACAATAATGCCGGCATTTTTCAAAGAAACCAGTGCAAGGAATAAACCAATACCGCCGCCGATCGCCAGTTTAAGCGACATTGGAATCGCATTGACAATCGCTTCACGGATTTTGAACATGCTGATAGCGATAAAAACAAGGCCAGAGACAAAAACAGCTGCTAAAGCAGTTTGCCATTCCACGCCCATCCCCAAACATACAGAATAGGTAAAGTAAGCGTTTAAGCCCATACCGGGTGCTAAGGCAATTGGATAGTTAGCAACAAGCCCCATCACCAAACAGCCAATGGCTGCTGCTAGACAGGTTGCGACAAAAACAGCGCCATGATCCATACCCGTTTCGGACAAAATCATTGGATTGACAATAATGATGTAACACATTGTCAAGAAAGTAGTTACACCTGCAATGACTTCTGTTTTGAAACTGGTTTTGTTTTCGCTCAGTTTAAACAGACGTTCAAGCATGTTCTCGGAAGATGGATTAGGAGTCGTCATGACCTAGCCCCTATGAAGTAAACTTTATGCATATAAGCATTCCACAAAATTAATCATGTCATGTATTCATCATTAATTTTGTGTATGCCTAAGCAACGAATATGCCAATTCGGCAGATTGTAGGCTTTAAAAAATCCTATTTTCAACAACATACAACACGGTACAAATGTTGAAATTTGCAAACAAAAAAGCTGCATAAACCTATGCAGCTCCTCTATTTATGTCATTTAATTCGTATTTAATATCAATAAATACTGATCAAATTAATTTCGGCAAATTATAACACATTGATTTTTTAATGTTTCCACATTTTCATCGCTTTTCAATTTAGTAAATTTAAGACATTGTTTTCTTTATAAAGTTTCAAATTATTATATATAAAAATAAAATATCAATATTTAAACGAACACTTCAAGACCATGCTTGAGCTCAATGCAAAAGCAGCAAGATTGATTTTTTTTAGCGCATATAAGGTGATGCGCTCAAATCATCATTGAACACCTGATTAATTTCTTGCTGTCGCTTTAACTCTGCATTCTTATAAACACTAAACCCTAAAAACACAATGCTGAGTATAAAAATTGGTATCAGTATTTTTTTCATAACAAAATTTTATTCATGTTTAAATATTTAGCTATAATAACAAAAAACTTAAACAAAAAAGTGATGTATTTCACAATTTTATATCTTATTAAGTCATTTAATAAGCTATTTGTTCGATCAATGTTAACTTTGTAATATATTTTAGACTGATAGACAAGATAATAACTGAATGTTTTTTCGAAGCCTTTTCCGCAAAAAGCCTCAAATCATAGATCATTTCACCTGCGAAATTTAAAGCACGATCAATTTCACAGACCCACCATTACATCTCGAATGAAGAAGATAAAAAAAGCCGCTGAGTTCTAAGCAGCGGCTATTCATATTCTTTTCGGTCTAAGTTTTTCAATTTCGAAATTAAGCGGCTTGTTGTTCGTCTCGTTTAAAGACCAATTCGCCCTTTAAGCTACTCTCTGCATCGAAATAATAACCATCGGTATTGAACGACTTGATATCTTCAATACGTTCAATTTTATTTTCCAACAAATAACGCGCCATTAGGCCACGTGCTTTTTTGGCATAGAAGCTGATGACTTTATATTTGCCGTTCTTTTGATCGAGAAAAACAGGTTTGATGATTTCGGCTTTAATTTTTGATTCTTTGACCGACTTATAGTATTCATCTGAAGCGATGTTGACCAAAAGTTCAGAGCCGGCTTTTTCCAAATCGTCATTGATGAGATTGGTGATTGTATTATCCCAAAACTCGTACAAGTTATGTCCACGTGGGTTTTGCAACTTGGTCCCCATCTCTAAACGATATGGCATCATTAAATCCAGTGGACGCAATAACCCGTAGAGGCCCGAGAGCATACGCAAATGGATTTGTGCGTATTGAAGGTCTGTATTTGCAAGTTGATAAGCATCTAAACCCGTATAAACATCACCTTTAAAGGCAAAGATTGCTTGACGTGCATTGGCAAAATCAAAATCAGGCTGCCAATCTCGGAAGCGCTCAACATTTAAAGTCGCAATTTTCTCACTGACACTCATCAAGCTTGAAATTTCACTTGCCGACAATTTACGTGCGACTGAGATCAATTCTTCAGAATGATCTAATAGCCGTGGTTGAGTGAATTTTTCAGTCGGTAAAGCGGTTTCGTAATCTAAAGTTTTTGCTGGAGAAATTAAAGCGAGCATAAACATCCTGATTAATTTTTAATTAAACAAACTATAACAGTAGAGTATTTTCAAATCCAATCTGTGTTTTAGATAATATTAATCTGTAAACTATAGTCTCTCCCGCTTTCACATTTTAGTCATTATGTCAGAACAACTGTTCATTCAAGGGCCGATGGGTCAACTTGAAATTTTTGTTGATTATCCACAGGGTGAAGTGAAAGGATTCGCGGTAGTTACACACCCTCACCCATTGCAAGGTGGTACACCACAGCACAAAGTCCCTGTGCTTTTAGCGCAAATGTTCTTAGAACGTGGCTATGTAGTCTATCGCCCAAGTTTCCGTGGTTCTGGCCAAAGTGCAGGAATACATGACGAAGGCAATGGTGAAACTAAAGACACTATGCAAGTCATTGAATTTGCTCGTAACCAACATCCGAACCTGCCATTTTATGCAGGCGGTTTTAGTTTTGGTGCAAATGTCATGACTAAATGCTATGCCCTATTGCCTGTAGAATTACAGCCTGTACAGACTATTTTATGCGGACTACCAACCACAACAGTTGCAGGTGTGCGTCACTATGTGACGCCGCATATTAAGGGTGATATTTTATTTATTCACGGTGAAGAAGATAATGTCACACTATTATCTGACCTAATTCAATGGGCCAAACCGCAGCGCCATTTAATCACGGTTTTACCCGGTGCAAACCACTTTTTTACGGGTTATCTAAAACAGCTTCGTATCGCGATTTCACGCTTTTTAGTCTAGAAAACAAAAAATGAGTCAGCTTATCTGGCTCATTTTTTTTGCCTATTGACTGCTTAATTCAACAAATATTCCAGATAAATTCACCTATATCACTTTTCGATTTATCCATCATTTAAATGCATTGGTGATCATTATCTATTCAAAATGTAATGACCTAAGCCGACGCTCGTTTAATTTTGATTACGCCTCAATTTTTTATCGAAAAACCAATAATTTACTTGTTTAAATGACTAACTACAGAAATAATACCCCAAAAAATTAAGATAAAATTTAGAGGGAAAAATGAAATTTATTGTTGCTGTGATTTTAAGTCTAGGCATTGCAGCTTTGGTTTATTATTTTAATTCAACGCCCTCCACAACAACGAATTTGCCTGCATCTACGGTTGCAACCAATGATGGTCCCAAAGCCTATTTGACTGCGTCATACAAGATGAATGTCAATGGTCGTGATTTTAGCTTAAAAATGGTCTATGACTTTCCCAACAGCCAAGTGTGTGAAGCCCAACTCAACAGCACTGACACCATGAATATGATTTCAACCTTTAAGCAACGCTGTTCAAGTGACTCGGTGTGTAAAGAAGCTGAAATTTCGTCTTGTTCATCTTTTACCGATCAAAAATATAAAGATATGCTCGATAAAAACTATCATGACACTCATTATATTTATTTAAGCGATAGCAAATTGACTGATCAACGTGGTGTGATCGTGTTTTGGGGACTCAATGAACAAGAGTCAGAAAATATGTGTGACTATGTGAAAAAGAGCAATCGAACCATCAATCCAATCAATATTGAATGTCTATAACGTTGTAAATACATTCCGTTAAAAAACAAAAAAGCAGCGCTATGCTGCTTTTTTATGGATGATTTTTAATTCAATTTTTCAGATTACTTTGTCATTTGTTTCCATTGAAACTCACTATATGACTCTTCTTCTTTTAAACTGTTTTCAACCGCTTGAGCCAATTGGTTCAATAGACTTTGCTCGGTAATACGATCTAACCAATCTTGGTCTTCATCTGGATAAGAGGTAATTTCACAGACTAGACGACCGGATTCATCCTGCCCCTGACATGTCACTGAAAGCGGCAATTCATGCTGATCGACACTGACTGCAATCTGATCACCACTTTGCGATAACGTTTGAAAGCCATAACACTCTAATTTATTTGCCAATAATTCAGCAACCTGAGTTTGCGTATCAGCACTGCTTTCAACTCGATTTGACTCGCTATGCGCGGTGAATTGTAGTTTTCTCATGTATCTATCCAAAGACATTCTTGTTGTATGGTTTTAGCATAAGCAATTAAAACCAAACAGCCAAGCATTTGCTTGGCTGTTGTTGAATAAATATACAAATTTAGTGAATTATTTATTCACTTACCACAATCGTTAAACCGGCTTGAGTCGCTAGCTCTGTAAATGTCGGGAAGCTGGTCGCAACAGTTTCTGTACCCACAATATTAATTTCACCCGAAGTACGTAAACCTGCCATTGAGAAGCTCATTGCAATACGGTGGTCATGATGTGATTCGATTTGACCACCTGTGAAGATTGCACCCCACTCACCCGCTTTGCCTTGACCTTCAATGATAATGCCGTCCTCGGTTGGCGTACAATCGATACCCATAATTTTTAGGCCATCTGCCATCACTTGAATACGATCCGACTCTTTCACTCGAAGTTCAGCTGCACCAGTCAAAATGGTTTGACCCTCTGCACATGCAGCAGCAATAAATAACGCTGGGAATTCATCAATCGCCAATGGCACTTGATCTTCTGGCATATGAATGCCTTTGAGTGTACGTGAACCACGAATACGAATATCTGCAATCGGCTCACCGCCAGCGATACGTTCATTTTCAACAGTCAGGTCAGCACCCATCTGTTTTAAAATTTCGATCACACCTGTACGTGTTGGATTAATGCCGACCGCTTCAAGTGTGACATCTGAACCTTCAGTAATCGCTGCACCCACCATAAAGAATGCTGCAGATGAAATGTCAGAGGGTACTTGAATGTCTGTACCGACTAACTTGCCACCACCTTGAAGTGAAATGCGGTTGCCTTCTGTTTTCACGTCATAACCAAATGCACGAAGCATACGCTCTGAATGGTCACGTGTCGGTTCTGGCTCAGTGACAACAGTTTCACCTTCCGCCCAAAGACCTGCCAACAAAATACCAGATTTTACTTGTGCAGATGCCATAGGTAAGTCGTAGTGAATACCTTTAAGGTTTTGACTTCCAGAAATAGACACGGGCGGCGTACCACGCTCACCTGTGGTTTGAATTTGCGCACCCATTTCACGTAATGGTTTTGCAATACGTTCCATTGGACGTTTTGATAATGACGCATCACCCGTCATCACCGAATCAAACTTCTGTGCCGACAACATGCCTGAAAGCAAACGCATTGAAGTGCCTGAGTTACCCATATACAAAGCGCCTGCAGGAGCTTTTAAACCATGCATGCCTACACCATGAATGGTAACTTCGCCATTTTTAGGGCCTTCAATACTCACACCCATATCGCGGAATGCTTGAAGGGTTGCCAAGGCATCTTCACCTTCAAGGAAACCCGTGACATGCGTTGTGCCTTCTGCAATAGCACCAAACATGATAGAGCGATGTGACACAGATTTATCACCTGGCACAGTAAATTTACCTTGGAATTGCTTTGGACCCGGTAAAATTTTGAATTGCTGTGTCGTCACTTTATTTTTCTCCATCAGTGGTTTCTTTGCGAGCATGTGATTGAAATGTTGACGTGCCGCTTGTGCATGCCCCAACAGTCCCATCAACGCTTGTGAGTTTTCATCTTCAATCAGTTTGCGAAGAATAGCCAATTGTTTTTCAAAGCCATCTACCGCATTTAAAATTGCCTTTTTATTAGCAAAAAAGATGTCATGCCACATATGTGGGTCGCTTGCAGCAATGCGTGAGAAATCACGAAAACCGCCAGCGGCATAACGGAAAATATCTAAATTGTCTTCTCGGTTCGCAAGTTGCTCAACCAAGTTAAATGCCATCAAATGCGGAAGATGACTGGTATGGGCCAACACTTCATCGTGTTTTTCCACATCCATGCAAATCACTTCCGCTTTGGCAGCTTGCCACAATTGAATCAGTTTCTCTACAGCCCAATCTGCACTCCTAGGTAATGGTGTCAAAATCACTTTGTGATTAGCAAATAAATCTACCTTACCTGCATGCACACCTGTTAGTTCAGCCCCAGCAATCGGATGCCCCGGTACAAAACCAGCAGGTAATTGCTCACCATAGACTGCTTTCGCTGCATCAACGACATTGCCTTTGGTACTCCCAACATCGGTAATAATCGTCTGTTCGGATAGATAAGGCTTGATCGCTTCAAGGACTTTTTGTGTCGCACGTACAGGCAAAGCCAAGACAACGAGATCTGCACCTTTGACCGCTTCAGCAGGATCGCTATAACCCTGCTGAATAAGCCCTAAAGCTTTTGCATCTTCTAAAGTTTTTTGTGAACGCGTAGACGCTACAATTTCCTTAGCTAAACCTTCAGCAATCATGACGCGAGCTAGGCTTGAGCCAATCAGCCCAAGCCCAATAAAAGCAACTTTTTCAAATAGTGGCACAGACATGACTTAAGCTTTAGCCTCTAAGCCCAAAACTTTAGCCAATGCAGCTAAGAATTTAGCATTTTCAGCTTCAGTCCCAATTGATACACGTAAATGCTCGGGGATACCAACTGGACGAACAATCACACCTTCTTTTAATAAAGCATTGAAAGTCTGTGCAGGATCTGCTTTTACATTTACTAAAATGAAGTTGGCACGTGAAGGCACATACGCTAAACCTAAAGCATCAAAGCCTGACTCAAGTTGAGCCATACCCGCTTTGTTCACTACGCGTGATTTTTCAATAAACGCTTCATCTTTAAGTGCAGCAACTGCAGCCACCATCGCAAGATGGTTCACGTTAAATGGTTGACGAATACGATTAAGGAAATCCGTCACTTCAACTGAAGCCAAAGCAAAACCTACACGTAGTGCAGCCAAGCCATAGCATTTTGACATGGTACGGCTCACAATTAAGTTTGCGTATTGATCTAAGAATTTTAAGCTGTTGAAATTTTCTGGGAAATATTCCACATAAGCTTCATCTAAAACCACGATCACATTTGCAGGTACTTTTTGCATGAACGCTTCAAATTCAGCTTCTTCAAACCATGTACCTGTTGGATTATTTGGGTTCGCAATAAAAATCAATTTAGTATTGTCTTTAATTGCCGCAGCCATTGCATCTAGGTCATGTGAAAAACCTTTTGCAGGCACTTCAATCGCTTCAGCATTAATTGCTTGTGTCACCAGACCATACACAGCAAATGCGTGTTGGCTATACACCACAGAGTCTTGCTCTGAAACAAAAGCACGAGCGAAAATTTCTAGAAGATCGTTTGAACCATTACCCAACGTAATGCGGTCATGTGCAATACCAAATTGTTTTTCAACTTGGTCTTTCAAAATAAAACCGCCACCATCCGGATATCGACCAATTTCTGCAAGTTCAGCAGCAACCGCTTCTTTCACTTTGTCAGAACAACCCAATGGGTTTTCATTTGATGCGAGTTTTACGATATCTGTAATACCCAACTCACGCTCAAGTTCACTAATTGGTTTACCTGGTTGGTAAGGCTTTAGCTTTGCAATGCCTTCATTGGCTGGGACAAACGTCATTTTACACTTCCAGTTTTTTCAAATGATGAAGGTGATCAACTCCTGATGGAATTGATCACAGTTGTGATCTTAAAGAACAGCAATCGGATATGAACCCAATACACGAATTTCTTTAACCAATGGACGAATTTCTTCAATCGCTGCTTTGACATTGTCTTGTTCTACATGGCCTTCAAGGTCAACAAAGAAGACATAGGCCCATTTTTCAGGCAAGGCAGGACGTGTTTCAATACTGGTCAAACTGATATTGTGTTTTGCAAATGGTGCAAGAATTTCAAGCAGCGCCCCTGCACGGTCATGCGCAGAAATCAACAATGAAGTTTTATCATTGCCCGATTGCGGTACTTTCTCACGACCAATCACCAAGAAACGAGTAGTATTTTCAGGATTGTCTTCAATATTGCTATGCAAAATTTCAAGGTTGTAAATGTTCGCAGCGACTTCAGAAGCAATTGCTGCTGAGTGCCATTCATTGCGAATACGGCGTGCAGCTTCTGCATTTGAACTGAGTGCAACACGTTCTACACCTGGATAATGAGCATCTAACCAACCACGGCATTGCGCCAAAGTTTGTTGATGAGCATAAATTTGTTTAATGCTGTCTTTACGTGTGTTTTCAGACACTAGGAACTGATGATGAATACGCAGCTCCACTTCACCAATAACATTCAGATGTGAAGATTTGAAGCAATCTAGGGTATGGTTCACTACACCTTCAGATGAGTTCTCTACAGGCACAAGACCATAGTGCGCACTGCCTGCTTCTACTTCGCGGAATACTTCATCAATCGTTGGAAGAGGGCGCACTACAGCGTCTTGACCAAAGTGTTTCAACACTGCCGAATGCGTATAAGTTCCGACTGGACCTAAAAACGCAATACTTTGCGGTGCTTCAAGAGCTAAACATGCCGACATGATCTCACGGAATAAACGTGCCATTGTCACATCAGACAATGGGCCTTCGTTACGATCCATAACTTTACGTAAAACTTGCGCTTCACGTTCAGGACGATAAAACAATGGATTCTCTTCTGCAGCAAATTTTGCTTTTGCCACAGCTTCAGCTAGTTTCGCACGACGATTGATAAGTTGTTGAATCTGCATATCAACAGAGTCGATATCTTCACGAATTTGAGCTAAGTCCAGAGAAGTCGGAGTGTTTTGATCATCGTTGATCATTGTTATGTCGCCCTTCAAAAAAATTTTGCAAACAGTATAACAATAGTTAGCTTTCAAATGTTGCGCAATACGACTTTGATGGTTTCAGCCTTAAAAACATACAGTTGATTAAAGCTTCATCAGCTTAACTTAAGAGCCAAAACAGCCAAACTGATAGGTAAAGCCATAATTAAGGCAAATCTTACCTTTTGACGGCTTTATTGATCATTCATCTTGAGCAGCACAATAAATAGCCCTTCTCTTTTCCTCCAAATTTGCATCAGATCCATCTCGTTGTATAAGCCCATCAATCAATTTGTTTCATTGGTCATTTCAGTTTTAAATTTTGCTCTCAATACTTGAAGCAAAATAAAAATTTCAAAACTTGGCTTTCATGGCATAGAAATAATTTGAAACTTAAAGATGATCTATATAAACACTTGGTCATTGATCGTTTTTTCAGTGACTTAATAGGCACTTTCATCTAGTGTTTACAGTCATTGACGCATTTATTACAAAAGACACAGGTAATTTTTTTCATTGCTTTGTAGTCTAAATATCAGAAAAAAAATAACAGACCCATAGGTACAAGTATGCACAAGAAAATTGCAGTGTTAGTGACCTACGATTTTGAAGATATTGAGTATCTTGAGCCTGTGGAGGCATTTCGAGCCGCTCGGCACAGCATTATCAATATCGAAGATCAGGTTGGAAAAATCGTTCACGGCATTAAACGCCGTTCCCAGATCACCATTGACCAGAGTATCGACGACGCCTCTGTGCATGATTTTGATGCCTTGTTTATCCCCGGCGGTTATTCCCCCGAAAAACTCGCTTTAGACGACCGTTTTATCTATTTTGTACGTAATTTTGCAGATAGCCAAAAGCCGATCTTGAGCAGTTGCCATGGTCCACAGTTGTTATTAGAAGCTGGTGTCATACAAGGTCGCCATTTCGCCCAATCTGAAACGCTGAAATCTGCTTTAGTAAACGCAGGTGTGGTGGTGTCGGATCAATCGGTCGTGAATGATAATAACCTATATATATCGTCTCGCAGTACTTTAGATACACCTGAATTTATTGAAGTCTGTCTGCAAGTTTTAAGGCAACCGTCATTATCATAGATCTCAATATATTCACTTACACTCAACCGCATAATCTAATTCAAACAATAATCTAATTCAAACACGCAAATCTGTAGAAATACATCGTCAAAAAAATAGCGAAGTCATCACTTCGCTATTTTAATTTCAGCCTGATAAATTGATTATCGACCTAAAATACTTCGTGCCACGATTTCTTTCATAATTTCATTGGTGCCACCGTAGATTTGCTGAATACGTGCATCGACAAAGAAACGTGAAATTGGATATTCCGTCATATAACCATAGCCACCAAATAATTGAAGTAGATTATGGGCCACTTTCATTTGCATATCGGTAGAAAAGCTCTTGAGTGCTGCTGCAGTTTCAACATCAAGTTTGCCTTGCATATAAAGTTCAACATTTTGATTATAAAATGCCGCTGTAGCCAATTCGTCAATCTTAGCCTGTGCCAAGACAAAACGAGTATTTTGGAACTGTCCGATCGCCTGTCCGAACGCTTGTCGCTCATTAACATACTGCGTTGCCACATCAATGGAACCACGAATCGCACCAATTGCAGTCGAGGCAATTGCGGTACGTTCACGCGGTAACTCTTGCATCAAGTAAGCAAAGCCGTGTCCAGCTTGACCCAAAAGTTGCTCTTTCGGTACTTTGACATTGTCATAAAACAACTCAGAAGTGTCTTGCGCATGCAGTCCAATTTTGTCGAGGTTGGTACCTTTCTTAAATCCATCCAAATGTGTATCGACTAAGAGTAGTGACACGCCTTTGGCACGTGCTTGCGGATCAGTTTTCGCGGCCAATACCACCAAGTCTGCATGTTGACCATTTGAGATAAAGGTTTTCGAACCATTGAGAAGATAATAGTCACCCTGCAAAATTGCACTACTGCGCATAGACTGTAAGTCCGAACCTGCACCCGGCTCTGTCATACCAATAGCACCGACCACTTCACCCGTGACCATTTTCGGCAACCAATACTGTTTTTGTTCTTCTGAACCAATGTGCAAAATATAAGGTGCTGCAATTTCAGAATGGCATGAAATACCTGTCGATAATGCACTAAAACCTGCGCGTGCCGACTCTTCAACTAGCATCAGTGAATAATGCGTTGGGACGCCATAGCCGCCATATTCTTCAGGCACATCCACACATAAAAAGCCATTTTCACCCAAAGCATTCCATACTGAACGCGGCATAATGCCTTCACGTTCCCATTGCTCATAATGTGGTGCGACATGCTCTGCCATAAAGCGGCGAAAGTTATCTCGAAATAATTCTAAGTCTGCATCATAAGCTAGCATGTGTTTCTTCCTTGGTTGAGTTTGTTGTTTTGTTGAACTCCATCCTATTGCAGTTTAGAACTGCCGTCATGTTTGAAAACTTGGGCGTTCAAAATATAAAGAATCACCCACAAAAAAAGGAAGCCGAAACTTCCTTTTTAAATTACATCTTTTACCTCACAGCATCTGCCTTAGGCATGATGTGCATTGCCTTCTTCTTGCATTTGACGGTCAATTTCTTCAGGATTTGCCAAAGCAAAATCCAGTTTTTCTTTGTCTAATTGACCCACCCATTTCGCAACTACAATCGTTGCCAATGAGTTACCTACAAGGTTGGTTAATGCACGTGCTTCTGACATGAAACGGTCAATACCAAGAATCAATGCCAAACCAGCAACAGGAATATGACCCACAGCAGAAAGTGTTGCAGCCATGACAATAAAGCCTGAACCCGTCACACCCGCAGCACCCTTAGAAGAAATAAGTAGAACCAATAACAATGTGATCTGATGCGAAATATCAAGCGGTGTATTGGTCGCTTGTGCAATAAAGATTGCTGCCATGGTCAGGTAAATAGACGTACCATCTAGGTTAAATGAATAACCTGTTGGAATAACAAGGCCCACTACAGATTTTTCTGCACCAGCAAGTTCGAGTTTTTTCAACATACGTGGCAGTACAGACTCTGAAGATGACGTACCCAGTACGATCAGTAACTCTTCACGAATCATGCGAATCATTTTCAAAATACTGAAACCGCAAATACGTGCAATTGAGCCAAGTATAATGAAAATAAACAGCAAACATGTGATATAGAAGCAGATGATCAATTGACCCAATTGCGCCAAACTACCAATACCATATTTACCAATGGTATAAGCCATCGCACCGAAAGCACCAATTGGTGCAAGCTTCATGATCATGTTTACAATGTTAAAGAATACATGTGCAATTTGATCAATAAACTTCAATACAGGCTTACCTGCATCACCAAGTTTATGCAAAGCAAAACCAAATAATAAGGCAAATAATAGAACTTGAAGAATTTCACCCTCAGCAAACGCACCAACAACGGTGTTTGGGATGATATTCATAAAAAATTCTTGGGTAGATTGTGCTGCACCAGATTCAACATATTTAGAAATACCTGCAGTATCTAAAGATGCTGGATCTACGTTCATGCCCACACCTGGTTTTGCAATATTAATCACTGCAAGACCAATAATGAGTGCGATGGTCGAAACGATTTCGAAGTATAGTAAAGCGACCCCACCTGTCTTACCCACAGATTTCATGCTTTCCATGCCTGCAATACCACTTACCACGGTACAGAAGATCACAGGTGCAATAATCATTTTAATTAGCTTAATGAAACCTTGTCCTAGTGGATAGAACAATTCACCCCAGCCTTTTACGTATTGCTCGGTACCATTGATAATTTGCGTACCACTTGGTGAGAAATGACCCACCAATACACCCGCAATAATGGCAACGATCACTTGAAAATATAGTGACTTATAAATTGGTTTTTTAGCCATGACATTACTTCACGATATATTTCTGCTTCAAAGAAATATTCAGTTTTTGTCTATTTTCAAAAAATAAACAGCCCAAAACCCCTTTGTCTTCGACAAAAGAGCACCAAAGGTATTTGACTTAGCCAAATACAGAAAAACGAAATATGTATGGTGATTAAATAATCACATCAGGACCTGATATAGAATCAGCACATTGATCAGGAGATGAAACGCATACTAAAGTAGGTTAAATTTTACCTGTTTTTTAATGGCTTGTTCTGCCACAAATGTTAATTTCGGTTAAATAATAGACCGAGATCATTAGACTATAGTCTAAATACTGCATTTTTTACACTCATTATCAGGCTGAAAAATACCAACTATAGAAGTAAACTATCCTTAAGTCCTAATTTTAAGCCCTGTATTTGCATGAACAATAAACGAAATATTTACAAAGATTTTGAACATCCTTTTGCGCAATTTGTCCGTATCGTGGGTAAAGGTAAAAATGGCGCACGTTCGCTCACTTATGATGAAGCCTACCAAGCATTCAGCATGATCTTAAAAGATGAGGTTTTAGACGTTCAATTGGGCGCTTTCTTGATGTTATTGCGTGTAAAAGAAGAATCAGTTGATGAACTCACTGGCTTTGTCCAAGCCACACGTGATCAGCTCAAGTTTAAAAAACTTGATGTTGATTTAGATTGGTCATCTTATGCAGGTAAACGCAAACATTATCCTTGGTTTTTATTGGCCGCATTAACGCTAGCAAAACACGGCTACAATGTCGTAATGCATGGCGCTTCAGGTCATACCATTAACCGCCTTTATACAGAACAAGTATTAGAGTATTTGGGTTTTCCTATTTGCCAAAATGATACAGATGTGGAACAGCAACTCATACAACGTCATTTTGCTTATATTCCGCTCGACGTCATTTCACCAATACTCAGTGATTTAATTTCACTGCGCAATGTGATGGGTTTACGTTCCCCAATTCACACCCTTGCGCGTCTGATAAATCCATTTAATGCCAAAGCCACCATGCAAGCTATTTTCCATCCAGCCTATCGTGGATCACACCAACGTGCGGCATTTCAATTGGGTTATCAAAATAGTGCTGTCATTAAGGGTGAAGGTGGTGAATTCGAACGTAACCCCGATGCAAAAACCTTAATTTGTGGTATCAAGGATGGTGAAATGTATGAACATGAGTTGCCTAAACTGACGGACAACCGTAGTCCAGTCGAAGAAGAACTTGATTTGGCCGTTTTTAAAGCCGTTTGGGACGGTCAGCAGACACATGAATATGGTGAAATCGCAGTCACCGAAACCATGGGAATCGCACTATATACCATGGGTGCAGTCGCAAGTTTTGATGAAGCCATGCAAACTGCCAAAACCATGTGGGCAAATCGTCACGCTTAAATAAGCAGATATGAAGAAATAAATCTAGGCATGCATCAAGCCAATAAAAAAGCCAGCATTAAGCTGGCTTTTTCAATCAGAAAGAAAATAGATTAAACGAAACGAATCGGCTTGAACTCAGGTTCTTCCACATGCGAGTCACAATGCTCATCTTCTTCTTTGGTCCCACGGTCGATATAACCACTACGCTCATCTTCTGGCAAATGTTTAATTTCCCATGCATACACCGCTTGCATACAAATTTGACGTTGTTCTTGAGTCAGCGCTACGCCATTTGGCCATTTACCAATTTCAATTGCCGTTTTTAATCGACCAACAATTTCAGGATCGAGTACGGCAAGCATCTGTTCAATATTCATAATTAATCCTGCTTTAATGAGTCAAAATCTTGGTTCCAGCCTAGCTTGGTACGACATGCCATATAGAAGTCATAACCAGGTGGATGTAATAAGTTGAGCTTAAATGGATGTTTGCGGATATGTAAACTATCGCCTACACCCAATGATACACTGTGTTGACCATCGGCACTGACCATTGGTAAAACACGGTTTTCACGAATCAAAATTTTAATTTCGCTTTGTCCACCTACGACAATCGGCCGTGACGACAAAGTATGTGGATGCATTGGCACTAAGGCAATCGCATCCATACTTGGATGGACAATCGGACCACCACCAGATAATGCATAAGCTGTAGAGCCAGTTGGTGTCGAAACAATTAAACCATCACTGTGTTGGCGGTATACATATTGCCCATCAATATTCAGTTCAAAGTCGATCATATGTACCGATTTACCCGAGTGCAGCACAATATCATTTAAAGCCACAGCATCATAAATCGACTCGCCTTTCGAGCGAATTTCCATTTCCAACAAGAAACGTCGGTCTAGCTGAAACTCACCTTTAAGCACTTGATCTAACTTGAAAATCACTTCTGTCGGTTTGATATCGGTCAGGAAGCCCAAACGACCACGGTTCACCCCAATCACAGGAGTATTGTATTTCACCAAGGCACGTGCAGCATGAAGCAATGAACCATCACCGCCAACTACGATCACCAAATCGACAACTTCACCCAATAAATTACGGCTGACCGTCTGAGTATTATTGTAGGGAACCAGCTGCGCTGTTTGCGTATCAAATACAGGATGTAATCCCAAACTCAAAATATGATCGTGGATCAAACATAGGGTTTCGATCACTGATGATTTGTCTGGACGACCAATCAACCCAATGTTTCGAAATGATTTATGTGAAATTTGCACCTGCGCTTTTGCTCCGCTTCGCCTCATTGGTATCATATCACTAACAGAAATGATTTAAAAAAACTTTAAAGTTTCGACTTTAGTGAAGTAGCTTCCAATATTTTGCATACATATAACAGTTTAAATATTGCAAAATACTGAAAAGCTTCGCATGATTAGCAAAATTTCTCAGGGTCTTATCACTATTTATGAAGTCTGAACGTGGCATAGGCATAATTGCACTGATTTTTTCGCTGTTGATTATCGGCGGATTTCTCGTGTTCAGCATTTATCTTATTCGTCTAGATAATATTGTACGGGACAAATTCGAAGGTCAACGTTGGGATATTCCAGCCAAGGTATTTGCTCGTCCTTTAGAAATTTATACCAATGCGCCTGTAAGCCAAGCAGACCTCAACCAAGAACTGAAACTTTTGGGCTATAACGCTCAAGATAGCTATGCGAAAACAGGGAGTTACGTTACTTCTGGCAATGTAACCTATATCCACACGCGTGGTTTTGACTTTGGTGATAGTGTCGACCCTGAACAAGTTCTTAAAGTGACTTTTGGTGAAGATCAAATCACTGAGGTAAGTGCGACCAAGCCTTCAAGCAGTGGTATTGCCCGCTTAGAGCCGATGTTAATTGGTGGTATTTATCCTCAGCACAATGAAGACCGTGTTCTGATTAAACTGGATAAAGTACCTAAGCCTTTAATCCAAGCTTTAATTGCTACCGAAGACCGTAATTTCTATCAGCATCATGGTATTTCCATTCGTGGTACAGCACGTGCCATCGTAAGTAATGTCACCGGTGGTAAACGTCAAGGTGGTTCGACCCTCACTCAGCAATTGGTGAAAAATTTCTATTTATCGCCTGAAAAAACCATTAAACGTAAGGCCAACGAAGCCTTAATGGCGATGCTGATTGAACTCCACTATGACAAAGATGAAATTCTTGAAGCTTATTTAAATGAAGTGAATTTAGGTCAAAACGGTAACTATTCAATCAATGGTTATGGTTTAGCCTCGCAATTTTATTTTGGTTTACCGCTGCGTGAATTAAATATTGCTCAGCAGGCGTATTTAGTCGGTCTAGTTCAAGGCCCGACCCTATTTAATCCGTGGAAAAACCCTGAAGGTGCGATTAAACGTCGTAATATTGTATTAAATAATATGGTGGTCGTGGGCTATTTAACTCAGGAACAATATGAAACTGAGTCTGCACGTCCATTAAATGTCATTACTAAACCAACATTGGGCCCTTCTCGCTTCCCAGACTATATGGATATTGTGCGTCGTCAACTGCGTACTGAATACCAAGAAAGCGATTTGACCAATCAAGGTCTGCGTATTTTCACTGCGATGGACCCGATTGCTCAAACTCGTGTACAAACTGCATTTAAAGAATCTGTGGCACGTTTAAGCAATGCCAATCCAGCACGCTTGAAAGAATTACAAGGCGCGGTACTGGTGTCTCATCCTGAAAATGGTGAATTGGTTTCAGCAGTCGGTTCAACGCAGGACTTTACCGGCTTTAACCGTACAATGGATGCTAAACGTCAAGTCGGTTCATTGCTAAAACCTGTGATTTACCTCAGTGCGATAGAATCCAACCGTTATAACTGGGCGAGTCAAATCGAAGATAGTCCGATCAGCATTCAAAGTGATGGCAAAGCTTGGACCCCGAAAAACTATAGTGGTGGCGCACATGGTGTCGTACCAATGGTCGATGCCCTATCAAACTCTTATAACCTCTCTGCGGTACGCTTAGGTCAAGAGTTCGGTATGTCCACGTTTATTAACCATCTGAAAAAGTTTGGTGTGACTTCTAATATTCCAAACTACCCTTCGATTTACCTCGGCGCTATCGATATGTCACCGATGGAAGTCATGAGTGTCTATGGAAACTTTGCAACCGGTGGCTTCAAATATCCAGTGAAAGCTATTCGTTCAGTGGTCGATGCCAATGGTCGTTTATTAGATCGTTATAGCTTAACGGTACAACCGACTATTGCACCTGATGCAGCCTTTATCTTGAACTACGGTTTACAACAAGTGATGAGTTCAGGGACAGGCCGTTCTGCTTATGCATCATTACCAGCTTCACTCAAACTTGCAGGTAAATCAGGGACAACCAATGATACGCGTGACTCATGGTTTGCAGGTTATTCAGGTAATTACTTAAGTGTGGTTTGGTTAGGTTTAGACAACAACAAAGTTACAGGCTTAACAGGTTCGTCAGGAGCACTTCCGGTTTGGACCAATGTCATGAAGCAGTTACGTCAAAAGCCAGTTAATTTACGTCAACCAGACAGCGTACAATGGCATTGGTTAGACCGTTATTCAGGTAATTTATCTGCGCAGCATTGTACAGGTGCGATGTATATTCCTCTGTCGCGTAACTCTATTCCAAATCAGGCTACGGCATGTGGTTCGACACAATATGAAGTAGAACCTTACACAGTTGATACTGAAGAGACGCAGCCAACTCAGGAACAAAATGATAGTTTAGGTGACTACATTCGTGAAAGTGATGTCGATAATGATCAGGGTTCATCTGATCAACCTCGCATCATCTCAAGTGGAGAGTATTCAAATTAAACTGCAAAACATTAAAGTTTTAAAAACGTTCAGTATTCTGAGCGTTTTGACGATCATTTTGGCAGGTTGCCAAACCATGAACGAACCTGAGCAAAAGCCGCCTGCGGCGCCTGAAAAAAAGGCAGACATCCATGACCCTTCTGGGGTCATTATTACGCCATATGACCATCCAGAAATTAAACGTCAACGTATCGTTATTCCTGAGCAGAAAACCCAAATTCAAAAGTTTGATGATGGTCGCGACTTACCTGCATTCAAAAAATTGATGCAAACTACGCAAACCGCTTATGCCAATGGAAAATGGAATGAAGCTGAAAGTGCGGCAACTCAAGCACAGCGTTTGGCACCGCAATCTGCGGAAACTTTTTTATATTTGGCAATGATCGCCAATCGAAAAAATCAACCTGCGAATGCAGAATCGTTGGCACTGCGTGGATTAAGCTATGCTCAAACCAAGCCGATGAAACAACAGCTTTGGAATGTTGTTTTAAAAGCTGGTCAAATGCAAAAGAAAAAGCAGCACCATTCAAAAAGCCCAACAAGCCATCAAAGCTCTTTAAGCACCCATAAAAAAGCCTGTTCTTAATTGAGATCAGGCTTTTTCATTTAAAACATACTAAAAGTAAGTTTATTTCTCATAGTTATTATTAAATAATGTTACGCAGTAACATCAGAAGCATAATTTGATCTAAATAAAAGTACGATACACGGTAACGTCATCTGCAAGCGTTTGAGACAAGACTACATCTATTTAAAAATGTTTTTGCGATACTTTGGATAAATTGACGCTAGTGAACGAGTTTTGTCAGTGAGGTGCATTGCACCGCAAGATGGTTTCCTTGTGAAGCACGCTTCTCATTTTGCCTAATGAGAAGCATCGTTTCGTAAGAGTACCTCCAGCCGAAGGCTAATCCCTTTACTCAATCTCTAGATTTAAGACTCCGTCGTATCGGTTTAAAAATCATTTAAAAAATGCGTAATTATTTTTACGGGCGTAACATCAGTAAATAGCTTACAAATAGTAAGTCTATTTCTAACCAACCTTCACTGAATTTTACATAACGACTTTCAAATACAAATTTAATTCAATATACACATTCTAGTTTCTAAAAACTGCGAATACCTGCCACCCCATAAGCATGATGCTGCTGTACAATAGGTAGCAATTCAGGACGCATGCCACCTAAAGCAAAAACAGGGATTTCTATGCTTCGTGCAATCTCAGAAAAATGCGCCCATCCCATACTTTGCGCCTCTGGATGACTTTGTGTCGCCAGAACTGGGCTCATAAAAATAGCCTCACAGCCAATTTTTTGCGCATGCAGTGCAGAAACTTGATCATGACAAGCGGCGATATAGCGCTTCCCAAGCTGTAAATCACCTTTATTTTTTTTCAGCAATTGGTGCTGCTTAAGATGTAAAGCCGAAATATGTGCTTGCACCTCCATAGAGAGTAATGACCATAGATCTTCATTAATTATCAATTGCTTTAAAATCACGGTAGGTAATTGATTTAATGCCTCTGCATTTTCTGCGCTGGCATCGACTCGCCAATAATACAACAGCGTCTCTTGAAGCGTTTCAAATGTTGGTAGATCGGCGGTGATTTTGATCTGTTGCTGCCAATATAAGCGCTGCAAAATAGCTTGATTGGCCTTTGGAAAATTTAAGCTCATGAGTTGTTGACGTGAATACCAGGCCCATGGCTTTTGGATTTCATTCAGCAACGCATGCGGGACGGTGGCATGAAATAAATGCAATTTCACAATAACATCATCGTATTCATGTTGAATAAAATCAAAAGCATGCCAGTCATGTAAACCAATTCCAACCTCTTCAAAAATTTCACGACGACAAGCCTGTTCAGGACTTTCACCCTGCTCGACTTTACCGCCCGGAAACTCATGTTTATTGCCCTGATGTTGTTTTGCTTCACGCCAACCCACCAGTACTTTGTCTTGATGCAATAAAATCGCAATGGCGACATCAATTTGCGGTTTAGACATAGTTCCCTGCTCTCTACTCTGTTGCGATTGATAACCAAGTGTAAGCAAATTTATCTTTTTTATAAAATCCTAAAATTACCGTTGACAGGCCTATTCGATAATGATTATCATTTAAACCATTCAGAAATACACCACGGAGTCGACGGAATGAACGCACCATTTAGCCTTTTTACTCGTAGCAATGAAGCACACCACTCACTGCCAATGCTACATTCAAACAACCTTTTTGCTTTAGGACGTGAAATTCGCATTATGCATGCAGGTGAAGAATATCGACTACGTTTAACACGAAATAATCGCCTTATTTTGACCAAATAATTTCTGATAAAAATAATAATTATCAGCGCAATAAAAATAATCGTGGACACAAGCAGTAAGCCATTCGCTTACTGCTTTTTAAGTTTTGTACTTAGTTAAATTAAGTTTTATAGCTACTCAAACTTAATTTAAATCGCAACACTCATCTTCCTCTCACAACACTCTTTCGCTAAATTCCTTAGAGCAAATCATGTTTTTAACAGATTGGAAAAGTGATTTGTACCTTTAAGCCGCCCAGTTCAGAGGCGTTCACACTTAATTGACCTTGATGTAACTGTACAATTTTTTGGGCAATTGAAATACCTAAACCTGAACCTTGTGTCTTTGTTCCCAATACGCGGTAAAACCGCTCGCCAATGCGTTGCAATTCTGCAGCTGTCAGTCCTGCACCTTGATTTTCGATCGTCCAAATCGCCTGCTGTGCTGTTACCGTTAAATCAATCTTGACCTGTCCTTGCTCAGGACTATAACGAATAGCGTTATCGACTAAATTGCGTAGACAGCTAAACATCAACTCTGCGTTCATAGCAAACTGTACAGACTGGGTCTGTAGCTTCAATTCGATCTGCTTTTCTTCAATAAAAGGCTGTAAAGCGTCAAGGACTTGTAAACTCAGCTGTTCTAAGTCGTCTTGTTTTTTATCTAATTGCTCCGATTGCGTCGGGTCGAGCCGTGCCAAAATTAGTAGATTTTCCAACACGCGTGTTCCTCGATTAACATCGTGCTGTATGCTCAATAAATCCTGCTGAATGTCGGGATATTTTCGTTTTAATACCTGAAGTCGCATTTGAATCGCAGACAGCGGTGAGCGTAATTCATGTGAGGCATCGGAGGTAAAGCGTTGTTCCGCCTCTAAGGCTTGATCTAATCGGTTTAATAAAAAATTCAGCTGTGTTTGGATCGGCTCTATTTCCTGTAATACAGGTTCAGGTAAGACGATGGCTTGTAAGTCATCTACATTTTTTTCAGCGATTTGTTTTGAAAAAAGCTGTAAAACTTTCAATTGACGTTTAATCAAAATATGCAGTAAGAGCCATTGGATCAACCAGACAATCAATAGAATCCCTGCATAGCCTAATAAACTCTGCAGCGTTTCTCTGAGCCGTGTTTTCATCGGTTGAATGATTTGTACGGTTAATCCATCGTCCTGAAGTGCATAGCTACGCCATAACGCGCCTTCTCTCCATTGATAATGCAGCCCATGTTTTAAATTGAGCTGATGTTCAAATGCTGTGTGTTGTTCCGACGTGGTTAAGACTTGCTGCCCTTGCATGAGTTGATATTGCATATCAAACTCTTCACTCAGCTCATCTATTTGTTCGTCTTGCTTCAGCGTGAGATCAGTAGCAGTGAGCATGTCAGCCACTTCGTCCATCAGGGCATCATGCACATTCATGATGTGATACAGCCCAAATCCCAACATCAGACACAGAGAGATTGCTCCCGCCCAAATTGCACTGAGCAGTGAAGTTTTAATCAGTTGCGACTGTAAAGAAATACTTTTTTTATCACTCATAGACTTAACTTTGTTGCGGAAGATTCATGCGATAACCCAAACCCCTTAAGGTTTTGATGTAATCACTGCCAATCTTCTTACGCAATTGGTAAATAAAAACTTCGATCGCATTACTTTCAACTTCATCCCCCCAAGCATAGAGCGATTCTTCGAGTTGGCTACGTGTCATAATATGCTCAGGATTCAACATCATCTTATGCAAAATTTGATATTCACGCGATGTCAGCGTAATCAATTCCGCATTTTTACGCAGCGTTTTGGCTTGTACATCTAAACTTAAATCCCCGAAAGTCAGAGAATTATCACGCTGTTGATGATGCAAGCGTAATTGGGTACGTACCCTTGCTGACAACTCTTCCAAGCTAAAGGGTTTCACCAAATAATCATGGGCTCCCAGATCTAAACCTTCAACACGATCTGCAATACTGTCCCGAGCAGTAATAAATAAAACTGGTGTAAGCGGATGCAACTGTACGATACGTTTTAAAATTTCATCACCAGTTACTTTTGGTAAGCCACGATCTAAAAGTATGCAGTCATATTGATGTTGTTCTAAAGCCAAAATAGCGTGATCGCCGCGATCAACCCAATCGACACTGTAGCCATCCATTTCAAGCCATGTTTTTATACTGTCGGCTTGAGATTCATCATCTTCTGCCAATAAAATTCGCATCTTACCTACCCTATTTCTATGGTTACGACTTCAGTTTATCGAACTTTTGCTCATATCTACTCAAATCATAAAAAAACCACAGCAAGCCGTGGTTTTTTATGGAGCAGCACTGAAATGAATAACAGGCTAAATTAAAATCTTACTTGATCGACATCAACTTCAACGCGTTTCGTCGGTTTGTAATCAATGTCGATTTCACCAATGAGCGTTACTGGTGTTTTAGCTGAAATCGCTTTGCCTTGCCAAAGTTGATCATCAATATCCACTGTAATGCTGCCTGTGCTATCGCGGAACTGATATTTTTCATCGCCCATCGATTTCACAACATAACCTTTCAATTGAACTTTACTATCATCTTTTAAGCCTAAGGCATGTTTCACTGATGTGGTTTTCATCGGTGCAACAGCTGTTTGATTAACTGCTGTATTCGCGACTGCAACCGATGCCACACCTGCAAATGCTAAACCACATACCAATTGAGTGAATGTTTTCATCTTCGATCTCTCTTACTTTGTCTATTTCGATAGCGCTATTTAAACAAAGCAAGATGAGTCGAATCTTAAGCTGCAAAGACGTTTTTATTTATTTGATCGAACCATTAGTTGAGCGGTACGACACGCAGAACTTCTTCTAAAGTCGTCACACCTGCAAGTACTTTACGCGCACCTGCAATTCGTAATGGCTCGACATGCTCTTTACGTGCCTGTGTACGTAGTTGGGTTAGATCTGCATTGGCACCAATCAATTGCTTGGTTTCAATACTGAGTGGCATAAATTCATAAATTCCCACACGGCCTTTATAACCCGTTTGACGGCATTCATCACAGCCCACCGCCTCGTAGACAAAATCAGGCATTTGTATCGCATATTCAAAGGTCAAATGTTTCCACTCTTGTTCATTGATAAAAGTCTCACGCTTACAATGTGGACAGAGTTGACGAACCAAACGTTGTGCCAAAACCCCTAAAATGGTCGCTGCCGTTAAAAAAGGCTGAATCCCCAGATCATGTAATCGCGTCAAACTCGATGGTGCATCATTGGTATGTAAAGTTGAAAGCACCAAATGACCTGTTAATGCAGCTTGGATCGCCATATTTGCCGTATCATGATCTCGGATCTCCCCGACCATGATAATGTCAGGGTCTTGACGCATTAACGCCCGTACACCATCGGCAAAGCCTAGATCAATCCCTGTATTCACCTGCATTTGGTTAAAGCTCGGCTCTAACATCTCAATCGGATCTTCAATCGTGCAGACATTCACTTCTTCAGTTGCCAATTGTTTGAGCGATGAATATAACGTGGTGGTTTTACCCGAACCCGTCGGACCAGTCACTAAAATAATACCGTGACTATGACTGGTTAAGGCCTTCCAATCATCTAACAGACGCCCTTCAAAACCGAGCTGTTGGAAACTACGTACCAAGACTTCAGGGTCAAAAATACGCATGACTAACTTTTCACCAAAGGCCGTTGGCAACGTCGATAAACGCAGCTCTGTTTCTTGGCCTTTGGGTGTACGGGTTTTTAAACGTCCATCTTGCGGCTTACGCTTTTCCGCCACATTCATCCGTCCTAAGATCTTAATTCGTGAAACCACAGCTGTCAGTGTATTTGCAGGCATGTTGTAGATGGTATGCAATACCCCATCGATACGAAAACGCACCTTTCCTGTATCTTTACGCGGCTCGAGGTGAATATCACTTGCACCTTGTTCGAAGGCAAACTGTAAGACCCAATCCACAAGCTTCACAATATGCTGATCATTGGCATCTGGATTTTGTGTATCACCTAATTGTAATAGTGCTTCAACGCCTTTATTTTCACGGTCATAACTCGATGATTTTTGCGAATTACTGACTGCGCGACTCACTTGGTAATATTCAACCAAGTAGCGCTGTAGTTGATCTGGACTGAGTAATACACGTTGAATCTTGCGTGGTAATACCGTTCTTTCTAAGTTGGCAATCCATTCATTTTTATAAGGTTGATCTGTTGCAATCAACACATGCTCATTTTGTAATTCAACCGCTAAAATGCGATTTCGTACTGCAAATTCCTGCGACATAATTGCAGTCAGTGCAGGCACATCAGCTTTTAAAGGATCGATAATATAAAACGGTACACCAGACTTTTCTGCCAACCATTGGCAAAGTCTATTCAATGTTAAGGTAGACTGTGGATGACTCTGATCGACTAAATTAAAATTGGCAATCCATTGTAAAGGATGCCATTTCAACTGCTCACGCTGACGGTGCGTGGTTTGAATCAGCATTTTGTCCCGCTCAGTAATTCGCCCGTCTTTTTGTAATTGGTCTAAACACCAAGAAGTGTCAATTTCAAAATTAAAAGTCATTGTTCTATGTTCCCCAAACATAAAACCACTATAGCAAAAAATTCTAAAGGCACGCTTGTGTCATTTGTGTTTTGCACATAGATTTTCTGAAAGCATACTATTTTTTTATTAATGAAATCATTCATAAATTTAAGCTATAATAAAGTTGCCTATCAGGGCTTTATAATTACGATATAAGAAGATTTATGATGAAAATAAAAATATTAGCAATTTATACGATGACTATTCTTAGCTTAACTGCCTGCGGCGGTGGCGGTGGAAGCTCTACATCTAATAATAATTCCAGTGAAAATCCACCAGTACCAAATGCTGCTTTCCAACAGTGGTCAACTTTTGAACTCGACAGTGAAAGTGATGTGCTGTCATACGAAAGTGATACTGCAACTATCGATAATGGTAAATTATATACTTCAGAAAGTAGCGATTCATTTATGGTCACAACGAATGGCTTGTATGATGAAGGATCTCTACACAGTTTGTATGGCTATCTGAATGGCAATATATCCATTGCAAATAATGTGTGGACGCTAAGTCCTCATTCCTCTGTTAATTCATCAGGTCTAAAAATTACGACAACAATGAAATCTTTCAATCTTGAAGGTGAAATCATTGCCTCTCAAGTTGATGCCTATAATTATTGGATCATAAAAAATAATATTACTGATTCAAGCAACTATATTTCTAACGATGCTCTCAAATACTTAACAGCTATTTCAAATATTAAGTTTCCCGCTGGTTCTCGCTGTTTACAATTAAATAAAGTATCAAATAGTGAACAGTATTTAGATTTAACAGATTCCTCAGATAGTGACAGTCAAAGTTTTTTAGCTGACTGGTGGACTGATCTTAGTACAGATATTACTGCGAAAAAATACATCATGAAAGATACTGTAGCCTATACCGTAGCTGATGATGAGAGTGAATATGGCGTAGCTCAATATAAAAATCGTTTCTATGACGCTTACCCATCTCCTAAAGGAGTGGAATACAATATGCAGGATTTAATTAAGATTATTGATAATTGGATAAATACTTCAACAAATCCTACTCAAAAAACTCAATTTTTAGAGTTTAAACAATTAGCTGAGAACTCTTGCAGCATGTATAACGATGTTGCTCTTAACGCAATCAAACAAAGTTTTGCAGCAAATAAATAATTTACACATTTAATGAAAAAGGAGCTGAAAGCTCCTTTTTTTTATTGAGATATTTCAACAATCAAAACATGTTGTTTACTGACCTGAAATTTTACATTCAATCCACCAAATAACATGCCATACACACGTTCATCATCATGCTGATAGGCAGGACGTGGATCTAAACTCAATACCTGCTCAAGTTCAGCCTTTAATTGCTCGGTTAGATTTCCTTTAGTTAAAAATACCTGTTTTTGTTGCTCAGCGTGCTCTGACCAAATCACAGATTTTCGTTCTGGCTCATCCTGCGCATAACCGCTTTGCGCATCCATAACTGCATCTGAATATTGAATATAGGGTTTGATATCTAAAATTGGTGTTCCATCCAACAAATCACTACCGACAACATAGACACGTACCGATTTACCGACTTTTTGCACCCCTTTGAGCTGCACAACAGACAAGCCCATAGGTGACGGTCGATACATACTTCGTGTCGCAAATACCCCGATTTTTTGATTACCACCTAAACGCGGAGGACGAACTTGCGGACGAAATTTTGTCGAATCTACATTTTTATTTTCATGAAACTGCCAAATCAACCAAAGATGACTAAAATCTTCAATCCCCTCAAAAGCCAATAAATCGTTATAAGGTTCTACCATTTCAATATAAGATTCGACTTGCACCAAATTTGGCTGACGTGGAATACCAAACTTTTCTCGGTAGGGAGATTTCATATACCCGATAATTGGCATTTTAAGCTCAGACATAATCACTTTTTCTGATAAGTTCAATTAAATATATTCAGTTTATCGAGAATGATTTTAGATTAGAATAGTAAGCTGTTCTAATTTGATAATTTTATTGAGACCTTTAATGGCTGCTTTTAACGTCGAAAAGATTACTCACGTCCACCATTGGAATGACACTTTATTCTCTTTTAAAACCACTCGCGATACTGCGTTACGTTTTAAAAACGGTCAATTTGTGATGATCGGCCTTGAAGTAAATGGTAAGCCTTTAATGCGCGCTTATTCTATTGCAAGCGCAAACTATGAAGAAGAATTAGAGTTTTTCTCTATTAAAGTTCCAGATGGTCCTTTAACGTCTATTTTACAAAAAGTAAAAGTTGGCGATGAAATTTTAGTGTCTAAAAAACCTACAGGCACTTTAGTTCTAGATGACTTAAACCCTGGTAAAAACTTATACCTACTTTCTTCAGGTACAGGTCTTGCACCGTTCCTTTCTGTAATTCGTGACCCTGAAACTTACGAACGTTTTGAAAAAATCATCGTTGTACATGGTACTCGTTTCATTTCGGAATTGGCTTATCAAGATTTAATCTTAGATGAAATTCCTAACCACGAATTCTTTGGTGAATTAGGCGCGAAAGAAAAATTGGTTTACTACCCTACTGTAACTCGTGAAGAATTCCATACTCAAGGCCGTGTAACTACTGCCATTGAAACTGGTCAACTTTTCGAAAAAATTGGTCTTCCACGTTTCAACCCTGAAACTGACCGCGCAATGCTTTGCGGTTCACCTGCATTCCTAGACGACGTTGCTGCACTACTTGACCAGCACGGTCTGAAAGAATCTCCTAAGATGGGAGTTCTAGGCGACTACGTGATCGAGCGTGCATTCGTTGAAAAATAATTAGTTTGAATCAGATAAAACGAGGCTTTTGCCTCGTTTTTTATTACTGCTAATTCATCCCACTTGGTATTTTAAATTTGGCATATAGAATCGCTTTCTAAGGGTTTCTCTTCAGGTTCATTTTGTATCTGTTCATATATAGGTCCAAGTTTTTTATCAGTTCTACGTCCTTTCCAACTACGATTAGACTCATATACAGTTCTCTGTCTAAAATAACTAAACGGCTCTACATTTGCCACAAACCCATATTTAGAGTCATGTATATAATTTGAATAAAAATCTACAGCTTCTTGAGAGACGTCTTTTTCCCAACTTTCCAACTCCCACTCATCAATATGCACAAGCATTTCATACAGTTTAAATGCAGGATAAAAAATTCTAAAAAGGTGTTTTACACCCGTAATATTTGACTGATTAAATGTAGTATAGTTCTTTGTCCACTTAATACGTTCAACTTCAGTTGCCATATCAGCAGGTCCGGTTGGAAACTCAAAACCATCCTCCTCCCTAGAAATTTGGCTAACTGAACGCGAAGCATTTGCTTGCTCAATATCACCATTAATTAAATGTTTTTGTCTTCTTCGGTGTAACGTTCCATAAGAACCATAATATAATTTCATGTAATTTTGGATATCATGTTCTGTAACACCAGTAGAAGCACCTACTTCTTTTTTAACTGAATTAAATAATTGTTGTGTTTTTTCTTCTATTTTAAAGTCTTCTCGAAAAATATTATTTTGTTCTTTTTCTAAATTTATATAATCAAAAAGTTTTACATTAGCAGCTACCGCAGCATCCATCATATGTTTTAAAGGTATTCTTGCGAAATTATTATCTACATTTTGTGAATTTGGCTGATAACCTCCTCCAACATCTGAGTGCATACCAGGATAAACTATTTCTTTCCACGTTTTTGGATTGGCTAATTTGCCATCTTTACGTATTAAATCAACAGGAAAAGAAAATCTTAATTCATTACCAGCAACCAAATGCAAGCAATTTTTAACCCTAGGATCAACTACCATATCCCGCCCTCTAAAGCTCAACTTATTCGGCATATTCGTAGCTGGTAAACCAAATGAAGCTACAGTATCAAACAATCCAAGAAATTGGATCGCCATAGGGATTTTTTCAGCTTGTCCTGCCAGACTATAATTTAAACTTAAATCTTTACTTTCATTATTCCAAATCATTTCATTAGAGAAAACACGTGCTAATGCAGCTCCGCGTGAGAAACCAAATATTGATAGATTGATTTTTTTAATTAATCGATGTTGGTGTAAATTAGCTTCGATTTTTGCTTCTGCTTCACTTTTACGTTCCTCAAGTTGAGATTTAAGGCTTGCTTCTGCTTGTTCAATTTTCTGCTTCAATACCCTAGTTAATGTTTCACTAATCTGGTCTTTACCATAATCTAAGCGCCTTGATCCACCAACACCTGTAGCGCCACCTGTAGGAAATGTGTCTTGTGAATTTGCTATTTGCTTATCAACCCAATTATTAGTATCACCATTAAATGGTGTACCTACACCCGATATATAAATTGGATGACTCAGTTTTGAAAGTGCTTTCATACTTTGCATTTCAAAAGTGCTATAGAATAGTGCGCTACGCCATAATTTGGCAGGATTAGCTAGCTTAGCGATTTTTTCATCATTCTCTAAATTATTTCCAGTTCCATCAAAAAAAATCGAAATATTAACTACATCAGAACAATCCTGTTTAGCATTAGGACCCTGATTAGAAACATCTTGATTACTATTCTTTATTTTCTGTAATTCATTAAACATGGGCATACCTTATTTTTTTTCTTTTGCATTCAATTCATCAATTATTTTGGCTCTCCACACTAACCCTTTTTTAGTTGCATCAGGTAAGTCATTTGAAACTGTAATTTCCACACTATCATCTGGATATAAATGTACTGCTAAGTATTTTTTACCTTTTAAATTTTCATGAGTTAATGTTGGGACATTAATTGCTATATGCTTTTTAGAACTATTACCTTCGCCCCATTTTACGTATTGTGGTCCTGTTATTATTGCAGACCTTTTTGTTCCAGTACCTAAACCTCCACCTAACTCCTCTCCATTTAATTCAACGATATAGGGGATATAATTAGCATCATAACCATAAGATGTTGTAGTCAAAACATATGTTTTTGTAGATCCTGTACTACACCCAACTAGACCCATCATTATAGTAATCGGCAGCATTACAATTTTTTTAAAAACATTCATTAACTTACCCTTAATTTTAAATATACAATTTTTAAATTAGTAATTTATTACTATTCATAGTATTTAAATCACTATAAATGCACTAGCTCAGTTGCATCAAATCTTCAACTTCTTCCATTGCCTGATCCATATTGATGATTTTATTTTTTACTTTTAAAAGAACACTTTGCAAAGACATATCACTTTCAAACTTATCTTTATAAATCAATGTCAAACATATAAAATTTAAAATATCTCTAGTGCCATTTAGCGAATATTCTCTAGCCTTTTTAAGCATTTCAATAACATATAAATACAAGTCCCAATTATTGAATGACTTTATCAAAAAAGGATTATTTAATTTTAAATAATAAATTAGATGATCAGGAAAAGTAGCTTCGACCATTAGTTCTTCTTGTTCAATTGTAAATTCAAAGGGCTGGCGCCAGTCATAAAATATTTGTAATTCACAATTATTATCACCAATAATTGTATGTAGTTGACCTATACGATCCCAATACCACCAACTATAAATTGGCTTTAAAAGAATCTTCTTTTGTTCTTCCAATAATACTTGTTGTTGTACATATAAAGTTTTATCAGTTTTTTGCCCTACTAATGTACCAAGTATCGCAGGATCCCAAAATGCCAAATACATTTCAAGTCCCCCCTCAAACTTAACATCTATAAATTGTCTTAAGTGCGCATATAAGTCATCGAAAGTTAGCCTTGTGACAATTAAAGTCATTCGTGATGTACCAACAATCCGATGATTAATATAATCCCACTCAGAACTATTTATATTATGACTCAATTGAATTAAATGTGGTGATAACTCCGATGCTTTATCACCGGCTGCCTCAACCAATATATTACGTGATTGCAAAATGTCCTTACGTTTTAAAAAGCTACTATCTTGTGCAGCATCAATCACCCCATATATAAAATAGTTTTCTCTAGGGAATTGCTCAAAGAAACGACTTAAATCATTTTTTATTATTTTCGACATCTATTGACCATCCCCTTTATTCACAAATGCACCTCGTTGACTCGCTCTTCTTGCCAAGCATTCCCAACATACACTTTGAGGAAAAAAAGGAAGACTTATATTGACTTTCGAGCCATTTAAAAATAAATGTTGCCCTGCCTTCACTTCAAACTTACCGCTAGTTGTCGGTAATACACCCGCACTACTAATTTCAATCTGGCTACCACCAGCAGTTAGCACGATTTTTTTGCTCGCTTTAATTTCGACTGTATCTTCAGTGGAAATAATTTGAATACCCTTTCGTGCAATCAGATCCGCCCCATCTCCTTGGGCTTGGATTTCAACTTTGCCTTTACCAGCATAAGCTCTTAAGCCTTCTTGTGCTGCAAATAGACTGATCTTGTTTTGTGCATGGGCAATCAAGGATTTTTGGCTACTGAGGTTGATGCTATCGCCTGCACTTTGGCTGATCTGCCCATCCGCTGAAAGATGAATATCTTCCTGACTACTCACAGCAATGGAGTTTGGTGCAGATAAAATCATTAAGGCTTGTTTAAAAGCATCTGCCTTTTCTTTACTGCCTTTTTCAATTTGGCCAAGGAAGTTTTTCAGATTATCTAAGACTTCAAGCGGGTCAGTTTGCTGGTTTTTCGCCACTTCACTTAAGGCTTTACTGCTGTTTAAGTTGGCTTCGATTTGATCTTTTGCAGCTTGTGCGTCGAGGTGCATTGCCGCTGCTTGTTGTTGTGGGTGTGTGCTGACAAGTAGCCCTTGACCTGCGCGTACTGCGCCCCATTGGTCTGTTCTTAGTTCAAAGCCTTCGCCTCGACCTGCACTTTCTGCCATTTCTTTGGGGTGACTGAGGTTACCGAGGTTGAGCTGAGTCGCGCCATGGGTACTTTGTAATTGTGTCGAGATTTGTCCCGTCGTGTCATCAAAGCGCAGTTGTCCAAAGCCTTCACCTTGGACTTCCTTACTTTTTATTCCAGCCAATTTTTTGGTGTCTGGCAGTTTGCCTTTACTATCAAATTGGGTTGGACTGCGCTGTGCTTCATGGATGCGCCCCACCACAAATGGTCGGTCGATATTGCCGTCAAAGAAATCGATGACCACGATTTCATTAATGCGCGGTAAGAAGCGTGCGCCATAGCCTTCACCTGCCCATGGAGTCAGTACATCGACCCATGCAGAATCCATATCATTGTCATTACTGCCTGCACCACCATCATGGCTGTGGTCATCACCACGGGTAAATAAGAAGCGGACTTTGATACGCCCCCATTCATCGACATGTATTTCTTCACCACTTGGCCCGACAACTTTAGCCCGTTGCGGATGCGTGCTTGGACGGTGTTCGAGTGGGTTATATTCAGGAACCGTCGCAATATTGCGGCGTTGCAATGTGAGCTGATTGGCCTGACGCTCGGCCTGTTCATGGATCGGTTTAATGTTCCACTGGCTTTGTTCAATCAGTTGATTGACCTGTTCAGTGAGATCTTTGGGTAAGTTATTTTGGTTATAGAATTTCTTTTCTGTGATTAAAAATTGTTTGTCTGCACCACTGTGTTGATCAATTTCTGGGTGTTCATTCAATTCAAACCAATAACCCACTTGTGTATCACGCACGGTCGATTGTGCATTGAATTTTTTAGATTGCAGCTCGTGGTAGCGCGTTAGGTTTTGATTCAGTTTTTCAATTTGGCTATTGGATGAAGCGGTAGCTTGGTCTTCGCCTTTTAAGTCTTGCATCCATGCAGGGCTGATATGCCATGCTTGTTCCAAACTTAAGCTGGCATTGTCTTGGCTTTGGCTATGCTGATGTTTGCTTTGAACTGAACCTGCGCCTTCTTCTTGACTAAGTCCATCGGCTTGCCAGCGCTGCACATGGACCGCAGTCGGTTGAATGCTACGCTCACCGATCAAGCTGGTGATGCTGTCTTGTTTTTCTGTGGCGCTAGAGCGATGAAAGCGGATACTACGACGGCTGAGTGCTTGATATTGGCTATTGTCATCAATCAGGCGGAGTTTTTGTTTTTCAATTGGCGCTGAAGAATGCGGCACTTTCAGCTGCGCTTCATCGATGAGCCAGTTGATGCCCTCACTGCGCCAAAGTCGGGTTAAAAAGTCATAATCGCTTTCATTCGACTGCATGATGAAAGGTCGTACATCATAGTTTTGGCTTAAACCGCTTAGATCTAGCGTTAGACTGGCAGCAAAGAGCGGACTTTTGCTTTGCCATTCTTTAAAGAGAGTTTCACTGACATCGCGAACAGATTTGTTCATAAACACACGGCTGTTGCGGCGCTTATGCCACAGCGATGTTGCATCTTCTAAAGTGAGTTTATACAGCGTGAGTGAACCGTCACTCTGCCCTTGGGTGGCTTCGGTAATAATACCCGTGGTGCGGAAGAGTTCGCCCTGATCAGTCACTTGATCAACGGCAACCTGTGCACCAATAAATTGTTTTAGTGGAATAAGTGCATTGGTGGATAGGCAAATCAAAGTCGCTTGCACGCCTTGGTTTAAGACATGTTCCCCATCAATACGTTGAATAAAAAGCTCTTCATTCAACGCAGGGTTGGAAAATTGCACATGAATGGCACGTTTTTGGGCGGATAGACCCAATTGTTCTAATACAGCAAATATTTTGCCTAACATAATAAAAATTCTAAATTGTAATCATGGAAATAATTTTGCTGCTAGTTTAGTCAAATTCATCAATAAACTTAATGCTTAAAACCATAGAAGATGTTTCGTTATGTAAAATCCACGATTCAAAAATTCACTTAAAAATAAAAAGCTGAGAACCCACGCACTAAATACTTATTGCATATAAAATATTCAAAAAATGGTCTTAGACCATGCACTTGCATCCAACAAGCAACGTCATTCACACAAGTGTAAAAATAGTTTTATCATCTAATTCACATCGAGCTTAATGATCAAATTTTTAATATTATCTTTAAAAATAGTAGATTAATTTAAACTAAAGCTAGATTAAAAAACACACAAACCTTTCTTTCCTGTCTTGTAATTCACCTAAGATCCCCTATAATTCAAAAAAAACAGACAAGTCTGTCTATTTTGCTGCAAAAACCGAATGAATTTAGCATTCAGAGGGTAAAAGTATAAATGAGAGAAAACGTATAAAACGTTCGAAAACCAAATCATTGACTTAAGCTAACAAAGTGAATGATTTGAACGCACAATTGTCAGCAAAGCGCGATTACCCTAAATAATCGCGCTTTTTATTTTCTTAGAATCTTAAGTCATGTGAAAAAAATTGATGGTTAATCAATACAAATAAGTCGTCGCTAGATTTAAAACTTAGATGCCTACAAGCAAATTTTAAGCGGTCAATTCCAAACGAATTAAGTTTTCAACTCGCTTCCAATAATCTGCTAAATGCACTTGGTTGGGGTCAATTTGGGCTTGGATGGTCATGCCATCCAAAATACTACTCAGAAATGCAGCGAGTTGTTCAGTTTGCTGAATGCCCAGATTTTGTAAGGCAGTACTTAATTTTGATTTGAGCCACTCTTTATAGTCAATCGCAGGTTGTAATGACGAAGGATAAACTTTAGATATTTCTTCTACTGCTTTTTGAAACATACAACCATTGAAATCTGCAGTATGAAACCAAGCATCGTACCAAGCAAAAATGGTTTTAATATGCGAAAGATGGTCTTCTGGATCACATTCTGCAATAGCAGCTTCAAGTGATTCCTGTAAATTAAGATTTCGAATCACGAGACATTCTTCAATTAATTTGGCTTTAGAGGGGAAATATTTATAAAACGTCATTTTAGCAACGCCCGATTCCCCAATAATTCGATCTATACCAATCGAGTTATAGCTATAAGAATTGAAGAGTTGGAGCGCAACGTTAATGATGTCTTGCTTTTTCGACATTTAATTTACCTGATGCACCAATGGGGCCTAAACATAAAGCTTTCAAGGTAGAAAACCTAATTTTTAAACATGATTTTCGCGCGCTATTGTAAAGCATAACTTAATTGGAGTCTGTAGATAAAACCTCAGCACCCTATTAAATACAGTCTGATTTCAGATGATTTATCGAATTAGCAGTCAGGAAAATTTCGTATAAAACTGACTGCTATTTTAATTTCAACTAGCGATTTAACGACTATTCATCTGCGTTAAAAACATGGATAAAATGAATGCCATTAACGGTGGATTTAAGAGTAAGTATTTTAAGAGCAAGGGGTACTCAGAATATCTTTTTGCTTACGCTCTTGCAGTGCTTTTCGAATCACCTGATAACCACCCGTTAAACCTAAGATCGCCATGATTGCGGCCACGATCAAATCTGGCCATAGACTGCCTGTACCAAACACCCCGACTGCAGCCAAGATCACTGCGACATTACCAATCGCATCATTACGGCTACATAGCCAAACGGATTGCATATTGGAGTCACCTTCACGGAAGGCATATAAGACGTATGCACAGATGACATTAGCGGCTAAAGCCAAGATACCAATCACCCCCATGGTGATCGGTTCAGGTGCGATCCCATTTGCATAGGCATAGAGCACTTTGGCAATGACTACGATCCCAAACGCTGCCATGACAAAACCTTTAACCAAGGCAACTGTTGCACGCCAATATAAACTGGCGCCTAGCACGGCTAATGAAACCCCATAATTAACAGCATCACCAAAGAAATCTAACGAGTCCGCCCAAAGCGCAGAAGAATGTGCATAAGCCCCGCCAATCAGTTCCACCAAAAACATCATGGCGTTAATGATTAAGGCGATCCAAAGCGCGATACGAAATTTACTGTTGGGTTTGCTTGGTGCTGGCTCATGACTACATGTACATGCCATAAATGTGCTCCAATTTAAAAATCAATGGATTTGTATTATTCTTATTCAAAACTATGGACTCACTCCAAGGTCAAGCATGAGCGTACAAAAACATTATTTGATTAAAGAATTGTCCACCAAATCTGGGGTAAGCGTTGACAGTATTCGCTTTTATGAAAAGAAAAAACTGCTGAAACCTAGCTTCCGCGCAGACAACAATTATCGCTATTATGATGAAGAAATGTACAAACGTTTGGTTTTTATTAAGCGCTGTCGAAACCTCGATATTTCTCTCACCGAGATTCAAACCCTGCTTGAACTTGAGCAATCACCTACACAAAGCTGTCATGCCGTGAATGAATTAATTGATAATCACATTCGTCAAGTTTCTGAAAAAATTAAAGAATTAGAAAATTTTAAAATACAGTTAAGTAAGCTCCGTGCCAGTTGTAATGAAACCAGCCAAATCAATGATTGCCAAATTTTAAAACATTTGGAAAACGGAATATCTTGAAAACCCAACTAAAATACTTGGTTGAATCCTTTTTTTAGATCACTACAATAAAGCCATAAATTTTTTATGCCTTTATTGACATGACGATTCAACACGTAACCGAACTCCTCTCACCTGCTGGCTCATTGAAAAACATGCGCTACGCTTTTGCTTATGGCGCAGATGCCGTGTATGCAGGTCAGCCGCGATATAGCTTACGTGTACGCAATAATGCTTTCGACCATGACAATTTAAAAATTGGCATTGAAGAAGCCCATGCTTTAGGTAAAAAGTTTTATGTGGTGGTAAACATCCAACCGCATAACTCAAAACTGAAAAATTTCATCCGTGACCTTGAACCTGTGGTTGCCATGAATCCTGATGCACTGATCATGTCTGACCCCGGTCTAATCATGATGGTGCGTGAACATTTTCCAGAAGTGTCCATTCATTTGTCTGTACAAGCCAATGCGGTGAACTGGGCAACGGTTAAATTTTGGAAAAATATGGGACTGACACGTGTCATTCTGTCACGTGAATTATCAATCGAAGAAATTGAAGAAATTAAACACAATGTACCTGATATGGAAATTGAAGTTTTCGTACACGGTGCATTATGTATGGCTTACTCCGGTCGTTGCTTACTTTCTGGCTATATGAATAAACGTGATGCAAACCAAGGTGCATGTACCAATGCATGCCGTTGGGATTATAAAATTCACGATGCAGTTGAAGATGAAACTGGTGATGTTATTCCAGTCACACAAATTGAAGAATCATCATGCTGCAATAATAAAAATGCCGATGAGCAACACGCCCTAGAACAACACCAATTCGGCGAGCCGGTTTTATTACAACGCAATGAAGAAGACATGTTTGCTGCCGAAGAAGATGAACATGGCACTTATTTCATGAACTCGAAAGATTTGCGTGCTGTACAGCATGTTGACCGTTTAACCAAAATGGGCATTCATTCTTTAAAAATTGAAGGCCGTACCAAGTCTTATTTCTACTGTGCGCGTACCGCTCAAATTTATCGTAAAGCCATCGATGATGCCCTTTCTGGTAAACCGTTTGACCCTGCTCTCATGTCTCAGCTTGAAGGCCTTGCGAACCGTGGTTATACCGAAGGTTTTCTACGCCGCCATGTTCATAGTGAATATCAGAACTATGAAACCGGCTCTTCACGTTTTGATCATCAACAGTTTGTAGGTGAAGTTTTAGAACGCAATGGCGATTCTCTTAAAATCGAAGTGAAAAACCGTTTTGTTGTAGGTGATTCTTTAGAACTGATGACCACTTCAGGCAACATCACCTTCGTTTTAACTGAAATGAAAGATAAAAAAGGTAATCTAATTGACGATGCCAAAGGTTCAGGTCATATCGTGGATATTCCTGTACCTGCCGATGTGGATATGCGCTATGCCTTACTGATTCGTAACTTACCCAACTCGACCGTAGATATTTCGGCTTCATCTTTAGCGTATCAGGCTTGAGTTCGATTTATGGCTTTGTTGATTACAGATAAATGCATCAATTGTGACATGTGTCTACCTGAATGTCCCAATGATGCCATTTATGAAGGCTCAAAGATTTATGAAATCGATGTCGCACGTTGTACTGAATGTGTCGGTTTCTATGAGCACCAAACTTGTGTTTCAGTTTGTCCGATTGAGTGCATTATTCCGCATCCGGAGCATATCGAAAGCCAAACTGATTTATTGGAGAAGTTTAAGGGTTTGAATTTATTTAAATCTTAAATGCATGGTGTGATTGGCGTAAGACTTGCTTAATCCACTTTATATAGAGAAACAACCTTGGGGAAAGTATAAAAATAAGGTTGTAAAACAAAAATAGCTGGGCAACGAATAGGGTTCAAAATGTGTGGGGACATTTTTGAATCCTAATTTTGCAGACAAAAAAAAAGGAACTCCGGTGTTAGCATCCAAAGTTCCTGTAAAACGAGAATATTAAGAAAAATAATATTCTAATGACAACATTCAGCGCGGCCAGCGTGTTTCTCGAAACACACTGGCCTTTCTTTTATTGACCTGAACGGATGATGTAATCAAAAGCAGACAATGATGCTTTCGCGCCTTCACCTGTTGCGATGATGATTTGTTTGTACGGTACTGTTGTACAGTCACCTGCAGCAAATACACCTTTCACATTGGTTTCGTTGCGCTCGTTAATTACGATCTCACCACGGTTTGAAAGTTCAACTGCTGTTTCTTTTAAGAAATCAGTGTTTGGTAACAAACCGATTTGTACAAAGATACCAGCCAATTCAATCGTTTTGATTTCATCAGTTGCACGGTCTTTGTAGTTCAATGCAGTCACTTGTGAACCATCACCGACCACTTCTGTAGACAATGCATTCATGATCACAGTGGTGTTCGGTAAGCTATTTAACTTGTCTTGAAGGACTTGGTCAGCACGAAGCTTGGTATCAAACTCAACAAGTGTTACATGTTCTACAATACCAGCAAGGTCAATCGCCGCTTCTACACCTGAGTTACCACCACCGATCACCGCAACACGTTTGCCTTTGAACAATGGACCGTCACAGTGTGGGCAGTAAGCTACACCACGAGTACGGTATTCTTGCTCACCTGGAACATTCATCTCTCTCCAGCGTGCACCTGTTGAAAGAATCACTGTTTTAGATTCAAGTTTTGCACCATTCTCTAAAGTCACTTCAACTAAGCCATTAGCTGTTTGGTCAGCACCTTTGATGTCAGATACACGTTGCAAGTTCATAATGTCCACACCGTACTCACGGACATGTGCTTCCATTTCAGCAGCAAACTTAGGACCTTGTGTCTTTTGAATCGACGTGTAGTTTTCAATGTCCATGGTATCCATAACCTGACCGCCCATGCGTTCAGCCACGATACCTGTTTTAATCCCTTTACGTGCAGCATAGATTGCTGAGGTATTACCCGCAGGGCCACCACCAATCACAAGGACATCAAAGGCTTCTTTGGCATTTAGCTTTTCAGCATCTTTTGCAGCAGAGTTGGTGTCTAATTTGGCAATAATTTCTTCCAAAGTCATCCGACCTTGACCGATGTGATTGCCATCTTGGAATACCATTGGTACAGCCATGATTTTGCGTTCTTCCACTTCGTCTTGGAAGAATGCACCATCAATCATGGTTGCAGTTGTACCTGAGTTGTAAATTGCGATCAAGTTAAGTGCTTGAACCACGTCAGGACAGTTATGGCAGCTTAAAGATACAAACACATCAAAGTCAGCTTTAAGACCTAGACCTTTGATGGTGTTCAGTACTTCGTCAGATACTTTTGGTGCATAGCCTGAGGTTTGTAACAATGCCAAGATCAAAGACGTGAACTCGTGGCCCATCGGCAGACCTGCGAAGAATACACGTGGTGTTTCACCTGCTTTTGCAATACCAAAGCTTGGCGCACGGCTGTTGTTACCATCAAAACGTGCAGTCACTAAATCAGATAAAGCAGCAACTTCAGTCACCAATTCTTTAATTTTGTCTGATTTGTCCGTGCCGTTTAAAGTAGCGACGATTTCAATCGGGCCTTCAAGGCGTTCAAGTAAGGTTTTTAATTGAGCAGAAGTATTTTGATCTAACATTGCTAACGTCTCCAAAGGAGTAAATTTATTTGATGAGAGAATGATAGAACAAACCATTAAATAGGTGAAACGGTTTGTTTTTATAAAATTAATCGGTTTTACAAATCAAATGATTAAATTTCTTTCTAAATTATAAATATATGGACGTATATTAACATTAAAATGAATTATTTCGTACACATATATCATGACAAATTCCTCATTTTTTTCTTTTTTATTGAAATCACACCAAGCCTATGCAAGACATACGCACGACCTGATCAATTACAAAATCTTTATAAAGCTTTAAGTTTCATTTCAGCAAGTCGGCATTAAATCAAATGAAATATCAGGTGATTCGACTGCTTTAAAGAGCCATCGATACAGCAGCAATCTATCCCTTGCATTAATCTGCCATCGATCTACATGTATAAAATCAATAGTGAGCAGAATAATGAAAATTGAATTTGTCTTTGATATTGTTTATCCCATGAGTTATGTCGCATTTCAAAAGTTAAAACAAAACTGGAATGAACATCCAGCAACCCGTGTAGAGCTATTACCGATTCAACGCGTTCCAGAAATTCCTGAACAAGGCTTAGATGTGCTGCAGTATTTAACCGATAAGTATGGTGCGAGTGCAGCAAAGCGAAAACTCGAAATGACGAAGTTCGCCGCTTATAGCGAAGATGTGATTGTCAATATTGAGTACATGAAACGTATGCCAAACAGTCAACTGGCTCATCAAGGTATTTTGGCCTTGGACAATATTCTGGATCAATATGCCCTGACTCAAGCCCTATTCCATGCATTATTTGCACACGGTCAAAATATTGCTGAAATTCTCGTTTTAAAAAGCATTATTGAAGGCATTGGTTTAGATGGCTCGAAAGTACTGCGCTCAATTCAACATAAAGATATTGCAGACCGCCAGCATGAAATTACACAGTATGTAAAATCAAAGGGACAGCACCCGATTCCTTTTTACCTTGTGGATGGCGAAATGAATGATCAGACTTTTTCTACACAGGAACTTCGACAACTGTTTCATCGCGCAAGTTAATCTACCCAAGAATAAAAATCCCCATACAATGTGATGGGGATTTTTATTCTGAGCAATGCAATGATGTAAAAAGAAAATAGGCCTATTAATGAAGTCCCTGCTCAATTCGATTAATCCGTGATTTGAACTGCTGAGAAAGCAGATACAAAATTAAGCTCAAAACCAGCGTGAGTACTATCACGGTGATCAACACCCAACGTACAACAACTTCTACTACATTGGCTTGCTGAACTTGTTTTTCCACGCTTTGCGCCATCGGTGTCATGGTTTTATCAAATAGCTGATTTTGCATCGCCCAGAGCTGTTCAGGCTGAAAACCGTATTCACGGAATTTTGCTGGATTTTGTTGCTCGGTATTGATTAAGGATTGCACCAAAGGAATTGCTGTCGCACGATCTACAGGCTTATGCATCAAAGCAGCTTGTGCAAGTAAATAGGCTTGCACAGGTTTTGCCAATTGTGCATCTTCCATTTCGAAAGCCAGCTGGCTTTCCTGAATATTTTTTTCATAATGTACCAATTTTTGATCTGCTGCACGGTCATCATGATTAAGGTCATATTGCACATAGGTTAAGCCTGACCAAAGCACAATAAACGATAAAATCCAGCCGACAAATTTCAATACAAAAGATTGGAATCGAATTCTAAAAAATTGAAATTTTTTTAGAAAACCAACCAAGAAAAATGCGCCAATAAATGAAACGATGAGTTTTAGAAATAACCAACCAATAAAGGATAAAAAGTTTAAAAAATAGTCGGAAGACTCACCGAGTTGATATGTCAAATCACCTGCACTAACGGGAATATGCAGTTGCTGTACGCTAGAACTTAGGCCAAAAAAGCTATAAACCATATCATGCTGAATAAACAGCATCACAGCCGAAACGATCAGCACAGAAACACTGGTTAAGGTCAATAACGTTAAATTACGTTGACGCTTCTTAATGGTTTGAAGCCCTGTTTCCAGTTGCTGCGGATTTAGCGCATATTCATCAATGGGAGGCAAAGACATACTCCTTCAGATTATATTTTCACCTCCCTCACCGTTTATGAAGAAGGGTTTGAACCACTCGATTCAATTACTAAATGATTCAAATTGTTTTGTAAGGCACGAATACGTGTCGTCGCTTCTTCACGCTTTTGTACACCTTCTTTCTGAATTTGAATCACATCATTAACGGTTTTAATGAGGGTATTTTGCACATGTTCAAGTGTTTCGATATCAATCACTGAACGCTGATTGGCTTTCGCTGTATCGACAGAGTTTTGATGCAACAAATCTGCATTGCGTTTTAATAGGTCATTGGTCGCATCATCAATGCTATTTGCCAATTGCACGCTGTTCTTTTGTTCCTGCAATGAAATCGCCAAGCTAATTTGGTTTTTCCAAGCCGGTAAGGTGATATTTTTAATAGCATAAAACTTATCGACCAACATCAAATTGTTGGATTGAATTATGCGAATCATCGGTAAGGTCTGCATCGCAGACTGTTGCAATATCTGTAAATCACTCACACGTTTTTCAAGATTATTTGCCAAATGGTTGAGGTCATAGACTTTTTGCGTAGTGGTTTGATCTTGAACTTGAGTGGTTAAGCTTGCAATTTCCTGTTGGATTTCCTGCTCTTTCAACTTACCTGCGGCGATATACACCCCTAATTGTTTATATTCGTCTTGTACGCCTTCAAACATTTTATCTAAGGTATTTACACGCGCTTTTAAGCCATTTTGCGAAGTTTCAATTTCTTTAACCAAAGCATCAATTTGCTCTTTGGTGGTATTAAAGTGCTGATCAAAACTTTGCTTGGCACCTTTAAATTTACTCAGTAAACCACCAAAAAATCCTGAGCTTTTAGATTTATTTAAAATGCTCGTGGTGTTTAGTTGCTGTGCGACTTGTACCACCTGATTGAGCTTTTGACCTGTCGCATCTAGATCTTTATTTTGCACCAAATTTAACAATTCATCGGTATAGGTCGACGTCTTGGTGGCAATGTTTTTACCGTATTCGGCAACACTATTATGACTTAAATCTGCCAATTCCTTACGTGCAGCTTCGACTTCGTGAAAATCGGAAGTTTGTAAGCCAATTTCCTGCAAATTGAGTTGCTGAAACTTTTCTTCAGTCAACTCTTTGCTTACTTCAACGGGTAAATTTTTGGCATCTAAATCGGTCATAACTCACCTTATATTTCTAAGACTTAGAGGAATTCTCTAATGATTTTTTTAAAGTTTTAATCAAATTTTCACGGCTATTATCAAGCTTTTCCAATGAACTTGTCGAGTTACTTTGACGACTTTGTTTCACATGATATTGCCATGCTGGAATCAACACCTGCTGAGCTTCCTTATATCGATCTAATAATTCAAAAGAAAGCTGCTGAGAGAGCTGCATTTGCGTAATTGCAATATCATTACTGGCTTGTAAGGTTTGCAACGTATTCACCTTTTTCGATAAACGTTCTGCAAAGTTGTCAAGCGGATGCTGATTTTTCACAAACTGTGGGTATTCCACCAAGAACTCTTCAGCCGCGACGATATAGCGCGCCATTTGCTCACGTAAGCCTTGTAGTTGATTAAAACGTGCTTGGGACTTTTGAATTTCTAACTGTAGTTTTTGGCTCAGATGATTTGCCCGATCAAGCAATTGATCTAGATTTTTATAATATTCAACTTGTCCGGACCCATATTCCAAATCGATGCCTAACCATTTTTGCAGGGCATTAAATTTGCGTATTTTTAAATATTTTTTTGAATTGGCTAAGGCTTGAATCAACTGTTCAATAGTTTGACTAAGTTGTTTCGTCAATTGAGGGTCAACACCGTCTAGCAGCACCGACTGTGCTTGAATTAATTGATCTGCATAATGATTTAGACGATATTGATCGGTCAGTAATGGCACAAGGTCATTCCGCTTAATCGAAAGCACTTCCGCCCGATCTACCGTAATATCCTTTAACGGCACCAATACATCAATTTGTGACATAGCCAATTAAACTCAATAAAATCATTTTTATACTACAAGTTCTGCCATAAAAGTCTTGTAGTATTTTGCAAAAATACATCTATTTCATCGGTCAAATTTCGCCATCAAATTCAACCGTTGCCTATAGCTCCGCCTAAGCAGCCATACAGCATCATTTCAATGGATATGATGACCTACACAGATGAATTCAAGCTTAAGATACCCAAAGATTCAATCTAGATTTAAATTAAACAACTGACTCTACATGAATTATTATCAAAATTATCGTAAAATTTAATTCATATACTTTAGAACCAAATATTAGATCAATAATTTTAGAGGCTTAAATGGAACGTTTTTTCCATAACACAATGTATGCAGCACGTTGGATTCTGGCTCCCGTGTACTTTGGTTTATCCTTTGCACTGCTACTGCTCGCGATTAAATTTTTCCAAGAAGTCATTCATGTCCTTCCGCATATTTTAGAATATTCAGAAGCTGACCTGATTTTAGTCATTCTCTCTTTGGTCGATATGACTATGGTGGGCGGACTGATTGTGATGGTGATGTTTTCAGGCTATGAAAACTTTGTTTCGCAATTAAAAATTAATGAATCGACCAATCGCTTGAACTGGCTCGGCACCATGGATGCCAATTCATTAAAACTCAAAGTTGCAGCATCAATCGTGGCAATTTCTTCGATTCATTTATTACGCATTTTTATGGATGCGAAAAACATCCCCAATGACAAAATCATGTGGTACATCATCATGCATTTAACCTTTGTTTTTTCTGCTTTTATGATGGGTTATTTGGATAAAATCAGTAAGCACTAATCTATGTAAGATCAATGAAGCCATTTGCGATTATGGCTTCTCGTCAAATTTTAAATCCAGTTATTCATCAAGTTCACTCATTCGCCTTAAACGATCAAGATCCAAGATCACGATTTGTCCATAATTCCACGCGATCACTTGTGTTTGGACAAATTGCTGCAGATGTTTATTCAACGTTTGGCGTGAAATATTAAAAGACTCTGCAAATTCCTGCTGACTGAGTTTCAGGGGAATTTCCTGCCGACATCCATATTGCTCATAGAGTCGAATCAAATGTCTAGCAATACGCTGCTCTAGCGTTGCCGTTCGCAAATAACGATTATGCTCAAACATCAAATACATGCGTCGACTGAGAGATTGCACGACATTCCAAAGCGCCTTCGGATCACGCTGTAAAACTGCTAAAAACCTTGTTCCAGAAATGATTGCCACCTCGACGTGTGTCGCAGCAAAATAATCATAATTCAAAGGCTTTTGTTGTAAGAGTGCGACAAAATTAAATACCGACTGGCGACGGATATAGTCATTTACAATCAATTCACCATTATTTTGCAACCAACCAGTTTGTAGCGTACCTGAAAGTAAAATATAAATATCTTGCACGATTTGTTGTTGTTTTAAGATGTGTTGCTGTGCATGAAACCGTGAATATTTCACCTGTTGCACAAGCTGTTCTAAACTCTGATCGCTAAAGCCCTGAAAGATGTCTTCATTACGCAAAATTTGCAACAAATGCTGTTGGGCGGTGTTCTTTTGATCGCTCACGTCTATAAAAAAATGCCTAAGATCTCATCGATCTTAGGCAATTGCTGAAAAATGTAAAACCATTGTTTTTCGCATTATTTATCTATTTTTATGCTGTTTTAAATGACGCTCTAATACTTAAGATGCTTTCTCATAAATACGGCCTGCTTCAGAACGGAAGTTTGAAATGTCGGTGTTTTGAATATTTTTCAGTACAGTACTCGGCTGACCATTTACATCGACAGGCACATCGCCCTCGATAGTGACACGTGAGGCGATACGTAGCGCGCCCCCATAGTCATTGATGGCACGGTGCTGCGTCGCACGATTATCCCAAATTGCAACATCACCAACCGCCCAGCGCCAACGCACAATATTTTCCCATTGCACGATTTGCTCTTGAAAGAGTTCAAATAATCGTCGTGACTGTGCCGGACTGTATCCACTGAAGCGTTTAAAGAAGTGACCCAACACCAAACTTTTTTCACCTGTTTCAGGATGTACACGCACCAAAGGATGCTCAGTTTCCACTTCTACTGCAGTACGGAATAAATGGCGACCTTCTTCATTGTACTGACCTTTCGGCGCCGCATAGTCATAACTGTTGCTATGCACCGCGCGTAATTGTTCCGCCAACTTTTGCAGCTCAGGACTTAAATCTTCATAAGCGGTCACGGTATTGGCCCAAACCGTATCGCCACCATGTTCAGGTGCAACTACATTTCTTAAAATTGTGGCTTTAGGATAATTGGGCAAAAACGTAATATCGGTATGCCACGAGTCTGCACGCCCACCACGTGAGTCAATTGACAAAGTATGTGCTGTACCATCTTTGAGTGGCACACTTGGGTGATTCAACGGATTACCTAAAAGTCGTGCAAAGGCTTCTTGTTCTAGATCTGTGAGATCTTGCTGTCCACGCACAAATACAACTTTATATTTTAATAGTGCATGATTAAATTCATCGACCACGCTTTTGTCTAAATTTCCAGACAACTGAATGCCAGAAATTTCCGCACCAATACGACCGGTTACAGGTTTTACTTCAATATGCTGATATTGATAGTCTGGATTGTAATGATTCGATTCTAATTGTGTCATAGGGCTCTACCTTATTCTTCAAATTATTAAGCAACGATGGTGTTGTTGAAATAAAGTGTGCCGACTTCGTGCCCATGACTCTGTCAATTCTTTGACAGTTTTCCCAAGTTAAACTGCTATGGTTGTAATAAAATCTGCTTAACAACTTTTGCCGATTTCATATCTAAAAATGCAATAAAGAAAAAATAAAAAAGCCATCGGTATCGATGGCTTTGTGTACGGATTATATCTGTATATCACAGCGGAATTATAGATAATTCCCTTCACGCTCAGGTTGATAGAGCACTTTAATGATTTTGACTTTCATGGTATGACCATCAGGCTGCGGCCATTCTATTTCCTGCCCTTCAGCCAAACCTAAAATGGCAGCGCCCACTGGAGCCAAAACATTGACTTGACCTTTATCGCCACGAAAATCATGTGGATAGACCAGTGTAATTTCGGTTGCTTCTGTCGCAGGTGCAATGTTAATGAGAACTTTGGCATTCATACTCACCACATTGGCAGGGACATCTTGTGGAGCAACCACTTCAGCGCGCGCCATCTCATCTTCCAAATGCTCCATCGTCGGCGTCAGCTTAGACTGATGCTCCAACATGGTTTCTAAACGATGTAAATCTTGTTCTGAAAGAATAATATTGGGTTTTTTCATATAAAGTTCCTTTGCGACCTTGCCAACAGATCTATAGCGATGGGCAAATTTTTTGTTATCTCTTATTCCGTTATAACAGAAATATAAATGTTTAGATAACTTTTGAATTTTTCTGATGACATAAAAAAAGCCCCCTTGAGGGGGCTTTCTCAAGTCAGACTTATTTTGCGTAAACTGGGAATTTAGCGCAAACAGCAGCAACTTTTTCTTTCACTGCAGCAATCACAGCTTCGTCACCTTTGCTGTCTAGAACGTCAGCGATCCAGCCTGCAAGGTCACGTACTTCAGCTTCACCAAAACCCCGTGTTGTTACAGCAGGAGTACCGATACGGATACCAGAAGTCACGAATGGAGAACGTGGATCGTTTGGTACTGAGTTTTTGTTCACAGTAATGTGAGCAGCACCTAACCAAGCATCGGCATCTTTACCGGTAATGTCTTGTTTAATTAAAGATAATAAGAACAAATGGTTCTTAGTACCGCCAGAAACAATATCATAACCACGTTCGATTAAAACTTCAGCCATTGCTTGCGCATTCTTAACAACTTGTTGTTGGTAAGCTTTATATTCAGGCGCCATTGCTTCTTTGAAGCAGATCGCTTTAGCCGCTACAGCGTGAACTAAAGGACCACCTTGGTTACCTGGGAATACAGCTGATTGTAATTTTTTCTCGATTTCTTCGTTTGCTTTCGCAAGGATTAAACCAGAACGTGGACCACGAAGTGTTTTATGTGTAGTCGTTGTAGTTACGTCAGCAATTTGTACTGGGCTTGGGTAAACACCAGCAGCAACAAGACCAGCTACGTGAGCCATATCTACGAATAAGTAAGCGCCAACTTTGTCCGCGATATCACGGAAACGCTGCCAATCAACAACTTGGCTATACGCAGAGAAACCAGCCACGATCATTTTTGGCTTGTGTTCTTCAGCTAAACGTTCAACTTCTTCATAGTCGATTTCGCCAGTTTCTGGGTTCAAACCGTATTGAATTGCGTTGTAAGTTTTACCAGAGAAACTAACTTTAGCACCGTGAGTCAAGTGACCACCGTGAGCCAGGCTCATACCTAAAACTGTATCGCCTGGGTTAAGTAGCGCAAGGTAAACTGCAGAGTTTGCTTGTGAGCCAGCGTGTGGTTGAACGTTTGCATAATCAGCACCAAACAATTCTTTAGCACGGTCAATGGCCAATTGTTCGATCACGTCTACATACTCGCAACCGCCGTAGTAGCGTTTACCAGGGTAGCCTTCTGCATATTTGTTAGTAAGTTTTGAACCTTGAGCTTCCATTACTGCAGGTGAACAGTAGTTTTCTGAAGCGATTAACTCAATGTGCGCTTCTTGGCGAGCATCTTCATTCGAGATCGCTTGAGCTAATTCAGGGTCAAATTGAGCAATAGAGGTGTTGGCAAACATTAGCGAGGTCCTATTAAATTAGGGCTTTTAAGCCGTGCTAAGATTGGCGCGTATTGTAGCATGAAGTTTTAGAAATGAGAGAGGGAAGTTTGTGCTGTTTTTAAATAAATAATGCCCGTGTTGAATCTGCACGAGCACTATTTAAGTCAAATCAACTTATTGATTTGGCATGAGAGTCTCTACATCTTGCACAAAATTTGCCAGATTATCGGTATAAATACTAATATGATCTGCTGTCGCTTGCTCACGATAGTCAATCGATGTTCCCGGCTTAGCAAGGCTAATCATAAATTTAGTCGCATCTGCTGGAATGGTCTGATCGGCTTTACCTTGATAAATGATGATCGGCGTTTTCACCGCTGTCGTTAAAGGCTGTGAACCTTCACTCATAAAGTTTTGGATTGGCTTTAAAGTTAAGAAATCAGGCTGAGTTCGACCATAGTTATCCAAAGTCGTGTTCTGACTCGCATAACTGAGCATGTCATCTTGAATTAACTTGGTTAACTCGCCTGAACACACTGTTTCAGCCTGAGGTGCAATCGCAGCCAGATGTCCACTAAATACTTTTGAATAATCCACACTGTTTTTATGCCCTTGCATACCCGCAATGATCTGCGCAGTAAAACTGTCTAAAGGCGCATAAATCATACTTTGCACGGTTGCAGGTTTACCTACAGCTAACTTCTCGCCAGCGTCAAGAATGAGCGCAAGATTATTTGCAGGTGCTATGGCAATCGTTCCCTTATAATTTAAGTCAGCACGCGATGCGAATTCAGCTGCACCTAATACGGCTTGACCACCTTGAGAATGTCCGATCGAAAGCCAATCCTTCGACACCGTTTTACCTTGACTGGTTAAGTAACTTCGAGCAGCGACAACGGCATCGGTAATCGAAAAGGCTTCACTTTTTAGATTCAGATAAGGATGGTTTTCACGTCCACTAGGTTCCCCTAATCCCTCATAATCGGGTGCCACAACGACATAACCCTTTGCCAATAACATTTGCAATAAGTATTCAGTACCTTGCAAACCTTGTCGGCTCGGAGCGCATTTATCAGCCACACCTGTCGTTCCATGTGCCCAAGCCACAATTTTCCAACCACCTGCCGGAGCAACTGTTTTTGGGGTAAAGACTAAGGCTGTGGCTTGAACAACTTTGCCATCTACTCCTAGCATTTTATAGGTCATCAATCGGCTATCTGCACTCACAGCAGGCATATTGTCTTGACTATAGGCTGTTGTAGTTACCACTGGATTTTTGATCTGATTGAGATCAGCATTTGTTTCAGGATTACTAAATTGTTGGTCATTACTATCATTACCGCAGGCTGCTAAAAATAGCATACTGCTGACTAAAACCGTTAAACGCAGCATTTTCATTCAATGATCCTTTTGTTTGTTGTTTTAAAGTCAATTTTTCATTGAATATGAATCATTAAATACATGGAACAAACTTTTGTTCAAGCCTAATTTTTAAGCAACTACTCTTATTTTAATTTATCAAATTAATATAGAACTAAAACTTTGTTTTAGCTCGATATGGATTAACAGTATTCAAATAAATCAGCCACCCCGATCTCAAAAAAATGGCTGAACTTATATTTCTGATCATTGGATACAGATTGGGCTATTTTTCGGAGGTTAAAGCAAAATGTAAAATCAACAAAAATGCTGTACCCCCTGCCAACTACACAAACATATGCACAAAAGTAAAGCCGAAAAACCACCATGCCATTGATCGTGAACATACTCTAGTGCTTAATCCACTTAGCGACATTTTTGGATATCACGATGGACAAAAGCCTTTAAAATAAGTCGATTTAGAAGATGGTTTAGCTTTATCCCGCTGTAAAGGTTTTATTTCGGCAGATGCGATATAAGCAGATTATTTAAACACTGCGCAGCCATCTTCATAATATTCCTACAAATAATCACAGCATGGGTTTGTCAGTGTGGATGTGATCATGTACATTCATAAACATTATTCAACATGCTGGAACTGGACATGCAAGCCATCATTCTCGACACAGAAACCCATACACTAAATGGACAACCCATCGAGATTGCCTATGCTCCAATTCAGGTGGCAGATGCCAAAATCACCTTAGATAAATCTAAAATTTTTGATCAACTATATCGTTGTGATGAAGCTATTTCTTTTGCAGCGATGGCTGTTCATCATATTTTAGAATCAGATCTTGAAGGTCAGCCCCACTACAGCAGTTTTGAACTCCCATCAGAGACGACATATATCATTGGGCATAATATCGACTACGATATTCGAGCGCTCGAAAAATGCGGTGTAGATGGTTCAAAAATTAAAGCCATTTGTACCCTTGCCCTTGCTCGTCGAGTTTGGCCTGATGCAGAAGCGCATAATATTTCTGCCTTGATATATATGATCACCAAAGGCAGTGAAAAAGCACGTGAAATGATCCGTAAAGCTCACCGCGCAGATATGGATATTATTTTAACTGCTAATATTTTGATGCATATCGTCCATCACTTAAAAATCAACAGCATCGAAGAATTATACGAAGCTTCGGAAGATGCTCGCATTCCACGCAGTATTAATTTTGGTAAACACCGTGGTACCGCAATTGCAGAATTACCTGCGGACTATGTGCAATGGCTATTACGTCAAGATGACTTAGACCCGTATTTACGTAAAGCTTTAGAAAACTCTGCTGTCATTACTCTATAAATCATTGATTGTTTAATATTTTCCTCTGTACACGACAAAAATAGATAACTCATTGAAATAATGTCACAATAATTGTTTTCTAACGACGAATACTATGACACATCTCAATGAGTTATATCTTATCTTAAACAAATCTCTAAAATGGAACAA